>JAGOQX010000013.1 GCA_018063105.1 Patescibacteria group bacterium
GAATACGCCAGAAACATCGATCTACAAAAAGAGTCACGTTGTCTTTGGGTTGGATAAAGCGAAAGGGGAAATTAAGTGACAAAATCTTGCGGTTATTGCAGAGGGGAATATGGATGTGATCTCATCACATCAATTTAATGTGACAAATGTGGTTGCATCATCTGGTACCGCGTTGACGCAGGATCAGTTGGGGTTGTTGAAACGCTTCACGACAAATTTGGCGATTGCGTTTGATGCAGACGCGGCAGGGAACGCGGCAACGATCCGTGGACTTGATCTTGCGCGTCAACTTGATTTTAACGTTCGTATTATCACGTTGCCAAAAGATGCGGGAAAAGATCCGGATGAGGCTGTACGAAAAGATCCGGCGATTTGGAAAAAGGCGATTGCAGATGCGCTTCCGGTTATTCATTGGTTATACCAAAATGCATTTCGTGACATTGATTCATCGACTCCGGATGGAAAGAAGCGAGTAGCACAACGGTTGATTCCGGAGTTTCGTCGGATTCAGGATCCTGTTGAGCGCGACGCGTGGCTGATTCGCCTTTCAAAGGATTTGGCAGTGAATGAAGATGTGATCCGTCAACTCGTGGCTCAGCGGGCGCCATTGACCCCTGAATTTCGAGTGCCGGCCCCTCCCGTGTCTGGTGCTCCGATTAAGGAGCAAAAGCCGGTTGTAGAGGCTAAAACACGGTCAGAGGAGTTAGAGGAGCGTATTCAGGCGATTCTATATCTCAAGCCGGCACTGCGTGATCTTGCTATTTCTCTGTTAAACGGGTATGCTCTGCCAGACATTTCTTCCGTCGAACTTTTAAATTACCTCGCGATCTTTGCGGATCGTGAATTCCAGGATCAGTCGGTTGATGCACTCACTCGAGAGCTTGACCAGACCTGTCGTTTGTTTGCCGACGCGAAACGCGGAGACCGACGAGCGACCTTGGAACAAGAGATGCGTGAAGCAGAACGATCCGGCGATACCGCCAAGATTGATCAACTGCTTCAGCAATTTAATTCTCTGACATAAACTTTATCGCCTCCCTTTCTGGCGGCTCCTACCTCACCATGCACTGAGTAGGATGTCTGCCGTCTTGGGTCGCTGAAGACTATGGCTATCAAGAAAAAAATTCAGAAAAAGATTTCTCGAACCTCTCATCCGATGCATAAATCCAAAACTCCTGTTGCCCCAAAACGGAAAGTGGCTGTTGCTGTGCATAAGCAAGCAAAGGTCGTCAAATCCAAAGCGCACAGCAAACCAAAGACAAAGCCAACGCCGAAGCACATACAGAAGCATGTGGAAAAGCCGGAACGCGCACACGTTGTTCGCACTGGGCCGTACGTGAAAACGCCTCCGCCAACGGTAGAGTTTTTGGATAAGCTATTTGATAAAGCACGGACCAGAAGCTTCATCACCGAGAACGAAATTTTATACGCGTTCGCGGAAATTGAAGACTACATCCCAACCTACGAAGCATTCATCGACCGTTTAGACGCGGCCGGTATTGGCGTTGTGGAGATGAAGGAAGGAATTCTTGGTCGTCAGAAAGAACGTCACGACGCACTCGAGACGTTGCACAGCTTAGATGACAAGCGAGGAAAAATTGATCCATTTGATCTGACCGCGGATTCGATTCAGATGTACTTGCGTGAAATCGGAAAAATTCCGTTGCTCACGGCGGATGATGAAATCGCATTGGCAAAACGCAAGGAACGCGGGGAGAAAGAGGCAGAAAAGAAACTCATTGAAGCGAACTTGCGTTTGGTCGTTTCCATCGCAAAGAAGTTCATGGGTAAATCGTTGTCTCTCTTGGATTTAATTCAAGAAGGAAACATCGGTTTGTTCCGCGCGGTAAAAAAGTTCGAATATCGCAAAGGATACAAATTTTCCACATACGCCACCTGGTGGATTCGTCAGGCTATCACTCGTGCGTTGGCAGATCAGAGCCGCACGATTCGTATTCCGGTGCACATGGTCGAGACGATCAATAAATTCCAACAGATCGAACGTCAGCTCATCCAGGACCTAGGACGCGAACCGTTGCCGGAAGAAATCGCCGCGGAAATGGGAGAAGATGTCGATAAAGTTCGTCATATCATCAAGATCTCACAAGACACGGTTTCCCTCGAAACGTCCGTTGGTGAAGATGATGAAGACTCCACACTCGAAGATTTCATCGAAGATGTTAAAAACGTGAGCCCAGATCGTTCAGCTGCGTTGCAGTTGTTGCGAGATTACGTCGGCGACATCATCAAAGACTTGAATCCACGTGAACAAAAGATTCTTGAAATGCGTTTCGGCCTCACGGACGGCGTCAGCCACACCCTCGAAGAAGTCGGAAAAGAATTCGACGTCACGAGAGAGCGTATTCGCCAGATTGAGGCGAAGGCTATTGAGAAGATCCAACAACACCCACAGATTCGACGGTTGGTGGATTACTAGACAGATGAAAAATAGGACATATGGCGGACGAAGATATCTTCGTCCGTTTTATGTATCTTTGGTATACTCCGTATCAATATGCCAAAAACATCTTCAGATTCAGGTGCGTTTCGGAGGATTGATGAAGCAGCAATACGGAAATATGGTGAAAAAGGAGGATCGGCGTATGTTGAGGAGACGGTCAGCAAAGCCAAACAGGTTCTAGAAGATATTGCACAGGCGAAAAAGCGAATGGACTCACGTGCGCTGGGTGCTGGATTGCATACGTTTGAAACAGAGCAGGACAAGGTTGATTATTGTGTTTCCGTTATCGGTAAATTGATACAGGAGCAAAAGCGATTGGAGGAGGTTGAGAGGGGTGCAAAGAGTAGCAAGTCCGAAGCATCTATTCACGCAAGAGAGCGAAGGAAGAGATTAGTAGAAGCAACAACTCGTATTCGCGAATTAATTTCAGAAAAAACGATTCCTCCAGAGAAGCAGTCTCAGCTATTTGATGTAGAGGCAATTGAGGCAGAACTTCTTTCAGGTATTGAAACTGTTGATGCGGTCGATACTCGTCATTGGATGTCACATGAGGAGAGACGAGATTTGTTACAGCAAGAAGCGGCAATGAACCCATTTCTGCAAAAGGTTATTCATCACGGAAAAGAATATACTGCTGCAGATCACGAAGTGGAACGGTTGAGCGTGCCTCTATCAGAAAAAGAAAGAGATAGACAGGATGCGCGAATGGATTCAGATGTAGAAAAATTAGCACAACTGTATATTGAACGAAGCGAACGACAGGACTTTGTCGATCGTGTCGAGCATGCGTTTGGTCGGTTTGATGAGCATGTTCGAGAATTACGAAACATTGGTACACAGATTTTGGAGAATGAAAAGAAGCTTGCAAAATCACCAGAAGAAAAATCAGCGAAACGAGAACGTCGAAAGGAATTACGGATTGAGCGTGATCGTATTCTAGAAGAAGCCCGATCATTAGCACGTGAATTACGAGAGCAGCGGGAAGTGCTAAGTAAAAAAGAGTTGCTATCCATCCAGATGAAGGAGCTAAAGAAATCAGGTATTACCTCATTTACCGATGCAGAGTATTTGAGTTTTGGAATGTTAGATCAGCTCATTGCGTCTCATGCATCCGATGAATACTTGCAAGCTCAGGCAAAGCGAAAGAAGGTTCCGGAGGAGGAATTGCGATTGCAGGCTCAATTTGATGCATTGCGTATGAACCAGGTAAAGCCTGAGCTGGGAGACCTTCGTGCGAGTCGTGCCAAAAAGTCAACGGTTTCTATTCGAGATGTTAATACGATTTTGTCATCGGAATTACGAGCAGCGCAAAAAGTTGATCCAATATTAGGTGTAGCCGTGTGGTCTGAGCATCTTGCACAGGAAATAGCGGAGCGAGACCAGGCGCAAGAATTCTTTGAATCTGCAGGAAGAACCGGTATATGGAGCTTGGAAGATGTTGAAGCTGCCATGAACTTTGCATTTGATGATTATCTCTCTAAAGGACACTTTTTTCATCCAGCAGATGGGTTGATTTTTGGAGAGATAGGTTCGGAAAGTTCTCAAGGACGAGCACAGCATTTGGTTACTGATACGATTGGTGCTTGGTTGCAGGGTACAAAAGATGCGCCTCTTCTGAAGAAAAAACTTTTAATTCGAATCAAGCCTGATTTCAGCAGTTTAGTAGATATTGCGAATGATCATATTGAGGAGTGGTGCGCAACAAAAGAATATGTTGCTGCAGAGATTACTCGAAGATCAATGCATCGTATAAAGACGGTTGAAACGTCTAAAAAAGTGATTGAAGACTATTCGTTTCAAACTATCGAAGAATTGAAGATTCACGAATATACAAAAGAGATGAGCCGAGTAGTCTATCCACCATGGGCAGATCAGCATCTGGTAGATGCGGCAAAGGTGAGCCTTCGTGATTCTGTTGATCAGCCTTGGACGTATCATACAGGGAAATTTATGGCGGAGAGTTTGCTTAATCTTGCAAAACAGGAAACTAGTGCCGATTTGCAGTCAATTGCTCTTCCAGTATTGTTTGAAGATTTACGGGTGAATATGAATCATAAGAGGCCGAATGAGCTGATTGCGTCTTTTGGAGGTCTCATAGATCTGTGTGGGCGGGCAAAGCTGGAATTTCCGTCTGGTCTCTTCGAACAGCTTTGGTCACGATTGGTTGAAAATCAATCTTTTACCGTTGCCGCAGTTGGAATGCACCCGGAGATCCGAACATTCCTTGAACAAAAAATAGCGGAAACGGTTCAATCATCGCAACGACTTGATGAATTAAAGTGTTGTGTGCGTTATTACACGCAAGGGACAGATTCATGGAGAATCAAGATGCCAGATGATCTGAAGAAGATGGTCCAGGAGAAAATCCTCGGTATTATCAAAGCGGATCCAAAGCAGATAGATTGGATTTCTTTGCAAGATGCGATGAATATTTGGGGAGAAGATCCGGGGGGTCTTTTGGAGCGAACGCAGGTTGAGCGAGTGAAGGCAAAAACCCGAAAAGAACGAGGGGCGGCGCAGACTGCGCTACGTGATTTCGCTATACAAAAAGCAAAAGTATTAGGGAAGCGATCGCTATTGATTATTGAGTATTTTCAAACAGCAAATCCAGCCTTGGCGAAAAATCTGGACAAAACTCTCTAAGAGGGGCGCCTGGTTGCTCTAACTTGACGCTCAGCAAGCGGACGGGTATTATGCCCACGCTTACGGCTTGCACGTAAGCACTCTTCGAAGGTAGCTCAGCGGTAGAGCAGGGGACTGTTAATCCCTTGGTCGTGGGTTCGATCCCCACCCTTCGAGCCAACAAAAAGCCATCACAAATGTGGTGGTTTTTTGTTGTTTGTCACCTGTCTCGATAAAACAATCATTGCAGCAAAGGTACTTTTTCCTGAAAAGAATGTATCCACATTCCGATCTTTACAAAATAGAACAAAAGTAGAACAATGTATGTATGGACACGACGCACATAGCCTTATTCAAAGGCAAGCAAATCCGCAAAACGCTTCATGGTAACGAGTGGTGGTTTTCGGTTGTGGATGTTATTGAAGCGCTTACGGATAGCTCTAAGCCAAGGGATTACTGGTATGTGATGAAGGTACGCGTGAAAAATGAAGATGGTGTTGAGTTGTCGACAATTTGTCGGCAACTGAAATTGGAGTCAACAGATGGTAAAAAGTACGAAACTGATTGCGCCAACACTGAAGGTATCTTCCGTATCATCCAATCAATCCCATCCCCAAAGGCTGAGCCTTTCAAGCGTTGGCTCGCCAAGGTTGGTTACGAACGTATTCAGGAGATTGAAGATCCCGAATTGGCGACGAAGCGCACGCGAATGCTTTATAAACTCAAGGGATATAGCGAGGACTGGATTGAAAAGAGAATGCGCGGAATCGCAATTCGTGAGGAATTGACGGACGAATGGCAGAAGCGAGGAGCGCAGGAGTGGAGGGACTACGAAATTTTGACTGCAGAAATTTCAAAAGCTACGTTCGGTGTAATGCCGGCTGAATATCAGGAACTCAAAGGTCTAAAGCGAGAGAATTTACGTGATCACATGGACGACTTTGAATTGATCTTCACCATGCTCGGTGAACGTTCTACAACGGAAATACATCGCACCGAAGATTCGAAGGGGTTTTCAAAACTCAAAAGTGACGCGAAAGCTGGTGGTGATATTGCAGCTGTGGCGCGGAAGAAGCTTGAGAAGAGGCTGGGAAGATCTGTCGTGTCAAAAAAGAATTTTCTGAAAAAATCTGAAGATAAAAAATCTTTAGGTTCGGAAAAGCGATTGTAGGGTCTACTCTGGTGCAGCGTTTTTACTTCTTGCGCCTTTTCACACACATCCGGCAAAGGCACCTGCTTTTTAATGTATTCATTGAAATGCTCTGATTATAGTTAACATCTCATTCTGTACAAGAAGTTGTGATATAATTATCTTCATGAATATGAAGAAATCAGGATTTGTTGTTGTGTGCATGTGTCTGTTTTTCTTTGTTTCGGAAGGCGCTTCTGCCGCTGAAACTAGTTTTTATGCAATGATTAACGGGACAAACGATAAGATTTCAATTAATTTTGCCCCTCCGGGTTCTGGTGGTTTTTATATTAGTGAGCCGAAGAGTGCCTTACGTGCTTTTGAGTACTTTGTAAATCAGCAAAAGGATAGTCCGGCAAAAATTCAGGATGGAGTACTGATAAAAACAGGAGGGGAGAGCAGCTCTGCGGAAAATGTTATTGATTTTCAAAAAGACCTTCTTTTTCTTGGAATGAAAGACGGAAAAGCGATATATACGATGGCTACCTCGTCAACAACAACTTTTTATTTTGATGGTTCCATGGGCTCATGGCGATTTCTCCAGCGTAAGGTTTTTGGTCCAATGTATAAGGATGCATTTGCTGATGCAGACTATGCGTTAACCGGGCTAAAACCAAAGGTTGTTTTGAAGGATTGCAAAGATTCTCAATCATGTTTTGAGAAGGCTGTGCTTGCATGCAAGCCAGCAGTTTTTCGTGAAAAAAAGGTTCCCGCTGAAAACCCTCTAACAAATCAATGGGAGGTTTGGGGGAAGGATAAGAAGGGACGTTGTGTGACGTATCGCAAAGTGCTTGGGCCGACCACGGCTCCAAAAGATTTTTTAGATTTGTTTATTTCATCTGTTGCAAATAAAGAGATGGTTTGTGTACAAAAGCAGAAGGAAGTTGTTGCGATTTTAAAATCTCCACAGAAAGATGTGATTAAACTTTCTTATGCGTCCGGAGAACTTAATCCGTACGCAAATTGTCGTGGGACGTTGGCCGTCGCGGGTGGAATGAAAAAGAGCGACCAGATTATACTGCCGATATTTAAAAAATAAGAGTCTCCATCTATTGGTTTGTCGCTGGCCCACTACTATTTCCCCCGTCTCTTCACGCACGTCCGGCAAAGGCACCCGCTTTTCTTAATGTATTCGTTGAAATATTCCTTCCCGTAGTCGTAGGTAATCTGTTCTCCGGCCTTGATGCATTTTGTTGAATACACGTAAATACGATCTCCAGTTCCGCGAACTTCTGCGTTGGGTCGGCAGGCGTGGTTGATGTATCGGGCGAGGTTTTTTCGTGTAGCACCAAGAATGGTTTTTCCATTGTCCAAGTTAAACAGATATCGTCCGCCGATTCGGTCTGCAACTTCATTTTTCACAACCTTGCCCCAGTATTCGATGATAAATCGTTTTGCTGGAATATCTTCAACCGCATACATACCAAAACCCGTTCCGCTTTTGCCAAGACGGAGGGGAAACTGAGGAGGGCGGGGAGATGGGTGAGGCATGTAGTTTGAGGCTTCACTGTATACACGAAAAAATCAGTTTTGTCAATCATGGTTTCTTCGGGTCGGATAATGCGATACTATGACTGTATCTATGGATCGAACAAAACATAAACGAAGTTCGTGGCACGTATTGCCATTGGTCGATCTATGTAAGCAACTTAAAGTTGATGGTTCTGTTGGAATATCGCGAAAGGAGGCTCTGAAACGTCGAGAGCGATATGGTGTAAATGAGCTGGTCGTTGCTGCACGGCCATCGGTTTTTCGATTGTTTTTTGGTCAGTTTAATAATGCATTGATCTGGATTTTATTTGCCGGAATAGTCTTTTCTGTTCTTTCCGGAAAAATTGTAGAGGCTGTCACGATCGGGGCAATTACGTTCCTTGCTGCTGTATTGGGGTTTGTGCAGGAGTGGCATGCGGAGCGAGCGCTAGAAGCTTTGCGAGATATGTCAGCGCCGCATGCCTTGGTATTGCGCGATGGCGTTGAGCAAGAGATTCCGGCTCGAGACGTTGTTCCTGGTGATGTCCTGATATTAGTGATGGGTGATCGAATTTCAGCTGATGCGCGTATTTTGTCGGAAATGAATGTAAAAGTGGATGAGGCTGCACTCACTGGAGAGTCTGTTTCTGTGGGAAAGAATAGTACTGCCGTGTATCCGAAGGGAGCTGCGCTTGGAGATCAGCGTAATATGGTTTTTGCTGGCACGAATGTGACGTATGGTCGCGCTCGAGCTGTGGTTGTGGCGACTGGCATGCAGACGGAGTTTGGAAAGATCGCTCGGTTGCTCGAGAAGGTGAAGCCGCAAAAAACACCATTGCAGCTGAGTTTGAATCAGTTGGGAGTGTCGTTATCGAAATGGGCGATCTTTCTAGTATTTTTTGTTGTTGTGATTGGGGTCTTCCGAGGCCAGGGTTTGGTCGAGACATTAGTATTCGGCATCGCATTAGCCGTCGCCGCTGTTCCTGAAGCTCTGCCAGCCGTCGTCACAATCGCTCTGGCAATCGGTGTTCAGCGAATGTCAAAACGAAATGCATTGATTCGATATTTGCCTGCGGTTGAGACGTTGGGATGTACGACCTATATCTGTTCAGATAAAACCGGAACATTAACGAAAGATGAAATGACGGTTCGTCGGGTTCTATTGGGCGCGGATACGGTTCTAGAAGTCACGGGCAGCGGATATGACCCAAAAGGATCGTATTTGATGAAGGGGATGCCGTTTGAAATCACGGATCATCTTCGGCAGCTATTGCGCGCCGCTGTCCTTTCTTCTGACGCATCAGTCGTGAAAACGGATGGGACATGGGGGTTGAACGGTGATCCAACGGAAGCAGCGTTGGTGGTTGCTGCGGCAAAAGCAGGTGTACAGAAGGAGCTGGTAGATGAAACATTTCCACGAATCGCAGAAATCCCGTTTAGTTCTGAGGCAAAGCGGATGACGACGCTGAATCAAACGCCGAATGGAACTGTGGCGTATGTGAAGGGTGCGGCTGAGGTTCTTTTGGCATCATGTTCCCATATCCAAATGGCAGATGGCATCGTGCCGCTCACAGAGCCGATGCGTGCTGTTATCCGTGGAACGATTCAGTCCTTTGCGCAAAATGCCTTGCGAGTCATTGCATGCGCCTATCTACCCGTTTCAGACATCACTCAGGCAGATCGTGATCTGATCTTTCTAGGAGTTTTTGGAATGATTGATCCGCCTCGACCAGAAGTGAAGGCAGCGATTCAAACCTGTCGCGATGCTGGAATTAAGATCCTCATGATCACAGGCGACCATGCGGACACGGCTGGTGCGATTGCGCGAGAATTGAATATTCTTCAGCCAGATGGACGGATTGTGACAGGAAGTGAGTTGGATACGATGAGTCAGGCTGAACTGGAGCATGAAGTTGAATCAATTTCTGTCTGCGCCCGTGTTTCTCCGTCTCACAAGCTTCGTGTCGTTGAAGCGTTGCAGGCTCGTGGTCACGTTGTTGCGATGACCGGTGATGGAATTAATGATGCACCTGCGTTAAAAAAAGCGAATATTGGCATTGCCATGGGGATTACAGGAACAGATGTTACGAAGGAGGCGGCAGTGATGACATTGGTGGATGATAATTTTGCATCCATTGTGGCAGCTATTGAGGAGGGGAGAATTGTGTTTACCAATATCAAGAAATTCTTGATCTATCTGCTTTCATCGAATTTGGGTGAAATCGCTCTGGTCGTGATTGCATCGCTCGCAGGACTCCCGTTGCCGCTCACTGCCGTTCAAATTTTATATATCAATCTAGCTTCAGATGGGTTACCGGCATTAGCACTCGCAATGGATTCTGGTGATGGGGAGGTGATGCGCTTGCCTCCACGAGATCACAAGGCCGGTATTTTTAATCGTTCGATCTATACGCTCATGGCAATCGGAGGTGGTTGGATTGCGTTTTCACAAATCGCACTCTTTCTATGGGCGAGAAGCGCTGTTCCGCTAGAAGCGGCGATGACGATGGTATTTGTCTCAATCGTCTTGATGCAGCTTCTAAATACGTATTGCTTTAGGCCGCACTATCAATCAATTCTTCATTGTCCGTTTTCAAATCGCTGGTTAAATCGTGCGGTGGCGTGGGAGGTTGTACTACTTATTTGTGTCGTCACAATTCCTTTTTTTCAGACAGCACTTCACGTTAATGCGTTGTCTCTCATGGAATGGGGCGTTGCAGTCGGTATAGCGTTGACGACGATTCCGGTATTGGAAATCACGAAATCGCGATTGCGCAAGGTGGCGTGATTGGCGTTTCATTAGTATACTTCTGTCGATTCTTTCTTAATGAATATGACGCGTACATTACAACGAAAAAAACAGATACCAAGATCATTAGTTGCGCGTATTCGAATGTGGTTAAGCCACCGTCCGGTGCTGTATGCGTTCCTTGGTGGTATTGGTGTTGTATTGTTTTGGCGTGGTGTCTGGTTAACGATGGACTATCTGATGCACGTTGCGGTCGCAACATATGCGATGCATCATACAATTGAGCTTGGTCAGATTTTGTGGTGGGATGGACCGCTATCTTTGATGATTGGTTCATCGATTTTATTTTTTGTGGGCGCGTTTGTTTCAAGCCTTATTGGAAATGAGTTGATTATTTCTGGACTTCGTTCGGAAAAATACCTTGCTGCAAAAGAAGAAAAGACAATTCACTCGGAGGCAGTCGATATTCGTGGAATTCAACATATATTATCTGATGTGACGGTAAAGCTGGATACGTTGGAGCAGAAACTGGCAAAACTACATTCGAAATCAAAAAGATGAACGATTATTACGGCAAAACTGGGTTCTACCTAGAAGATCATAAGTCATATCTCACGAAGGCAACGCTGCATCGGGATGTTGATTTTATCGTTGAATCGCTGAAGTTGACCATGAAAGATTCGATATTGGATCTACAATGCGCACAGGGTCGAATTGCTGTTGCGCTGAAACAGGAGGGGTTTCATGTTGATGGGTTAGATCAATCGGAGTACATGCTGACATTGGCGAAACAGGCGGCAACGCTCGCGAATGTTGAAATTCCGTTCATTAAAGGAGATATTCATCATCTGCGTCTACCGAGACTGTATTCAAAAGTCATCCTATTTTTTCCAGAGTGGGACGGCATTGACCTTAAAAAAGTGTTGATACATGTTCATAGGGTGATGAAGCGTGGTGGGTTATTCCTGTGTGATCAGGATGCATTGTATCGAGTTTGGGATTATCTGAAGAAACATCCGAAGGCACCGTTCACTTTTGATCCATATAAGATGGAATTGATCGAGGATGGGGAGAAGATTGGGAACCGATATTTCACATTTCCAGAGTTGAAAACGATGTTTGAAGATGCGGGATTTAAGATTGAGAAGGTGTATGGTGGATGGACGATTGCGGATGGGGAGTACAAGTTTAATAGTAAAAGACTTCGGGTCATTGCAAAAAAGAAATAGCAGATCTTCAATGTGTGTGAGTGTGTGATATACTTTTCGTATGAACATTCGGAAATTTATTGTGGCTGTTGGTGTGGGATTGTGCATTGGGGCATGTTCCGCATTTGCTGCATTATGGATTCGTGCACAATGGTTCAAGCCAAAGCCCGCTGATCTATTGCATGTGAACGTTTCTGTGTTGAACTTCGAAGCTTCTACATTGCTGGTTGTTGCACGGGATCAGCATTTTTTTGAAAAATATGGACTTGATGTAGCGCTGCGAACTGATGCTCAGGTCATTTCAGAGGAGTATACACTACTTCAGAAGGAGCAAACGGATGTAGTGGTGGGGACTGACTATGGCTTTGTATCAAACGTGAGTTTAACAACAAGTACAACGATTCTCGCAAGTATTGGAAGTAAGCAGTCCGTTACACGAATTATCGCGCGGAAGAATGCAGGAATCACACGGATCACGGATATTCGGGGCAAAAAAATTGGTGTTCCGGAAAACACGATTGCGAGCTTTCAAGCCGGACTTTTTTTGGGAAATAATAATATCCCTTTAACAGATGTTACGTTTGTGTACGTTTCTCCTGATGCACTCGGAAGGGCGCTATCAAGTGGTGAGGTTGACGCTGTGGCAATCTGGGATCCAATTGCAACCATGATTGAGCAACAGCTGGGAAATAGTGTTGTATCTTGGAATAGCACAGAAGAGGCGACGAACCTGTTATTGATTACAGATCATCGCTTGACTCAATATCCAGAGCATATTCAAGGACTTCTTCGTGCGTTGATCGATGCCGAGATATATACAAAGAGTCATGCGAAAGAAGCTCAAGCATCTGTTGTTTCTGCCTTTAATCTTTCTCCTGCGTATGTAGCAGATATTTGGCAATGGTATGATTTTTCCGTTTCTCTTCCGCAAGAAGTTGTTGTGCGTATGGAAAATCAATTTGATTGGATGATGAGACATCAACTTCTTCCACCGCATGCAGATAAGGGATTTTATCAATCATTTGATGCACGGTACCTGAAATCGATCGATCCGAATCGTGTGAGTTTGATTCAGTAACTGTATGTTGATACGCAATAAGCTTCGAATCTTTGGTGCCTTATTTCTGGGGATCTCCGTATTAGCGTTGATCGGGTTTCTTTATTTGGCGCATCCAGTGACGGAAAGTATTCGTAAATTATCTGCTGTCATTGATTATCGAAATGATCTCTATACGTTGACATTGCTTCAACAAGACTATTTGAATCGACCATCGCCGCGAGCTGAGGCTCAGTGGCGAATTCTTGTGAAGAGGCTTGGTTCTGGCTTGAATCAGCCGCATGACTGGACTCTCGCTGAAGAGGAGCAACTGTCAAAAATGCGGCCTATTGAAGCTGCGATGGAGTCCATTTTTCTTTCTTCCGTGCTTCAGGCATCGTCTACGCAACTTACGGAGCAACGAGTAAATGCTATTGCGCAGTTAGAGTCACTTGATCAACGTATAATTGATCTTTCTTTTACTCTGACCGGAATGACGATCCTAGATATTACGGATCGTGTTCGAATAAGTGGCCCAATTTTCTTTGCATTATTCATTTTCTTGATGATGCTAGGTGCGGTATTGTTTTATTCCGTGCTTCACACGATTGCTGTTCCCATTCAGCGGCTAGACGGTATCGTAAAACGTGTTCCGCGTTTTTCAACTCAATTACATATTGATGCGGACCTATTGCAGCGTAATGATGAACTTGGATCGTTGGCTCGGACTCTGGCTGATGTGACCCATACACTGTCGGAGCTGTATCGGAACCTTGAGAAAAAGGTGACCGAACGCACTAGGGATGCAGAGGAGGCAAAAAAGGAGGCCGAGCGTCATGTTGAGGCGGCAGAGACATTGAATCGATTAACGATTGGTAGAGAGCTCAAAATGCTTGAACTGAAAAAACAGATTCGCGCATTAACAGGATCAAAACGAACTTAGACTTTATGCCCCAGACACAAGGACGTACATACGAACATAGAGGGGTGATTGAGCGTATTTCGGATACATCGCTGACAATCATTGAGATGCGCATTCGCGTTCCCGAATCATTTGCATTCAAAGCTGGACAGTATGTATGGATTCAGTTGTTGAATCAGCCAGAAAAAACAATCGATCGAAGGGCGTTCTCCATTATTTCCTCTGACGGGGATCGCGGTTCTTTTTCCATCGTATTACGCAAAACTGGAAGTGCATACAATTCCGCATTGTGTGCCCTTCGATTAGCTGATGAAATAGTTGTATTAGGTCCATTTGGTTCATCTTTTTGTTTTCCTTCGGATGTATCAATCCCAGTCGTGTGTTTTGGTGGTGGTGTTGGAATTTCGCCATTTATTTCATTAGCACGGAGTTTGGCTGCTGAGCCTCGATCTGGCCGGAAATTGTCAATTATACGCGTGAATGATCATCCGGAAGATGATATCTATCGAGATGAGATGAGTGGGTATGTTTCTTCGATACCTTCATTTTCTTCTGTATACATTCCGCATCCGCCTACGAAAGCAGAAGTTCGTCGAATTGAGATTCCGGAGAATGGCTTGGTCTATATTGCAGGATCTCAGCCCTTTGTCACATATATTGCAACCTTATTGTTGCAATATGGAGTTGGATCTAGTCAGATGCGTTTCGAATCAAACTACCCGCTTCAACCAGCATCCGTTGAATTTTCAAAATTATTTCAAAATGGGAAATTGATTGGTTTGACAGAATCAGTGAGCGTAAAAGATCAAAGAATGTTTCGTCTTCTCAATGGTATTCTGGAAGAATCAACCAACCATATTGTGATTACAGATGTTGACGGTCGTATTCTGTTCGCGAATGATGCTGCGGAGCGCATTACTGGGTTTACTTTTGAAGAGATGGTTGGCAATACTCCAAGGTTGTGGGGCGGATTGATGAACCCATCGTTCTATCAGGATCTATGGCGGAGTAAGGTGACGGGTGAAACGGTACATACAAAGGTTCGAAACCGAAGAAAGAATGGGGATGAATACTTTGTCCAGGGTCATATCTCGGCGATTAAAAATGATGAAGGAGAATTGATTGGATGGATTGGTGTTGAGGAAGATGTGAGTGATATTGAGCGTGAAAAACAGGAGGCAAAGCGCCAATCACAAGCACTTCAGCAAACAAAGGAAGCGTTGTTAAATTTGCTTGAAGATATTGCTGATGAAAAGGTGAAGGTTGAGCAGCAGGAAGCACGTGATACGGCCGTGTTTCAGAGCATCGGTGATGGATTTGTGACAATGGATCTTGAAGGAAGAATCGTGAACGTAAATCGTGCATTTGAGGAATTGCTTGGGTGGTCAGCGACTGAGGTTGAGGGAAGGGTCTTTTCCACCGTTGTTCCAATGTTTGATAAAAATGGGGTGAAGATTCATGCGAAACAGCGTCCGTATTCTCAAGCGCTTCAGAATAAGACGATGATTGTGTCAGCTCCATTTGAGACGTATTTTTTTCAACGAAAAGATCAGACGCGTTTTGCTGCGTATTTTACCATTTCTCCTATCATACTCAATGAAAAAACGGTGGGTGCGGTTGAGGTATTTCGGGATATGTCTCATGAGGAGGCGGTTGATCGTGCGAAAACAGAATTTGTTTCATTGGCATCGCATCAACTTCGTACGCCATTGTCGGCGATAAACTGGTATGCCGAAATGTTAATGGCGGGTGATGCCGGGGCCCTAAATACAGAACAGAGAGGGTTTGTTGATGAAATCTATAATGGAAATAAGCGCATGGTCGAGTTAGTGAATTCATTGTTAAACGTGTCGCGCATTGAGTTAGGGACGTTTGCAGTCGATCCTGTTGATGTAAAAATTTCAGAAGTGATTGAGTCGGTTATGAGCGAATTACAGCAACAGATTACGGAAAAAGAGATGGCCGTAACAGCATCTGTTGATTCAGAGATTCAGACTATGCAATTGGATCCTAGCTTATTTAGAATTGTGATCCAGAATTTTCTCACCAATGCCATTAAATACACGCCCCCGAAGGGAAGCGTCCATGTGGCAGTGAAGAAGCAGCAGCGCGATGTGTTATTTTCTATCGCAGACACGGGTTATGGCATTCCAGAAAAGGATCAATCAAAGATCTTTAATAAGTTATTTCGAGCAGATAATATTAAGTCAAAAGACACGACTGGTACGGGGTTGGGGTTGTATATCGTTCGTTCCATTATTGAGCAGGCGGCTCAGGGGAAAGTATGGTTTGAATCGAAAGAGCAGAAAGGCACAACGTTCTATTTTACGCTTCCAATAGATGGAATGAAGAAAAAGGATGGAAGTAAGGCGTTGACATAGTGCTGTTGCATCCGTACCTCACTTGACAGAATCATTTAAAAGCGTCCGCCGACTTGGTAAACTTCACTATATGCTGGACAAACAAAAATATATTCTTGTGGTGGAAGATGAAAAGCCTTTGGCGCGTGCAATGGAATTAAAGTTGACCCATGAGGGGTTTGTGGCACAACAATTTAGTGATGGAGAACAGGTGCTTGCGTATCTTGAATGAAAGGGAAAAGCAGATTTGATTTTGCTCGATTTAATGATGCCAGTTTGTGATGGATTTGCGGTTCTTGAACGAATGAAGGAGTATGGATATAAGGTTCCTGTAATGGTTTTAACGAATTTGAGCCAGGCAGAAGATGAAAAGCGGGCCCGAGATCTTGGAGCAAAAGATTTTATCATCAAATCCAATACACCAATTATTGATATTATTCAAAAGGTGAAGGTTTTTTTAAAGAAATAGGCTAGGTCGCATTGAGGTGCGCATGAAGATGTGCGCTTTTTTGTATCAGAATGTGATATACTGAGTTTGCCGCACATTTGGTATGCAATTTGATGCAGGTTCCCTGAAAAAAATCCTTCTAACGAGCGGCTATGTTTCTGAAAAGGATGTTGCAGAGGCAGAGCGTCTTGCAGTGACAAGACGTACCTCTTTTCTAGATGAGCTGTTAAACGAAGGGTACATAAGTCCAGATATTTTAGGCCAAGCAGCGGCTGAGTATTTTGCTGTACCATACGCAGATTTAAATTCGCACCAACCTTCAAAAGAGCAGGTTTTGAAAATTCCGGAGGCGATGGCCAAAGAATGGCGCATCGTTGTATTTGAAGAAAAGAAAACGAGTGTTGTTGTCACAACGGATGATCCAGCGAAAAAAGGATTGAAAGAAATTTTAAAGTCATTATTCCCAACGGGAAAGGTTGCGGTTGCCTATTCATTACCAGAAGACATCGATGTCGCGATCACCCAGTATCGACAAACGTTAGAGACGCGATTTGCGACGATCATGAAAGAGGGGAATCGCGTTGCCCCCGAACTGCTTGATATCTTGTTCACGGATGCGATTGATCTTCGAACATCAGATATTCATTTTGAACCAAGCGAAGAAGATGTGTTGGTTCGTTTTCGTGTAGATGGTGTGTTGCGAGATGTTGCACATCTACCAAAAGAGCAGTACGAAAACATTTTGAATCGCATTAAGGTGCAGAGCGGTATTCGCTTGGACGAGCATTTTTCGGCTCAGGATGGTTCAATGCAGTTCCGTAAAGATGCATTTACCGTTGATTTACGTACATCAATCGTTCCAACCGTTGAAGGTGAGAAAGTGGTGCTTCGTGTTCTCGGCTCTTACGTCCAAGGCCTTGGATTGAGTGAAATTGGATTCTCAAAACAGCATCAAGAGATGATTCAGGCCGCCGCAGATAAGCCATTTGGAATGATCTTGGTTGCTGGCCCAACGGGTTCAGGAAAAACAACCACGTTGTACGCACTCTTAAAGGTTTTGAACCAATCAGATGTCAACATCACAACCATCGAAGATCCGGTGGAATATAAGATGAAAGGCGTGAACCAGATTCAGGTGAATACTGCAACGAACTTATCATTTGCAAACGGACTTCGTTCTATCGTTCGTCAGGATCCTGATGTGATCCTTGTGGGAGAAATTCGAGACGAGGAAACGGCTGAAATTGCCGTGAATGCGGCATTGACGGGTCATCTTCTTCTTTCAACGTTTCATGCAAACGATGCAGCTACTGCAATTCCGCGTCTCATCGACATGGCTATTGAGCCGTTCTTGTTGGCATCAACGATTGAATTAGTTGTTGCGCAGCGCCTTGTTCGAAAGATCTGTGATCACTGTCGCATGAGTGTTTCCATGAAGGGCACGGATATCACGAAGGGGAGAGCTGATTTGAAGCAATATTTTCCAGGGCCAAAATATACGGTCTATCAAGGAAAAGGATGTGAGATTTGTGGGCATTCAGGATTTCATGGACGAACAGCCTTGTTTGAACTGATTCAGATTACACCGGAACTTCAAAATATTATCTTAAAGAACCCATCTGCACAGGAGTTGTGGAAATTGGCTCGATCGCAAGGTGCTCGAACCATGTTTGAGGATGGAATCGAAAAGGTCAAAAGTGGTGTCACGACGATGGATGAATTGATGCGTGTTGCTGAGCCACCAAAAGATATTGCCGTATGAAAGATCGAAAAAGCGGATATCAATCATTCAAAGAGTTTTTTGAACGCATTGGGTTAGGTGATGAGCGAGATTTGTTTTTGGAAAATTTGAGCTCACTGCTTGCATCCGGAATTCCGATTATCGATGCAATCAGCTCTGTCAATGAAGAAGTTCAGTCAAAGCGATTACGAAATATCATCCACCGTCTTTCTGAGGATATTGAATCTGGTCGATCGTTATCTACGTCGTTAGAGCGAACGGGCTTATTTTCACCGCATGTTGCATCACTGATCCGTATTGGTGAGCGATCCGGTCGATTGATTGAGAACATTAAAGTTATTGCGGCAGAGCAGAAAAAAGAACGGAGCTTAACTTCAAAGCTTCGCGCTGCAGCCATGTATCCGGTATTTGTTCTTGGGTTAACGGTTGTCATCGGGACGGGTATTGCCTGGTTTATTCTTCCAAATTTGGCAACGGTTTTCTCCTCTTTGCGCATTGAGTTGCCGATCGTGACAAGAGTGTTGATTGGTATTGGCGTGTTTTTGGGAAAATATGGAAATATCGTGGTCCCATCTCTAATCGTGGGTGGCATCTTTCTGTTTTACGTTATTTTTACCTATCAAAAAACGAAAATCTTGGGTGAATATCTGTTGTTTAAATTGCCTGGAGTAAAGCAATTGATGCGTGAAGCTGAAGTGGCGCGGTTTGGATATTTATTAGGCACACTTATTTCCGCGGGATTATCACCAACAGATGCGTTGTCGTCGCTCGCAAAAGCTTCCGCGTTTAGACGATATCGGAAGTTTTATGAATATTTAAGTGATAGTGTGACGTCTGGTAATTCGTTTAAGCGTAGTTTTGAAAATTATCCTGGCATTCGTGCGTTGTTGCCCGTTACGGTTCAGCAGTTGGTTGTTGCGGGAGAACAATCGGGAACGCTTCCGGACTCATTGGTGAAGATCGGGGCTGATTTTGAAAATAAAACAGACTCCTCTGCAAAGAATCTTACTGTGATTTTGGAGCCTGTCTTGCTTGTTATTGTGTGGCTCGGCGTTGTTGGCGTCGCTATTGCCGTTATCTTGCCGATCTACAGTCTTATTGGTGGGTTTAAAGTGTCACCATAGTATGCGTATTGTTCGTCGGCCCGGATTTACGCTCATCGAACTATTGCTCGCAATTTCTATGATGGGGATTTTGGCAGGAATCGGTTTACCTGTGTATCAATCCTTTCAAAATAGGAATGATGTTGAACTTGCAACCATGATTTTCGTCCAAGGTGTCCGTAGGGCGCAGGTTCTTGCACGAGGGGTAGATGGGGATGCGAATTGGGGAATGTATGTAACAACCGGAACGGTGACGCTTTACAGTGGCGCTAGCTATGCCGCACGAACAACGACGCTGGATGAAACATATGACATATCCAGCGGAACCATGATTACGGGAACAAATGAATTTAATTTCTCCAAGTTTACAGGGCTCCCGGCGGCGGGAGGAACGGTTGTCTTTACATCACCAAACAATAAAACACGTACGATCACTATTAATGCTAAGGGGACTGTCTCATATTAGGCTTCGGTCCGGGATGTCTGCAGTTGAAATTCTCCTTGCCGGAGCTATTTTCGCATTGCTTGTGACTGGTCTTGCCGGAACATATTTGTACGGTCAAGAATCCGCAATGGTTGGAGGGAGCCGTATCCGCGCAGTATTGAGTGCACAGGAGGGGATTGAAGTAACGCGAAATATTCGTGATGAAAATTATACGAATCTTGTTGATGGGACGTATGGAATTGCGACCTCAACCAGTCAGTGGTCATTTTCCGGTGTTTCAGATCTATTTGGTGGCAATACACGCGCTGTCACGATTTCGTCGCCAGGCACAAACCGAAAACTGATAAGCTCAGCGGTAACATGGCAGCAAAATATTCAGCGTACCGGGTCTGTTTCGTTGGTGACGTATCTAACGAATTGGCGAGCGATTGCAACTGCGGCGGTAAAAAATGGGCTGTTGATTTATGGAGATGGAACAGCAACACCAAAGTCTCGTGAATATGATGCGACGACGAATACGTTTGACCCACAGGCATCGGTCTTGCTGGCTACAACATCAACAACATTTATCGTTCGTACATCGCCAAGCTCGACTGAGGCGATTTTGGGGTTTGTTAATCAAAGTGGTGTGCTTACCGTTGCTTGTTATAACGGAACTACCTGGACTCAAGAATGGACGGCTACGGTAGCCGGAACAAATGTGAGCCGGCGATTTGATATTGCGTACGAAACGAATTCAGGTGATGTGATGGTGTTGTATGGAACGGATACTGTTTCAGCAAATGAATTAGCATATCGAACGAAGCCTGGATCTGCTGGATGCGGATCTGGGAATTGGGCAGCAATAACGAACATCTCAGCAGCAAGAACAAACGGGAAGATAGATTATGTTCGCATGGCATGGGATCGACGAGCGTCATCAAATTTAATTACAGCAATGTGGGCAGATACGCAGGCTGATGTTTCTGCATTGGTTTGGAGTGGAACGACATGGAGTAATGAACCGACAACGGTTTCTGAAACAACGCTAGATCTCATCGCATTTGCTCAAGATATTGAAAATATTGATCTTGAATACGAATCATTGTCAGGTGATCTAATGATGGTATGGGGCAAAGTCGTTGGAAATGGAGCAAATGGAGTTCGATATCGCACATGCACAGGAGGAACTGCTGCGTGTACCTGGAGCGGCATATTAACCCCTGCGACATTTTTAGATGATGCGACTTCACTCGACATCTCTGCAAATCCGAATTCAGATCAGATTGTTTTTGCTTCAGTTGGAAAAAATCAAAGTGATTTACAATTGGGGTATTGGAGTGGAACGGCATGGACCAATACTGCGAATGCGGATACGTCGAGTAACCCTCCAGCTGCAGGTATGAAACAGATCGCAACAGGATGGTTAGTGAATGGGGCCACTTCAAGATCTGTTATCACCTATGGTGACCAGGGTTCAAATGCACTGGATTGGTATACAGGCGCTCTTGGGGTGTTTACAAAACAAACAGACATAACCATGGTGCCGGCAGGTGTGAATCCATATGGGTATCGTAATTTTGAAATGAATCCATTGAGTAAGGATCAGTTAATGATGGTATTTTCCGATTCAAATTTCGATTTATTCGCAAAAAGACTCGTGATGAGTGCTGCGGGTGCATTTACATGGACGAATTCAGATAGCCCAAGTGCATTATCTACAACATTGACGCAAAACGTGACCAGTCCTTTTACTTTCGCGTTTTGGCGAAGATAACGACTATGTTGATTCGAATGAACAAAGCCAGCGGATTCACCCTCATTGAACTGTTGTTGTATATTGGACTGCTCTCATTCATGTTGCTTGGTATTTCTGTCTTTTTGGCCACACTTCTTCAGTCTCGCGTCAAATATCAAACTATGTCTGAAATTGAACAGCAGGGTGCACAGGTGATGCAGATGATAACCCAGTCGGTTCGAAATGCAACAACGATCTCAACGCCTCTTGCAGGGGCAAGTGGAGCTTCGTTATCTCTTGCTGTTTCAGCGCCGAATAATCCAACAGTGTTTGACGTTTCTGGCGGTGTCCTCCGAATGACTGAGGGAGTGGGGAGTCCAATTGCTTTGACAAATAGTCGAGTAACGGCTTCTGGTGTGACGTTTTATAATCTTTCACGAACGGGTACGCCGGGCATTGTCCGAATTGAATTCACGCTGACACATGTAAACTCGGCCGGATTAAATGAGTTTGATTATCGCAAATCGTTTGGTGCAAGTGCTTCTAAATTGTGGCCATAGTATGAATGTATCATCCCATCCATATCGATCCGTAGAACCTGGATACATCGCATTAATGAGCGTGTTGATTGTTGGCGCTGTGAGTACGGCAATTGCTTCAACGCTGATTATTTTGGGAGTTGGATTTTCCCGATCGTCATTTGTTTTTCAGCAATCTGCTCAGGCGATGGCGCTTGCTCAGGCTTGCGCAGAAGAGGGATTGCAACAGATTCGTGACAACACGGCATATACCGGAACAGGAACGCTCACATTGGGCGCTGGGTCGTGCTCATATACAGTTGCAAATACCGGAGGAACGACTCGAACTGTTGTGACGTCGGGAACAGTCGGTACGGTTGTGAGAAAAGTATCGGTTGCGATATCAGGATACTCGCCTCGCATCGTTGTAACCTCATGGCAGGAGGTTGCGAATTAGTAGATGTGATATACTACGATCAAATTAATTATTCTTTTATTTTATGAAGCTTTCTTTACGTCGTGGTTTTACGCTCATCGAAATTTTGCTCGTTGTCGCGGCGATCGCGATTCTCGCTAGCATCGTCATCTTGGCCATTAACCCAGGCAAGCAGCTCGGTGAAACGCGTAATGCGCAACGACGTGCAGATGTGAACACGATCATGAATGCGGTGTATCAATACACGATCGACAATAGCGGAACACTTCCTGCATCGATCACAACAACGCCAACATGGATTTGTAAAACAGGCGGTACATGTACAGGGTTAATTGACCTCTCTGTGCTAACGGCAAGTGAAAAATATTTGACGAGCGTTCCATTTGATCCAACGGCCGCAACGGCAAACGCCACAGCCTACTCTATCAGCAAGTCGGCAAATGGTCGTATCACGGTAGTAGCAACCTCTTCAGAACAGGGTGCAACGATCAGTGTTACTCGATAAGTACATCCTATTCTTATGACTTGCCCTATATTTCAAACTCGTAAATAAGGATTCACTCTCATTGAAATCCTGCTCGTCGTCTCGGCGATCGCTATTCTTGCTGGTATCGTCATATTGACTATTAACCCAGGTAATCGGCTTGGGGAAA
>JAGOQX010000040.1 GCA_018063105.1 Patescibacteria group bacterium
GTTCAAAAGTCATTATCGACCATGGCAAGCCGTCTGTTTAGTCGGCGTGGAGAAGTTAACGGTGCCAACTGATGCCGCCGAGGCGGTCGTACCTTTAGCTCCGTAGTTCCAACATATATACACGGTAGGGGCGCATGGCATGCGCCCTGTTTGTTGTTCTGTTTGTTTGATACAATTTCATCATCCTATGTATTCTTTTTCAAATGGTGATGGTTTGCAAACTGCTGATGAGGGACAATTATCTATCGATGTCTTTCGTGAAGCAGATCAGTTGGTCATTCGTTCAACGCTCGCCGGGGTGAAGCCCGAAGATTTAGAGATTCATGTTCATGGTGATTTATTAACCATTCGCGGTCGTCGTGAGAGTAGCCAAACAGTTTCTGAAGATCGATGGTTTTACCGCGAATGTTATTGGGGCGCGTTTAGCCGTTCAATCGTGTTGCCCTACGAAGTCGCGAGTGATTTAGCCGAGGCATCGTTAAAAAATGGGGTGTTAGAAATTCGTATTCCTATTCGAGAGCATGGAAAGAGATTATCAATTCGAGTAGAAGAGTAAAAAAGAGTGCGCGTGTGCTATACTTCTCGCATCTCTCAGAGACCGCTATGTCGTGGAATTTCTCATGCTTGAAACTCTAAAAGAACAGTGGCAAAACCTTCAAAAAGAGCAGAAGATTTCCGTCTGCCTTCTTGGTGTCTGCGGTGTGCTTGTTGTTGGGTTGTCATTGTATCGATTGCAGGCAAATGTTGTTGAACCATTTTTAGTCGACAATGCGTCTATTGTAAAAAGCAAAATGCTCATCGGGCAAACGCCGGCAGATCTCGAAGCATTACAACGTCGAACGGACACGGACGGTGATGGACTTTCTGATTGGGATGAAACAAATGTGTATCACACGAACCCAAATTTGCGAGACAGTTGTGGTGATGGGGTTGTAGATAACATTCGAGTTGCAACAGGAAAGAATATCAATTGTCCAACAAATCAGATCGGAATCGAGGCAAAGCCGGTCACGAACGGGGACGCGGCTGCAACGGGGACAGTGCTTGGGACACCTGAGGCAATGGGTTCCTTGTACCCACAAATCGCACCAGGTGATTTAGTCGCGACTCCCAAGCAGGACGCTCCAACGTCTAATGATCCTTCATCAATATTTTCCGATTCGTTATCTGGATCAGCACTGGCTCGTGACCCTGTAATGATTCGTAAGGCGCTAACGGGAAAGGTTGAAGATGCGCTTCTTCAAAAAGTGAGTGATGCAGATCTTCTAAAATTATATGATGAAGCAATGGCGATTCAGAGCGGTCAGGCTAAATCCCCAAACGTATTGCCGTAATAACGTATGAGAATCGGTAGCCATTTCAATGCTATAGTAAAAAAATCGATTGCCATCCTGGCGGTTTCTTGCGCCCTTTTTGTGTCTACTGGTTTTGCGCAGACGGCTCTTGCTGGTGAGCAAATGATGGCAGGGGGGTTTGGTCCGTATCCTTGTAGCGCTATTGCAGCTGGCAGCGGTATTCTTAATGAATGTCACTATTCGGAATATCTAAAGAGTTTTTACGAAGCAGCACAAAAGACTTGGCAATTCACAATTATTACCGGAATTTTAAATGCGTTTCAGTACTTTAATCAAAAGCTAGCAACGGATGCTGCAGATTTTTTGTTGAGTGGAGGAACGGGGAAGGGAACAGCATTTGAAACAAAGACATTTGGAAAGTATTTAGGTGACGTAGCTATTGGTTCGGCAAATCAGTTTTTAAGTTCAATAAATAAATTTGCTGGTGAGGAGTGGGGGTTTAATTTGTGTCGTCCAATTACGCTGAACCTCAAATTATCCTTAGGTATTATGAAGGGGCCAGCACTTCCTGTTGCTGACTGTACATTTGACCAGGTGGTCGGTAATTTTAAAAATGTGTATCGAAGCATGCAGCCAGGAGAGCTGACGAAGAATTTTCGTCAGATGTTGCAGCCAGGCGGCAATGATATCGCCTTAACGATTAGCGCAAATCAGAAGTTCATGGAGAAGCTGACTCAAGCGAATCAGAGTGCTATTCTCCAACGAAATGAAAATAAAGGGTTGAAATCAGTTACGGATTTTATTAGCGGTCGAATTAAAACTCCTTCAGCCGTTGCATTGGAAACATTCTCGACGTTGAATTTGATGAAGATTAAGAAGGAGGGGAGGCAGTTTACATCCGGTCAGATGATTGGACTGGCAACGACCGCTGGCTTGCAACAGCTTCCATTGATCGCAGCTTCTGCATTTGTGAATGAGTTAGCAACTGGTGCCCTAGATAAATTTTTTAAGTTCATGGGACAAGCGGCTGAGGATTCTCCTGAGCTAGCTGATTTAAGCAATCCGGATGCCCAATCTTCGAGTCAGGCAGACGGAGGGTTCAAGGCAGTTGGATTAACGGATATTTTGACGCCAAACCTTGTTTCTTCTGATAAACAGGATTTTACATTTGAGCTTTCCAGTTGTCCTTCGCCTCGTGGTCCATGGGGGTGTTCAATGGATGATGCAATGATGAACGGTCTGCACTCTGCAGAAAAAGATGGCGGAAATACGATTGCTCGTGCAGCAGGTATTGGAGTGGCGAAACAGAATTCTGGAGCGATATTTTTACATAAGGATTGGGAATTGATTCCTGAATGGGAAACAAAGGACAGTCAGGATACGGGTTGTTATCAGCGTGCGTATTGTGCAACGAATCTTGCGAAGCTTCGTTTTGCTCGCATCATTCCAATCGGTTGGGAGCTTGCTGCAAATTCTCCATTTAACAAGAAGAACAATGGCAAATACGTTACGCTTGAAACGGTGGTTCAGAATTTTAGTAATTGTAATGACAAGGGCGCCGCGGACGCAGATCATCCGTGGTGTCATTTGATTAATCCAGGATGGGTTCTAACGGCACCAGCATTTATCTGTCAGATCCGAGGGTTCGGTGATACGTTGCTTGCACCAAACACGAGCGTTCGAACGCAGGAATGTACAGATGTCGTCTCTTGCCTTTCTAGCAACGACAAAGGTGAATGTACGGGCGGATATGGATATTGTTTATCAGAAAAAACAGCATGGCGGTTTGGTGCTGATTCGTGTGAGGAGAAATTTGTCAGCTGCCGTACGTACCAGCCTCGTGATAAGTCCGTTCCGTTGAGTGATCAAAATCCATCAGGTGGTTCTGCGTCAAAATCGATTTCTTATATTCGAAATACGATTGACTACGGAGCTTGTAGCGCTGATAACGTTGGATGTTTGTACTACTACACGTTGCGTGATGTCTCAACTCCGGCACAGGATAGGTGGTTCATGGGCGAAAAGACGAACCCTGGAGATATTTGGAGTAGTACGTATGTGACGGCAAATGGTGCAGATTCATCTCCGCGTGTGTATTTTGATGGAACGGTGAAGAAATGTGACGCCGCAAATGATGGGTGTACAAAGATGCTTGCAGTTACCCAAAACGCGTCAGCGTTGAATTTGGTTCGAAATAGTTCATTTGAAGAAGTTGATCAAAAAGATCCAAAGAAACTCGTTGGTTGGACCGGTGATTATGAGTTTAATGCTGCAATGGCAGAAAATGGTGACCTTGTGCAGGATGGAACGCGTGGTGCCATTTTTACGGAAAAATTGCAGGGGGCAAAAGGACAAGTCTCGTCCTTTATGAACATTGGCGGGCTTCGAAATTACGTTGTGTCATTTTACGTTCGTAAAGGTGCGGCAGCGCAGGCTCCGGTGACTAGTGCGTTGGTGAAGTTCTTTAAGCCAGCCATTGATCCAAAAACAAAAATAGAAGAAATGAACGGCCGTAACTATGCGGAAACGGCAACGACGAAACTAGGCAAGCCGTTAATCTACGCCATCTCTCCAAATTGCGATAAGGGTGCAGCTGCGGGGACTGTGAGTGTGACGCCGGCAGCATCTTCTATCACAGGTGATTGGCAGCGCTTTACGTGTGAATTTGTTTCTCCACAGGATGCGACAGCTGCAAAACTTACGATCACCGGTTCAAATGTTGTGATTGATGCGGTTGAATTGGAAGAGGGAGTAGCACCAACAACGTATATCGCAGGTGTGAATGAGGTCTTGAAAACGGACTATTTGAAGATTGCTCCAGATGAATTGCGTTGCGATGATACGTCGACGACAACGCGAACAGAGTGTGGAAAATATGCTCGCATGTGTAAGCAAACAGAGGTCGGTTGCCAAGGGTTCACCGATGTTGAAGGAGGAAATGGAATCGAAATTCCTGCAACGTTGAATCCACGAGATCTCTGTCCACACACCTGTGTTGGGTATGCAGAGTATCGCAAGTTGCCGTCAGCGTTTGATTTGACGAAAGACAACGCTCCATTGAATGATCCGGCTGATCAAATGGTCACAGCCTTTATTCCGAAATCAGCGAAGCAGTGCAGTGCTGCAGTTGCAGGTTGTGAAGAATTTACAAACATTCAATCACAAGCAACGGGTGGTGAACAAAAGGTATACCTTACGTATGCTCGCGCTTGTGAGAAGCCAGGGCTAAATTCCGCAACGTATTTTACCTGGGAAGGATCTGATACGGCTGGATATCAACTTCGCACCTGGAGCTTGATGAAAAAGGTAGAGAACCAGGATGTTGATAAGCTCTATCCATATCCTGGAACGTTGACCGCTCCTCGTATCATCTTGAAGGCGGGTCCAAGTGGATTGGTGAAAGATCCGGCAACCTGTACCCAAGAAACATGGAAGACCGGTTTTGATCCAGACTGTAGACAATTCTACGATGAAAAAGGTGCAGCCTTCTATCGTTATTTCTCTCAGACCGTTTTGTCGACCCCATCCTGTACAGACTACCGAAAGAACGATTCAGACATCGCGGACTGTTCAAAGACGGGTGGTGTGTTTGATTCAAAAACAAACGAATGTGTGTATCACATTGAGGTGGCGCAGAGCAGCATGTGTACTTCTGAAGAGGCCTCCTGTCGCGGGTACATCGGAACGACCGGTCGAAATACGGCCACGATGATCTCCGAGAGCTTTGCATCAGCAAGCAGCACGGCGTTCTATGATCCATACAAGGCAACGGATTTGAAGATTTCAAATGAAGCATTGATGGTCGGTGATCACTCATTGCTGTTGACCATGAAGGTAAAAGACCAACCGTTTGCAACGGCCGGTGTTGATTTTCAGGTGAGCACGAGTTCGTTGTATACAGTCAGCTTCTGGGCCAAGTCTCCATTAGCCGGTGCAGGTGGGAAGATCGTCCAACTGTCGCAGTTCTACAAAGTAAATGAAAAAGTTGAATTGGGTACGGTAGCACTTTCCGCAGATTGGAAACGATATGAGATCGGTCCGTTTGTGATGGGAAACCGATTTGCAACGGGGACAGTGGCCTTTGCGAGCTCCGCAGATCAAACATATATCGATACGGTCAGCATCCAGCGTCTCCAAGACATCGTGTATGTTCGAAAAGACTCTTGGACGTCGTTCGCACAGTGTGACCAAACGCTTGAAGGAATTCCACAGCCACAGGCAATGCTAGGTTGTCGTTCGTACACAGATCGAAAGGGCAGAGTTGTGGATGTTCGAGAATTCTCACGATTGTGTCGATACGAAACGATCGGATGTAGCGCATACGTCAACACGCGAAACTCACAGGATCCATACGGTAAGACGTTCGCGTT
>JAGOQX010000041.1 GCA_018063105.1 Patescibacteria group bacterium
TTTTTTGAAGCATTGTCCGAAATGGGCATTGAATTGAAGGTAAAGGATGTTCAGGAATTTGCCAGCGGTGCCAAAAAAGCAGATTGGGACGTTGGAATGGCGATTGATGCCGTTAAATTGGGAGAAAAAGTAGATACGATCATCTTGATGACAGGCGATGGCGACTTCGTGCCATTAATCGAATATCTCCATGGTCACGGTGTGATTGTTGAAGTTGCTGCATTTGCAGAATCAACGAATGCGCAGTTAAAAGCGGTCGCAGATCGATTCTTTGACATCTCGACGGAAGGAAGGCAGTATTTGATGGGAAAACGGTTCCCACGTGTTGATACACGCCCAGACGCAGTGTTGCCAGAAGAGATCATCTCTACGCCTCGCGAACCCGCGTCAGTTTCTCAATCTCATCATGAGGTGGAGAATGAAAAACCGTTTAGTTTAGATGATGAAGATGCGTCTGCCCCCTACGAACCAGAATCCGGAACAATCAAGCCAAAAAAGGGTCGTTTCCCATCATCCCCAAATCGTCGCGTAAAAATCTCATTTTAAAACAAATGAGCGCGGCACGTCTGTTTCTTTAGCGAGGACGGCCAGGTTGGCTTAACCACCAACACTCCATGCCCTCGTCAGTTAAATTCGTGGTGAACTCGTTTGGTTCCACAGCAAAGAAACAGATGTGCCGCGCTCATTCAACCTCCTCGCCCTGAGACACAGATCCGTCTTGCGGATTCAGTCTCCGGACGAGGCTAATATTTAAAGCGATTCGTCGCTCAGTCCAAGTCTATGAAAGCAGAGAAGAAGTTCTCAATCGAATGGGGTGGTAGAACCCTTACTATTGGCGTTGGGTTATTGGCCCAGCAAGCAAATGGTTCCTGTACGATCCAGTATGGCGACACTGTCGCATTATGTACCGCAACAATGGGCGGAATGCGCGAAGGTTTAGATTTTTTTCCGTTGCAAGTTGATTTCGAAGAACGCATGTATGCCGCTGGCCGCATTAAAGGGTCACGCTTCATTAAACGCGAAGGCCGACCTACGGATGAAGCTATTTTGTCCGGTCGTTTGATCGATCGCGCGATTCGTCCGTTGTTTGATGATCGAATGCGAAACGAAATTGCCGTTGTCACAACGGTCTTTTCTCATGATCAGATTAATGATGCAGATATTCCGGGTTTGATTGGTTCAGCGTGCGCATTGATGATCTCAGATATTCCATGGGATGGACCATTGGTCGCGGTTCGTATTGGTCGCGTTGATGGAAAATGGATTTTGAATCCAACATACATTGAAACAAATACAGGTGACCTTGATTTAGTTGTTGCTGGTCGAGATGGCAAAACGTTGATGCTTGAAGCCGGCGCAAAACAGATTTCAGAAGAGGACGCTTCAGAAGCTATTGCCTGGGCACATGAACAGATGAAGCCGGTGTTTCAATTGTTGGAAGATGTTCGCGTCGCTGTTGGCATGACCAAGATCGATCCGTTCACCCCAAAAACAGAAGAGGCCAAGACAGAACTTGCGGAGCTCGAGGCATTGCACGAAGTTGCGCGTGGATTCATGACCTCAAAAGTCGCAACAACATTGTTTGCACAGCCGTTAAAGACAAAATCAGATCGAAAAGCAGCAGTTGAGAAGCTGAAGTTGGAAACGGATATCTATTTGATCTCCCAACAGATGTCCAAAGAGAATCGCAAGAAGGCGATGGGAATTGTGGATGAATTTGTTGATGCTCAAATCACAAAGATGATTCTTGAAGAGGGCCGTCGTGCAGATGGTCGTGCGTTAGATGAGATTCGAGAATTGGATGCAATGGTCGCCATGGTTCCACGAACGCACGGTTCTGGATTGTTCCAACGTGGTTCAACGCAAGTGCTTTCAACGGTAACCTTAGCGTCTCCAGGAATGGAACAGACATTGGATACGATGGAATTCCAAGTAAAGAAGCGTTTCTTCCACCACTACAACTTCCCAAGTTACTCAGTGGGTGAAACAAAAGGAAATCGTGGACCGGGCCGTCGCGAAATTGGTCACGGTGCATTAGCAGAACGTGCGATTCAAGCCGTCATGCCAGAGCGCGAAGCGTTCCCATATACCATTCGTATCGTTTCAGAGGTGTTGGGTTCCAACGGTTCATCTTCAATGGGTGCAACCTGTGGTTCAACATTGGCATTGTTAGATGCGGGTGTGCCGATTGCAGCGCCAGTTGCTGGTATTGCCATGGGCTGCGCAAGTGATGAAAAAACGGGGAAGTTCCGTGTGATCACTGATCTTCAAGATTTGGAAGATGGTGCAGGTGGCATGGACTTTAAAGTTGCCGGGACACGCGGAGGTATTACGGCGATTCAGATGGACACCAAAACGCACGGTATTCCAATGGAAACCGTTCGCGAAACATTGAAGCAGGCATACAAGGCTCGTTTGCATGTGTTGGATGTGATTGAAAAAACGATTGCTGCGCCTCGCGCTGAATTGTCCAAGTGGGCACCTCGTATCGAGTCCTTCCACATTAGCCCAGATCGTATCCGCGATGTGATCGGTCCAGGTGGAAAGATCATCAATGAGATTATTGGAGCTTGTAACGTACAAATCGATATTGAAGATGACGGTTTAGTGATGATCACGGCCGTGAATCCAGAAGGGATGCGCAAAGCTGTTGATTGGGTGAAGCAGTTAACGCGTGAAGTTGTTGCTGGTGAAATCTTTACCGGTCCGGTCACCCGCATCTTGGACTTCGGTGCATTTGTTGAAATCTCACCAAAACAAGAAGGTCTCGTTCATATCAGTGAAATCGCGCCAACACGCATCGATAAGGTTGGTGATGTAGTGAAGATTGGTGATATGGTCACTGTGAAGGTGATTGAGATTGATGCAATGGGACGAATTAACTTATCAATGAAGCGCGCTGCGCCTGGATATCAAGAAACACCAGGTGACAAGTCATTTAGCCGACCGCCACGATCAGGTGGATCCGGCCCAAGTCGTGGAGGGAGACACTAACGAATAGAGACTCGTGTTGCATGGAGCCTGAAATTCATTCTGTGTTGCCAAACGGGAGTCCGTTGCTTGCCTACGGTGAGCAGCGACTCCCGCGTCGCAAACTGATTGGCCGAATCACATTCGGTTTTTTCAGCACCTTGTTTGTGGTTCTGCTCGGATGGTTGCTGATTGGCGCACAAATTGAGTTGCCGGCTCAGACCTTTGTGACCGCGGTCGTGCCAGCGCATACCCAGCTTCCGGATGCGTACCCTGTGCTCTGGAAAATCGCTGCCAAATCGTCATCATCTCCGATGATTCTCGGTTTTTTTGCCAATGATACGCAATTGGTTCCATTTACGATCGGATCCCGTTTTGATCCAGTCTATGGGGTAGAGATGCAAACGCAGGGTCTGTTGTTGCTTCAATCAACGAAACCAATTGGTTCGATTGTTGCGCGCCCAATGCGTTCTTTTTTGACGCCGCTGTTTTCTCTGTTTCGTCACGAAGCATTTGTTCGCGTTGATTTAAATGTATTTGGAACGGGTTTGCCTGAGGTTGTTGAGGGCTCAGTTGATGGGGGAATCTGGACGACGCAGATCGTCGTGAATCAGCCGGGTCAACTTCTTCCGTTGCCTCTTGGTGATATTCGGTTGAGTCTTCAGGCACTGCCAGAGGCCTGGACATTTGTGCAGGAGGCCTTAACGCGAAGCGCGATGCCCGTTGTGTTGGATGAGCGTCCCGAAGCCATGTCATGGTCAGAGACCGCAACCTCGTCCGCTTTAATTCTTCGTTTTGCCAATGGGCCGACAACGAGCACTCAGCTTGCATTGGCCTCAGCCGCGGGGTGGTATGACGTTGCTCAACGATCTTTGCCTGACGGAACTATGGCTCAGGAGCTTCTCACGCCAGAGAAAAAGATCGCTATAGCACAGGTTTCATCCACAGCTCCGAACTCGGCATACGCGGCCAGTGGTACGGTGGTTCAGATTGGGGCCTTGGATCCGCAAACATTGAGCTTGCAACAGGTGTGTGGATCTGGCACAGACATTTTTTCATTAAAAGGCCAGGCTTTACAGCAATTAGTTGATGGTTTTGGGTTGCATCAAGAGGCAATGTTCACAGATCTGCTTCTTTTCGCAGATCCGTTAGGAAAAGTGGGGGTTTGTTTGCGGTAAAAAGTTATCCACTTTTGAAAATACGTTGTCCACACCCATGTGGATAAGTAAAATCACCCAATATTTCCTAGGGAAAGTATTGAGCTTTGACCCTTTTCGATTTTTACGGTATTCTGTAAGTACATGGAGCGCGTTGCAAAACGTCACATGTATGTCCACCTCAAGTGGAAGACCGTCGTACATTGCATGACCTACTCCGTAGGAATGCCGCCGCACATTTTCTCTGCAGGATCGCCAACCCGGCGATTCAGATAGCGCACCCCGCGCTGACCACCTCTTGTTTCGTTCGTTGACCGTTCGTTCGCTCCTTCATAACTGCACAAGACTGACTTCCATCCTCCCTCAAAAGGGAACACTTATGGAAGTCGATCACTCGCATTGACTCGACCCCAAATTTACGAGATTCAACTCTCGCAAAGCAGAAAGCAAAAAACAAAAATCAACTATTTCGGCATCCTCGCCAATATCAAGTTCGCTTGATCAGAGGTCCTGCCAGGGTTGGGTCGAAGCAGCAGTTCCTTCTTTTAGACCAGGGCACTCCGTGTTCACTTCCGTCGCTCCCATTCGTGGGAATCCTCGACGAACGTCAACCATCGTCCCGGCCTAAGAACCGCGACGCCATTTATGCTATGCATTCGGGCCCACCGCGGTTCTTTATATTTACGGGAAATTCACTTTTTCATACTTGATACAGAACATTGACCGCCCACGTCGCGCAGGATATGCTTTTGCGTAATCTAATAGATTTCACCCGTATGACCAAAGAACAATTGAGCCATTACAAACAACGTCTTGAAGAAGAGCGCGAACGACTGATGCAAGAGCTTCAGGATTTTGGCAAAGAAGATCCAAAGAATCCGGGGAAATTTGAAGCAGCGTATCCAGAATCCGGAAGCAATTCGGACGATGATAACGCAATGGAAATTGCAGAATTTGTTGATGATGCCACAATTGAAGCGCGCATTTCAGCAGAATTAAAAGATGTTGATCAGGCGTTGCTGTCTGTGGAGAAGGGAACGTATGGCACCTGCAAATATTGTAATAAACCAATTGATGAAAAGCGCTTAGATGCGCGCCCTGCTTCATCAAGCTGTATCAGCTGTAAGAAAGTTTTAACGCAGGAGATGTGAGCTGGTTTGTTCTAACCACTATAAAGCGGCCGTACCCACGTACGGTTGTTTTATTTGTTTCACTCTTGGTTGCTGCTGCGGTCGTTGTGTTAGATCGAATGACAAAACTATGGGCTATGGCGCGTGCACCTGGTGATATGGAATTCATACCCGGGTTGTTCGCCATCACGCACCATCAAAATTTCGGACTTATTGCAAATCTCCCCGTGCCACGAGCGATTATTATATTTGTGACAAGCATCGTGTTATTCATCGTTACGTATCTCTGCATCCGCGCGATCTTTCGTCGTAATCTCATCGAGTCAACGGCATTCGCGATTGTCATCGGTGGTGCAATCGGCAATCTATGGGATCGATT
>JAGOQX010000014.1 GCA_018063105.1 Patescibacteria group bacterium
TTTCAAGTGTGTCCTGCAATTCAAGGAAGACTTTTGGTAATTGTTTTATTGCGTGAGCAGTGGATTCCTCAATAGCAGATGGTGACATTCCATATCGCCTTGCCAATGTATAGAATGTTCCGTTCTTTTGAGTTCTATCGATACGATCAAGCGCGTTTACTCCAAATATACTGTATTGATTAGTAGAATTTTCTTTATTTTCTTCTTTTCGTTGGACCCATTCCGGGCCAAAGGGATTTACTTTTGCAATAATGCTAGTTCTTCTATCTTCTTCGTCTCCTGTTGTCTTTGGATGCTCGAAAAAAGTCTTCATATCGGAGCTTATACTGTATCAATCCAACTTTTATTCAGCAAATGAAAATATGAAAGGATCAATATTTTGAGAAATTTTATACACGTACTTTTAAAGGTTGAATGACGCCTTGCTCCTGTTATGAGTAATTAGCAGATGGATATGTATGGTACTGTAGGAGTACAATACCTCTATTATGTTGAATTCCTCGAAAAAACGCGTTTGTATTATTGGGGCGGGTCCTGGAGGGCTTTCTGCTGGCATGATTTTGGCTCATGCGGGGTATGAGGTACATATTTTTGAAAAAGATGGAGATGTCGGTGGGAGAAATGCCCCATTACGATTGGGGGAATTTACGTTTGAGCTTGGGCCAACGTTTGTGATGCTGCCTCAGGTGTTTCGGGATGTTTTTGCCCTTGCAGGAAGAAAGATGGAAGACTATTTGGAATTTGAGCGCGTTGATCCGTTATATCGATTGCGGTTTACAGATGGGAAGAGTTTACGCATTTGGGATAATTTGGATAAGCGTTTAGAGGAAATTCGATCGTTATTTCCTGGTGAAGAGACGGCGTACCAAAAATGGTATACGGATCACGTGAAGAAGTTTGAAAAGACATACGCGTGCCTCACAACGCCATACCTTCATCTGACAGATTATATGAGCCGTCCTTTGTTGCGTGCATTGCCTGTGATGCAGCTACATAAATCAGTGTATCAGGTGTTAGAAGGGTATTTTAAAACTGAACCCATGCGATTTGCGACAAGTTTTCAGGCGAAGTATCTAGGAATGTCGCCATGGAAGTGTCCGGGAGCATTTTCCATCCTTGCATTTGCAGAACATGGATTCGGTATCTTTCACCCAAAAGGTGGGGTATTTCAAATTTCTCAAGCCATGGCTCGTGTTTTTCAGGAGGATGGCGGTCAGATTCATTTGCAGAGTGAGGTTGCTAGCGTTCAAATGAAACATGGAATCGCATCCGGTGTCACCTTGAAAGATGGTCAAAGGATTGAGGCGGATCACGTGATCATCAACGCGGATTTTGCGAGCGCAATGATGCAATTGATCGAAGAAAAGGATCGTCCGTCCTATTCCAATGCCAGAATCAAGAAATCCACGTACTCCTGTTCAACATTGATGCTCTATCTGGGTTTGGATAAGGTCTATGATATTCCGCATCACAATATTTTCTTTGGAAAAGACTACCAATTGAATGTGCAGGAGATTCTGGATGGAAAGGGTTTGCCGACTGATCCCGCATTCTATCTTCAAAATGCCTGTATCCTTGATCCGTCACTTGCGCCGCCTGGAAAATCAACGCTGTACGTCCTTGTTCCGGTTTCAAATTTGGTGCACTCAACCTACAACTGGAAGAGCGACAAAAAGAAATTACGTGACATGATTGTGCGAGCAATTATGGAAAAGACTGAGCTTAAAGATCTGGATCAGCATATTGAAGTTGAGCGGGTGATTACGCCAATGGATTGGGAGGGGGAGAAGAATGTGTATCGAGGAGCGGTCTTTAATTTGGCGCATTCACTCACGCAGATGCTCTATCTTCGCCCGCACAATCGACTTAATGATACAAAAAACGTCTACCTCGTAGGCGGTGGAACGCATCCGGGGAGTGGTCTTCCAACAATTCTTGAATCAGGTCGTATTGCAGCAGCGTTGATTCAGAATTCATAGATTAGAACGTCGTAAAGGAGACGATCTTAGCTCGAATTGTTTTGCTGCTGTAATACGTTGCGAATAAAAAGAGGAGTCCTAATAGTTGATTGGACCAAAAGAACGCTACATTAAATACATCTGCATGCATGTAATGTTGGATGCCTGTGTAGGTAAAAACAAAGCAGGCGATAGCTGAAACGCAGGTATTGAGAATGTTTAACCAAAGATGGCGTGGATTTTGAAGTCCTGCAAGAATGACGATAATAATTGCGCCGAGGACTGTGAGGACGGTAGGGGTACTTATGAGATCGAAGAAAAATGCATTGAAGAGGAGCATGATGACTCCACTCGTGAGAAACAATTTTCGAACAGTATCACCGTAATAGTGTTCTGGGCGCTCCTTTTTTGGCTTTTCGATATAGTCATCTTCTAATGCCATATAAATCACCCCCTTCTCTTTTGAGTATACTCCGTGTTTGGAATCTGGGAAGTGACGTTTTGATTCTGAGTGCATTAGCCAAAAAATTCTATCTGTTTAAATATGTAATCGCGAATTGTACGGAAGTAGCAAATAGTACCCACAGAAGATAGGGGATATTGACGTAGACGATCCAGCGTAAATCTGTGGAGGCGTTCCAGAGGGCGAAAAATGCCCAGACGAGTGTGCCGATGACGAGGACGATGTCGACGGCAGCGAGGAGGTTGTTTTTTAGTCCGAATTGAATGGGTGTGAATGCAAAATTAAAAAGAAGATTGAGGATGAATGGTAGGGCAACGATCCAGGCGAGTTTGCCCGTAAATGCTTTGTAGAATACCGTCCCAAACGAGACAGCGATAATTGCATAAAGTACTGTCCATACCGGCCCGAAAAGCCAAGCCGGCGGTGACCACGTTGGTCTGATAAGTTGTGAGTACCAATTGTAGGCAGTCATGGGATTGTTGCTATATAGATGAATCAATAGAGCGAATGCTGGAAATAGTATAGTCGTTTCACTCGCTCTTCACAAAGTTAAAATATTAATCACTCAACGATTTCTTGTTTTGAGGTTTCTTCAAATAGTTTTTCTTGGATACTATTGATCGCTTAAGTTGTTTTTCCAGCTCTTTCCTAGCCACAGCCGCAACGTTCCCGCCAGTTTTGGCATCATCTTTAAGCGCTGATAAGCCCTTTGAGTCTTTAGTCGTGTGGAGTTCGGTTGTTGATCGTTCGCCAAGCATTGTGAAAATAAGCTCAAAATCGCCCATGTGATCGCGGAGGTTCTGACGTTTGAGGCCTTTTAATTTCTTGTATTCATTCGGTGTGACGCCAAATGTCGCTTTTGAGATTTCAGCTGTGAGGATTTCATAATCTCTCTGCTCCTGAACTCCACGTTTTTGCCACTCATCCGTTAATTCCTCTCGGATAGCTATGCCGCGTACTCGTTTTTCGATCCAATCTTCGCTGTATCCTTTGAGCTTGTAAAGCATTCGAGTTCGTTTAGTCGCTAGTTCCGGATTTTCGATCTCTTGTACACGCTCATAGCCAACTTTGGCGAGCCAACGCTTGAATGGTTCAGCTTTTGGTGACGGGATGGATTGGATGATGCGAAATATGCCTTCAGTATCGGCACAGTCCGTTTCGTATTTCTTGCCATCCGTGGATTCTAATTTCAGTCGGTGACAATTTGTCACCACCTCACTTCCTTCTTCTCTCAGTCTCTGTGCAAGCTTATTCCAATACTTTCTGGCCGCGTAATCGTCTAGCTGGTCTGTAAGTACTTGAATGACATCCACAACCGAAAACCACCATTCGTTATCGTGAAGTGTTTTTCTGATTTGCTTACCTTTGAATAAGGAGATTTGAGTGGTTTCCATAGAAAGGATCTATTAGAGATTAAAATGGACCTATCTATATCGCTGCCATCTTTTTTAGAGCCTGTCAATATGTAGCTATTGTATAAACCCAAAATGCCTCAATGCCGGGACAATATTCGGTCCCACGTCGTCCGGTAGATTTGAAATATCGAGCCAATTCCATTCACGGATGTCTGCGCCTGGTTTAATTTCGCCGATTCTCTTGGCGAGATAGTGAACCAAGATGACATCCGTAGTTCCTCCACCTGGAGATTCCTTGGTCGTAAACGTGATGAATGGATTCTGATCTAAAACTTCAATTTCAATGCCCATCTCTTCCATCGCTTCACGTCGTGCTGCTGAAATGAGAGTATCGTTAAAATCTTCAACTTTGCCCCCGCAGAATTTCCAAAAGGTTGTATCACCGTGTTTGTTCACGAGGACGCGGTTGTCTTCAACGATGACGGGGCCGGAGGCGATGATGATTTTTGACATGGGGATGTTTAGCTTTAGTTATAAATGCGTAGCTTTACTTCGTCGACCAAATCCTTCCTGTTTGGGTAGCGGATTAGCCGTATCACGCTGGGCAGCTAAACGTTCAGCGTTAAATTGCTCAATTGGTGCGTGACGGTAATAGAAAGAATCGCCCTCAAGGAGCTCTAACAAATACCTCGCAGCATCTTCGGCATCCGCGATATTCTTGGGTATTTGACCACGTTTGATAAGCTCGTCCGTATAATGCTCCGCGACCTGTCGGCTGACCTCAAATGAACGGTCGAGCTGTAATGCTAACCAGAATGGCGAAACAAAATATCTTTCATACTCCCAACCATACGGGTCTTCAAGATATGCTTCACCATAGCGAAAGATGCCCTCGGCATAGCTGCGTAGTGCTTTTGCTAGCATCTTATCATTGGGCGCAGTATCTTCAATCCGTTCTCGTTCATAATTGGAAAGCCTGATGATATGCCTTACCGAATCTAGTATACAGGCGCGTGTAGCAATAACTTCGGTATCCGTAGCCAGTACTTCATTCGTAGTAAAATCACGACTTGTGAAATACGTATCCTTTGATATGAGTGTTTCGACGCCGTGACCAAAAGCAAAATCATCTGGCATGAATTCACGCGATATAGATTCATCCGCACCATTATAGGGCTCCTCTGTAGATAGTCGTACGATATCTATATCTCGCGGATGGTACGAAGGGTCAACTCCAAGTGAACGAAGTAATAGTGCCCGAGCCGCTCCGCCCTTATATGCATATCCTTCTGGTAAACGCCTGTCGTCAAAGTGATTCGTAACTTTTAATACAAAGTTTCCTTCTTCTTCTCGAAGAGAGGACGAATCAATGCCATATGTTTGTAAAATAGTGAGCAGGTTTGTATGTTCGACGTGTTCATCTCGGGAAATGACGTCGTTGGCAACTTCATGAGTCTGCTCAATGGTTGCTGCCTTCGCGTCTGGAAATCGTTCTATCAGTAACTCAGCAAGCCTATCTTGAAAAAGTTTTTTCTTTTCAGGAGTTTTTGATGTATTTTTTGGATGCGTCACTTTTTCTTGAGTATGCTCGAATGGATTCATATACATCGTACAGAGAGTGTAGATTAGGAGCATCAAATGATCAATCGAAGGACATCCAGCGAGGCGAAATATAATAATGCGTTGATACGTGGCTAGAGTGTTGGCAGGCGATAGGGGAATTGGTTGGAAACCATATTTTAGAAAGACGTTTCTAAATCGGAGGCAGATAAGACGAGTCTGACTGATTCCTCCAGTGTATTTGTTTCTGGAATCAGTCGTTCTCGTACGCATTGCAGTAAATCCTTCTCTTTATACCATCTGCGCATTTCAATTTCTCCAAAATCATTTTTATTTGGCTTGGTCTGATGGCGTCGGAGCGTTTCGTTGAAAGAGACGTCAAAGTAGAAGAAATGATTATTTTGAGGGTGATGCTGAACAAGCTCTTCGAACATCTTTTCATAGCGGCCGGCATCGAAAATTCCTTCCATGATGACGTTATAAGAGTGGTCTAAGGCAAATAGTGCTGTTGTTTTAATGAATTCAATATGTGAACCATCCGAAGCATCTTTTTCCCGTAAGATAACGCGCCGTAAATAGTCTTGCTCAACTAATGCCATTGGACTTTTTTGTGAGTCGCGAACCATTTTAGCAACAGAGCTTTTACCAGATCCGGAGGGACCTCGGAGGACGATTAGCTTTGTATGTGGATCATTCATAGTTGATGACTGATTGATAACACAAAAGCCGTCTTTCGACGACTTTGGTGGTGGCAGGCCATAGGGGAATTGGTTCGAAACTTTGAGATGCCTTAACCGCCTTCCGTGGGATTGACGTAACCCTCTTTCTGTGGTTTAGTATCGCGTCCAGCATTCCGCTGGATCAGACAAAGGAGTCGTGCATGTCGAGTATCGCTGAAGAGTTCTGCAGGGCCCTGGAAGCTCTTGGCAATATCTCGGAAGAAGAGCGGACAAGGAGACGAGAAGAAGTAAAAGGACGGCTGCGACAGCTGCCGAACCTGCCTCTTCCGAAGGAGCGAGACACGGCAACGCTGAATAGCTTCTTCACGCATGAAGTATTGGGTGAGCGCGTGCTCATCTGTCCTCAGATCAATGTAGACCTTCTGGATCACTGGGAAATCTACGGTCACGAGCCCGGCTTCATCTACATCGTCGGTCTGAAGCCAGAATGGGAACGTCCAAGCACAATGAGCGAAGAATCTTGGGTGCAGGGCACGTTGGTGGGAATGCATCCCGGCTTGGTTTGTGGGAGCATCTCGGCGTACGCTCATTTCCCCGTCCGCATGCTCGATTACGAACTTTTGACCCATAGCCGTGATTGCCCTGCCTTCGAGCACCTGTTGGGACGGGTTCGCCTGCCATCCTTGAATGCGGCGATGCGCGAACTGGAATAGCCTTGCCGCCGCGTGCTCAGATCTGTCGTCCTCAACCGAACGTCTCAACCGCACCCCATCGAACCCGCATCTTGTGGCTTCGATCGAAGGGTGCGGTTTTCAATTTCAATATTATTAGCTCTATTCCTTCTTCTCCCAAACAAAAATCCCCGCGATCATACGGAGATTTTTATTGGCAGGCGATAGGGGAATTGGTTCGAAATTTTAATTCAATGTAATAAACAATGTTAAATTTAACTTCTCGTACATGTCGGTAGGCTAGCTTATAAAGGGTTGACAAAATATCAATTTTACACTAGTATTGCTTTGTTCGAGATGAAAAAGATTGGTCCCTGCTAAAGGAGGAGAGGTCAAATGAAACACGCACATCCCCGAACTGAGCGTGATCTGCGCTGGCTCGCCGTGAATTTCACTGCCGGGAACATCGTCCGAGCATTGCCTGAGCGTCTGGAGTGTCTCGCGGCTTACCATCGTACGGTGGTGGAAGCTGAGAAGGCATCGAATAACGAGCCAAACGACTTCAACGGAGCATCGGGAGCGTATGCAGCTGCTATCGATCGCTTGCATGCTGCGGGCGTGGGTCCATCTGAAGGGGCGCTCACTTTCTCTCCGTCTTGCGGACCCGACATCATCGACTCGCGCACCACGTGAGACAGGATCGCACCGTTGAAAGACGGTACGCGCACCTGTTTCCGATGGTGCGCTTTTTGTTTCGCATGAGATAATTCTTAACCAAGAAATAACGTTCATCTTGGAGGTAAAGGAGGTGCGGTTTAGCCGATCGAACTCATCGGGCTTTCATTTACTCAACAAGATAATAAAAACCATCGGCTGATGCCGGCAGTTTTTTATTGGCAGGCGATAGTAGACGATTTTGGAACTTTGGATTGGGGTGTCATTTATCGTCAGCTTCAACACTTTTCAGCCGTTGCACGCAGATTTGATGCGGCAACTACGGTCTAAATATATTCACCAACACAAACAAGATAAAGAAAAGCCTCACGGTACGGAACCGTGAGGCAAGCGTCTGGCGTCGGAGTGGCGTATGGCCTAAAAGTCCTTGAAAGCAAGCGCAAAGTCTTCTCGATGAAGACGAATAACTCTTTGCGTGCGCGGATCGCCGTAATCCACGAGTCGAAGACGACCTTTTCGATCACGGACGAAATTCCTAGGCTCGCTCCACGTGTGCGGATCAAGCTCGTCCCAGTCTGCTACGCTCAATGCGGCCGACCAAAGTTCTACATTAGAAACATCGTGAGGCTGACCAGCGGGCATCAGGTTCGCCACGCCGAACAGCGAAATGTAGGTCGGCAGAACCATCTCGCTAGGCTTGGACGAGAGAGAAAACCACGCTTCTCGAAGGTTCATCACGTATCCACCGAACAAACACATCGGTGTACATGCGGGATGGTACCAGCACCGTACATCCTCTCGAATCCGCGTAATCAACCCCACGATTGAACGAGTATCCCTGTAACGTTTCCAGACCGTGCCGACACGGATGTTCGGCACTTTTACGGCCACCCCGAGGGCCGGAATGATAATCGCCGTTCTCCAAGTACCGCACGACACTTTGAACATCTTGAAACCTCCTGAAAGGAACCGACGTGAGCCTAGCCTATACTTGAAGAAAGCTCAAGTATTCGGGAATTACTTCAAAACAAGGTTCATAGTATTACGAGTATAAAAATCGTCTCGATGGTCTCGCCGAACGTATCGCACCACACAACAAAGCAGACATCGGTTATTATGAATTTGGCCGAAAGATTTTAGAACTCGCAACAAACGCAGGAAAACTATTTGAATTAGCCAAACCCGAAGAAAAACGTGAATTGCTCCAACTTTTTACTATCGATCTCAACAATCAAAGACAGTAAGCCAGATTTTACGCTGAAACAACCGTTTTTCTCGACAGCAAAACACTCGTCGGTTGACGAGTGTTCGGCGTGGCAGGGGCTGGTGTCGGATATTAGAACTCTGGCAATGGCGCGCTGAGGGATGCGATAATAAAAAAAGTTAGCAAATCCAATCTTGTCACGCGCCCAAAATCTCATTGAGCAGCAACTTCACAATTCGTTCTGGTTTCAATACATGCGTCTCGATAACTCTCGCTTTTGGAAATTTATGTTGAAAATACACTGCATCGTTTTTAGTAACTTGTTCAATGCTCATCTTCTTTTTTGCGCCAACCACCAATGGACGCTGTAAGATTCTTTGGTGACGTATCTCCAAAGGCGCTTCAAGCTGAAAGTAGTAGAGTTTCACATCCTTTCGCTTCGCCAATCCAGTGTATATTTGTGCAATCTCTTTTGTGGGAACGTATGACTCGATGATAACGTTTATGTCGTGATCAAAATATTCTTTTGCCATTGATCGTACGATGTAATTCGTGATCCTGTGGTATTCCTCATTAGGTGTAAAATCGCCGATCAACCGCTTTGTCGCGTCATATGAAATCAACGCTGTACGTTTTAGCTTTGAAGCGAGAAGTTTTGCTACGGTCGACTTTCCGGCACCATTCAAGCCGTCAATAATGATGAGATTCTTCTGTGTCATGATGCATGAATAGTATCAGAAGCAGTAAAGAAGTTCTATTCCTCTTTCCTCTCAAACAAAATAACCGCGTGGTTACGCGGTTAAAATGTTGGCAGGGGCGGGGGGAATCGAACCCACGCTAACGGTTTTGGAGACCGTTGTACTACCATTATACGACGCCCCTATAATTTTTGACCGATCCTTTTGAGCAATCCGACGTATGCGGATCCGAAGTTTTTGAGGCTTCTTTCGCGTTCTCGCGCTAGCCCTTCTTCTTGATACGCCTCGAAGTAGATCAGTTCAACGGGTCGTCGATGTTTCGTCGAATCAACGATCCCGTTTTGGTGCTCTACTAGCCGTTCTTGCGGGCTTCTTGTGGTGAAACCTATATAGAAGCCCGCATCTTTTTCTGATTTTAAGAGGTAGATGAAATACATGTTGGCAGAGGGCGGGGGGAATCGCCCCTCCTCTCGCGAGAGGTGGGGTTGGAGACCGTTGTACTACCATTATACGACGCCCCTACAATCGCTCCGAATTTCAGAGCGACGCAAGCATATCAATTCTTACCCTTTGAATCAAGTTCTGTTGAATTAGGCCTTTTTCATCTTTCCTAATAGCTTGTACACGATCCAAAAGAGAAGTGCCCCTAGCGTATTTGCGAACAGATCCCACCAAGTGTCGGCTCCGGATAGTCTTGTGAGGTGAAATTCAACGGTTGCGAGTTCAAATAGTTCATTGGCGACACCGAATGCGCTTACGAAGCCGTACAGGGTTATGAGTTCGAGCATCCACGATAGTTTGAGGTGTAGCTGTTGTTGAACGTATAGCCAGAGGAGACCGCAAAATACGCCTCCGCCGATGAGATGCGTCGTGAAGGACGTATTTACTCCGTGGATGAGCGGTGACGGTAACTGCCAAGAGATGAAATAGCAGAAGCAGGCTAGGGCTAGTGTTGAATTTCGTTGAATTGATCTTCCACTAAGCCATCCAACAAAAAGCGGGAATACGGTCCAAACAATGATTGGGACAATGATGGATAGGATGAGGAATATCATTTGAATTGATTATGACTTCTTTTCGTACCCTGTGAACGCCTTCAAGACCTCCAACGGCACTGTAAATACAACCGTATTTGATTGATCCGATGAAATGTCATTAATGGAGTTCAGCGTACGTAGGTGTAGCGCGCCTGGGTGCATGGAGAGGATCTCTGCGGCTTTGGCTAGATTCTCTGCTGCGGCGACTTCACCTTCTGAGCTGATGATGACGGCACGGCGTTCGCGTTCGGCTTCTGCTTGTTTGCCGATGGTGCGAACCATGTCTGCCGGAAGGTTGATGTCTTTGAGCTCTGCCGATGTGACTTCAACACCCCAGGTGAGCGTTGCCTCGTCAACGATCTTTTCGATCTTGTCTGAGATGACCTGTCGTTGGCTCAATAGTTCATCGAGCGTTACTTCACCGACGATGTTTCGCATCGTTGTCTGTGCGAGCTGGAGGACCGCGTAGCCGATGTTTTCGACCTCTATGACAGATTTAGCCGCATCAACGACCTTGTAGTAGATGACGGCGTTAATTTTGGCTGAGACGTTATCCTTCGTGATCGCATCTTGCGGTGGAACGTCTACCGCTTTTAAGCGCAGATCAACTTTCTGCATGGACTGAAATACGGGGATGACGAGGCGCCAACCCGGATCAACCATTTTCGTAAATCGACCCATGGTGAACTTCACGCCGCGTTCGTACTGATTAATCTGTCTGAGGCCGCTCATGAGCAGCGTCACGATGATGATTCCAAGGATTTCGTACATATACTGAAAGCGTATCACCCTGCCGTGTTTTGGCAAGAACATTGAGCTGGCGTATGGACGAGGGATATCCGATGGTTTACTCTTTCGTCATTCACGTATGAAATTCTACAATTCGCTGACGCGCCAAATGGAGGAGTTTATTCCGCTCGAAGAGGGGAAGGTTCACATGTACACCTGCGGGCCTACGGTCTATTGGGACGCTCATATTGGCAATTTCCGATCTTATATCTTCGAAGATGTTCTTCAGCGCGCCTTGGAGCAAAATGGCTTTGAGGTGAAGCGTGCGATGAACATCACAGATGTAGGGGAGCTTACCGAGAGCGGGGAGGACAAGATGTTGCTCGGTGCTGAACGCGAGGGCGTGACGGTTCAGGAGGTTGCCAAGATCTATACAGATCGGTTTCTTCGGGATGCAGGATTGTTGAATATCAAGGTTCCGCCAGCGCCACTTCTCTGCAAAGCATCCGAGCATATTAAAGAGCAGATTGAGCTTATAAAGACACTTGAAGAAAAGGGCTTTACCTACCAGATTAGCGATGGCGTCTATTTCGATACCTCCAAGTTTCCGGCGTATGGCGTATTGAGCGGTCAGAAGCTGGAAGAGAAAGAGGAGGGGGCTCGTGTCGTGGTGAATGAGGAGAAGCGAAATAAGACAGATTTTGCCTTATGGAAATTCGCGCCACAGGATACAAAACGTCAGCTCTGGGAAAGCCCGTGGGGAGTTGGATTCCCGGGTTGGCATATTGAGTGTTCTGCCATGGCACGTACCTATCTTGGACAACCGTTTGATATCCATTGCGGGGGTATCGATCACATCCCGGTTCATCATGAAAATGAGATCGCTCAGAGCGAGGCGGCGTATGGGGTGAAGCTGGCGAACTACTGGTTGCATGGTGAGTTCCTTTTGATCGACAATCAGAAGATGTCGAAGTCGCTCGGAAACGTCTACACCCTCTCAAATGTGATTGAGCACGGATTTGATCCAATATCTTTACGATTGTATTTTCTTGGTGCTCATTACAGACAGAAGCAGAATTTTACCTGGGATGCATTACAAGCTACGCAGAACGCACTCGACCGAATGCATCACCTTACGAGCGGTTGGGATTGGAGCGTTGTCGGAAAAATAATCGCTGAAAGTGAGGCGGAATTTAACGAAGCTATTCGAGATGATCTGAACACGTCGAAGGCGCTCGCAGTGTTTTGGAAGACACTAGATTCTTCAAACTCCGTGGAAGATAAAATCACAACCGTGAAGTGGATGGATCAGGTTCTTGGGTTAGGTTTAGAGACGTACGTTGAGCGTGCTGTCGAGGTCCCGGCAGCGATTAAGCTTCTGGCTGAACAACGATGGGAAGCTCGTCAAAAAGGAAACTGGACTGAATCAGATCGGCTACGCGATGAGCTGTTAGGACAAGGGTGGAAGATGAAAGATGGGAAGGATGGTTGGACTGCAGAGAAGATATAATTCAAAACAGCGCCAGATGAGGCGCTGTTTTTTGATTGATCGAATGGTTTATCCTGCGCGTTTAAAAGTAACTTTAAATGATGGTTGATACTTAATGTCGTTCTCGTCTGTGATCTCCACCGTTTCACCTTTCATGAGAAGTGTGAGTGCAAGGTCGCTGAGGAGTTGCATGTTTGCGCTGATATCTCCTGAAAGATGTTCGATTCTGTCGCGTTCCTGAGCAACTTCACGATAGATTTCTGTTTCCATCTGCATCTTCTTCGCACGCATGGTCCGGAGGTCCTCAAGGAGATCTTGATACGGTTTGGATTGAGCTAAGACGTCACGGACAATGTCATTGAGTTTCTTTTTTTCCTGTTTCGTTGCGTAGATGCGTTGGTGAAGTTCTTTGAGGTCAGGCATAGCTCTGCGAGAAAGATAAATGGATGATGAATTGAAAGTCGAGTATAGCATCTTTTAGGGGTGTGCAAAAATTCGCCATTTTGCACATTGCATGGTAGCCTTGGTTTGAAATTTCTATGCCATCTCTTCCACGCGTCGTCCTGAAGTCAGGTAAAGATACGCCAATCCTCGCGGGTCATCCGTGGGTGTTTTCTGAGGCCTTGTCCTATTGCGACAAGACGGAGCCTGGAGCACTGGTGTCGATATTTGATCAACGTGAAAAACATCTCGGAACCGGGTACATTAATCCGCTCACTTCTATCCGTGTTCGCGTATTGACCCTTGATCCAGCCGAAGCGATCGATGTCGATTTCTTTTCTCGTCGATTCTCTCGTCTTGATGCCTGGAAGCGCGCAAACCTTCCAGCTGAAACGAACGGGTATCGATTGGTGCATGCCGAGGCAGATTGTCTACCAGGTTTGATCATTGATCGATTTCATGATGTCTTCGTGTTTCAACTTCATACAGCCGGAATGGATGGAATGCGCGATCTGATCATTGAAGCTCTCCGCGTGACCTTCTCGCCAAAAGCCATTGTTGAACGGTCAGACTTAGATGTCCGTCGAATGGAAGGGCTTCGAACTCAGCCGGTCGGTGTGTGTTACGGAGAGTTAGATGAAGAAACAACGTTTGTAGAAAATGGTCATACATTCATCGCTGACGTCTTAAAGGGACAGAAAACCGGATTCTTTCTTGATCAACGGGATACACGCGCTGCGGTTGGTTCATATGCGAAAGGAAAGTCCGTGTTAAATCTGTTCGGATATACAGGTGCGTTTAGCGTCTATGCGGCAAAGGCCGGCGCTTCCTATGTTTCTACGATCGATGTTTCGCACAGGGCTTTGGAAGTCGCCATGCGCCATATCACCTTAAATGGAATGGACCCTGAAGATGAGTCTCGATTTGCCTTTGTTGAGGCTGACGTGCTCGATCTGCTTGAAGATCGCAAGAGTCTTGATCATGAACCAGATATCATTATTTGTGATCCGCCAGCATTTGCAAAAAGCGAACGGCATATGCCACAGGCTATGAAGGCATACACGGATGTAAATACAGCTTGTTTATCTCGATTACAGGTCGGGGGCATGTTAGTGACGAGTTCCTGTTCTGGGCGAGTCACACCAGAGGATTTTCGCTCAATGCTGCGAATTGCAGCAGGAAGAGCGGGGAGAGATGTCCGTGTTCGTGAGTGGATTACGCAACCCGTTGATCATGCAGAGCGACTGGCATTTCCAGAAGGTCGCTATTTGAAGACGGCTATTTTGGAGGTAACGGGTGTGAAAGGGCGGTAAGGAGGGTTTCGCATTGACAAAAAGCCAATTTTCGTGTATAGTCGTCTCTACATGACACCAGAGACAACTACACCTCCGCCTGGATTTTACGGCCTCGGCATTGCCCCGAAGCTTCTTGAGATTCTCGACCGTAACAAATACACGATTCCAACACCAATTCAGCAAAAGGCAATCCCAATCGCGATCGAAGGAAAAGACGTGATGGGTATCGCTCAGACCGGTACCGGGAAAACGCTCGCGTTTGGTATTCCATTGATGCAGCGCTTAGCTCAGGTAAAGGGCATTGGTTTGGTTATTTTGCCAACTCGAGAGCTCGCCATTCAGGTAGATGAAGAGTTTCAAAAAATCGGTCGTGCCGTTGGTCTTCGATCTGCGGTGTTGATTGGTGGTGCCTCAATGTATGCGCAGATTCAGGCGGTGAAACGCCGTCCGCATGTGTTGATTGGGACGCCGGGCCGCATTATTGATCACCTTGAACAAAAGACCATTCGGTTGAATGAGGTCTCTGTCTTGGTGTTGGATGAGGCTGACCGAATGCTCGATATGGGTTTTGAGCCACAGATTAAACGCATCTTGCAGGCCGTTCCAAAAGAACGTCAGACAATGTTGTTTTCTGCCACAATGCCTTCCGAGATCATGAAGATCGCGAGCACGTATATGAAGTTGCCTGTGCGCGTTGAAATTGCACGTGCTGGAACAGCGACAGAAAACGTGACGCAAGAACTTTTTGTGGTTCGCCGTGATGACAAATTACGTTTACTCGAAAAACTCCTTTTGGAATACCGTGGAACCATGTTGGTCTTTTCCCGCACAAAACACGGGGCAAAAAAGATCGCAAAGGTGATTCGTTCTATGGGGCACACCTCCGCAGAAATTCACTCAAATCGCTCATTGGCTCAACGCCGTGAAGCATTGGACGGGTTTAAATCCGGTCGATATCGCGTGTTGGTTGCAACGGATATTGCTGCTCGCGGTATTGATGTGAAGGGGATCGAGGTTGTTTTAAACTTTGATCTTCCAGATAACGCAGAAGACTACGTTCACCGCATTGGCCGAACGGGTCGTGCAGGCCATTCCGGTCGTGCCATCTCATTCGCTACACCTGATCAGGGCCGAGATGTTCGTGAGATCGAGAAGTTGACCCGAACGATGTTGCCAATTACGAAGCTCCCAGAACTTCCTCCGGCTCGTGCGCTTCCAGCGTCACTTGACCGCGAGGATGAAGATGCAGCTCCGAAGTACGGTTCATCCCGTCCGTCCTATGGCTCGTCTCGTTCGTCTTCGTACGGATCCCGACCTCCATCATCCGGTGGTGCCCGTCCCGCATACCGACCACAGTCCTCTCGCACAGCTGGAAATTTCCAACGTCGCAAGAGAGTCTAATAGCAGAAAAGAAAGCACCCCGTCTCTTAATTGAGCGGGGTGTTTTTTTTCCATCTGACTATTGTACCCATTTCTTGTTCAATAGGATCTGACGGTCGAAGTCGCCTTGCTTGTTGAGGTGTCACAAGCTTTGTCCGAGGTACTTCATAGAGGCCGATCGCAACATCCCAGACATCCTCTTCTGAGGTAATCCATCCGCCAGCATCATAGCGGGAGACTAAGAGCGGACGCGAAAAGGCACGCATTGTTTTCTTCCCATCGTCGTTTGTATATTCATGAACATAGGACATCGCCAGTTCCCGGATGGTTCGATAGATTGGGTCACGATAGCGCAGAACAGCATGATTGCTTTTTGAGATGGCGCCCCAGTGATGGTGATATTTGAATGGAGCAATTACATGATCGAAGTCGTCTTTCGTTGATTCAAGTAATACAAGAAGCGGAGGCTGTTTCTGGAGTCGGAGTGCTAGGGCTGCGAGCATCGCACCTTCAATGCAGTGGGCACGTCTCTCTCGTAAAACACGTCGCGGGGAGAGGCAGGTGTCGCCTTCTGGTTCAAAATTTGCCGGGATTGTTTCAATGAAATCCTGAATTTTAACAGGCGTATTGAGGCGAGATAGAATGGAATATTCTTCACGTGTTAAGCCAAAGGGGGCGGTCATACGTGTAAAAGCATAGCACATCGAGCACATTGACCGTCTTCTTCCATCGCGATACAGTTGGCAAACGGTATGTTTACTGAATTTGCCAGTCTTCAGCTGTCTCGCGAAGAACTTGAAGAGGTGTATGAAGCGCTATTACAGCGCTCTATTGTTGAACAGGCGCTTCGAAACGAACGAGGACAGGAGCCGGTTGATGCATCTGCCTTGTTACGTCAATTAGAGCACCTGTTGCACATGCCAGGAGATCGCCTTGAGACTGTGGAGCATCAGATAGAAGATGATTTATGGGAGCATGCCTGGTATGCCTACACAGAAGAATGGGCTTGGTACCGAGCCCAACAAGATGCAGAAGCTCAAAAAGATCAAAAAAACAGTTCTGGATCCGGAGAAACGATTGAAAAGATGATGGAGATGAACTATCGAAAAAACTTTGAACGGTACATTGCTGAAATTGATATGTTAGATCACCCAGCGTTGAAAAAGACGCTGCCACTGAAAAAGCCAGCACGTTCCTCACGGGGCCAATGATTGGGAATAGACGATCTGATTGATATCTATCGGGCTTAGTTCTACGGGATTGAAATAGGAGACACCGAACGCCGCAACAACGTAGACAATCAAAAAGACCCCAATAATCATGAAAAATGGGTTTTGTTCCTCGACCGTTTTTTCAACGAAGTATTTGATGATATATGCAAACGCAAGAACGGTGAGTGCAATGGCAAGTGCCCAGGGGAATCCCATAGACAAGTAGCCTACCCCATAGCGTTCAACTTGAAAATACGTTACGATACTCTCAACGTATGCCAGGATTTTCAAAAGGGGTGATTGACCAGGTGTTAGCAGCCGTTCGACCCGTGCCTCAACCGGAAGTTCCGGAGGCTTCACGTATCACGGTTCATGCAGCTGTAAGTCGTTTTTCCGTCATTTACGAAAAGATTCGAAATGTCATTGACTATAACGATGAGCATCTCTTGCGGAAGGCCGCGATTAAACGCATTTTCAGTCGCCAGCTTGTTTTAGAGTCTGAAGCCGAGGTCATCGCGCGCAACCTCGTTCGTGAGTTGATTGCTGCGCGATATTTACCAAACGGTGTATTGCCAGAACAGCTTATTGCAGATGTCACCGTTCCAGTTGCAAAATATCTGGCGATCGATCGAACGCGTTTTGCATCTCGTGTATTAACAGATTGGCTGCGCGGCGTTGTATCCGTTGAAATTGAAGAGATCTTGGTAGATATGACGACGCAGAAGGCGTTGGTCACATTTTTATATGAGCGATTAGCAGATCGTGTTCGTTTACGGGGAGCAACATTGAGTGAGGCGGACGTTCGATTGCAGGTCTATATCGCAGCACATCGGAGTTTGCTCAAATCTGATGACGAGGTTCTTTCATACAAGCTTCTTCGCGCCTATGTGCCGGAATGGTTGCGTCCAGAGGAATGGTTGGGTGATGCTCGAGCCATCACAGAGAAGCTACCGGCGACTCAAACGCGCATTCTTCAAACGTTAACGCATCCATTAGCTCAAAAGTTTATCCGATTAGTGAAGCCTTGGGCTGTTTCGCTTCGGATTCTGTGGGATGCATGCATGGAAAAGCCGGATCAGGTCGAAAAGTTGTTTGTCTCACCAGAGACGCTTCATTTGTCCGTTGGACGGCTTGCGGATCGTCGATATAAGGCAGCAAAAACAAAACTACGACGCGGTGCGGTTCGAGCAACGTTCTATCTCTTGGTCACAAAGATGTTGGTTGCATTTGCCATTGAGGTTCCGGTCGAGATGCTGTGGTACAAGAAGGTTGCCATGACGGCGTTGATCATCAATGTTTCATTCCCACCGTTATTAATGTTCTTTGTAGGGTTATTGATTCGTGTTGTTGGGAAAGAAAATACAACAAAGATTCAGGCAACGATCGACAAGCTATTAAACGCAGAGCCTTTACCGCTTCAGGAGATTAAAGTGCGCGCAGAGCATGGAGTAGTCGGCGCCACGATGATGCGTCTTTCATATGGAGCATTGTTTTTTATCATCTTTGGAGGAATTGGCTGGTCCTTAGTGAAATTGGATTTCACGCCAGTTTCAGCAGCAATCTTCCTGTTCTTCCTCTGCGTCGTGAGTTTTTTTGCCTTCCGTCTTCGCCAAAATGCGCGGGAATTTATCATTGTTGATTCAAAGGAAACGGTTGGGTCGTTTATCATGGACTTTATTTCGCTTCCGATTCTTCGTGCCGGCTCACTGCTTTCACAAGGGATTTCACGAATCAATGTATTTCTCTTTTTCTTTGATTTCTTATTTGAGGCACCCTTTAAGATCCTCTTGTCCGTCTTAGAAGAATGGTTGCTGTTCTTGAAAGATAAGAAAGAGGAGCTGCAGTAGGAATATGAAACAAGTCTATCGGGAAACGCTTCTGAAGATTCTCGTTGCGTGCGTGTGGATTTTTGGTATCTACCTTAGTTATTGTTGGTTGAAGGCTCATGGGATCACTTTACGGCATTTACCTCGAACGCTTTCCGTCTTAATCCGAAGTTTTGGTCTGTGGGGACCGCTGATACTTATTGTTCTTCATGTGCTCCGAACGTTCGTTGTCTTTGTTCCGGCTTCAGTATTAACGATCGTTGGTGGGGGTCTCTATGGCCCTTGGTTTGGTCTAGCCTTAAATATCATCGGTGATAATCTTTCTGCGAGCCTTGGATTTATATTGGGCCGTTTCTTTGGAAGACGTTTCGTGAAAGAGCATGAGCACGGATGGTTAAAGAAATATGATTCCGTCTTGTGTGAGAAGGGACTATACGCCGTCTTTTTCATGCGACTGTTATTCTTTCCGTTTGATGTCATAAACTATGGATCGGGGATGACGAGTATTCCCTATAGGCAGTACGCGATCGGAACGTTTCTCGGTATGATTCCGGGTATTGTGACGCTTACGGTCCTTGGAAATGCATTCATGAACCCGCATGCAATTCTGACGTTTATCATCCTCCTGGTATTGACCATTCTCCTTGCATTTGGTATTCGTAGGTCTAAGTGGGTGCAAATACATATCTTGAAAAATCATTGCGCCTAACACCATCGAATGAACCATTTTGAAAAAACACAGACAAGCTCCGCATCTCGCGCCAGACGCGGAGTTTTGCATACCCCGCACGGTGATCTGCAAACCCCGTTTTTCATGCCGATTGCGACAAAGGGCGCGGTAAAGACGATCTCATCGTTCGATGTTGAGCGTCTCGGGAGTCCGATTCTTCTCTCTAATACATATCATCTCTACCTTCGTCCTGGCGTTGATGTTCTAAACAGCTTTGGCGGACTTCATAAGATGATGTCATGGAATGGCGCATTGTTAACGGATTCTGGTGGCTATCAGGTGTTTTCGCTCTCAAAAACGCGTAAGCTAACAGAAGAGGGCGCGACATTTGCGTCGCATATCGATGGATCAAGCCATTTATTGACTCCAGAAAAGTCCATGCAAATCCAGCAGGCAATAGGGAGCGATATCATCATGGTATTAGATGAGTGCACCCCACCAGGCTCAACGGAGGGCTATCTAACAGATTCTCTATCGCGTACAACGCGATGGGCTGAGCGTTCGAAACGTGAGTTTGAAGCTGGACGTGCAACATCGAATAATCCAGGCTCACAATTGTTTGGAATCGTTCAGGGTGGCGTTGACGAGAAGATGCGTGTGAAGCATGCGCAAGACCTCGCAGCGATCGGTTTTGATGGGTATGCCGTCGGAGGCTTATCCGTTGGGGAGCCATTTGTTGATGCGTGCCGTATCGTGTCCGCACTGGATCAGGTGTTGCCAGAAGATCACCCTCGCTATTTTATGGGAGGCGCCCAACCTCACGAGATTGTGGAATACGTGAAACGGGGGATCGATATGTTCGATTGCGTCCTTCCAACCCGCAACGCCCGTCATGGGATGCTGTACCGTTTTGTGCATGATGATTTTTCTCGTCCAGATTTTTACGAAAAGATTCATTTAACGAATGAGCAATGGAAGTGTTCAAATGAACCGTTGATGAAGTTCAATAATGAACACGAAATTTCCAAAGAACTTTCTCGATACTCGTTTGGATATATTCGTCATCTCTTTACCGTTGACGAAGTGTTGGCTGCACGTTTAGTGACACTAGCAAATATTCAATTTTATTTAGAGTTGATGCAGAGAATCCGTTTCAGTATTGAAAACGCAGAGCTGTAGTTTTTTTGGTGTGCTGGACATTCTGTATACGCCCTGATAATTTTCCGTTTCGGTTCTGAGTGAGTAAAGGTGAAAGTGAGGGAGTTATGCCACTCGATCGAAATGACGGACAGTTCATGCTGCTTCGTACGTACGAGATTCTGGCTGACGTTGTTGGGCATCGGCTCGATGGTTCCAACGGAATTATCCTGATGCCGTGTGGAGACGGTGATCAGTTCCATGATCTCTACAAGCATCTGGCCGAAACGGTGCAGTTTCAAAGTCTGCCCCGCATTCATGTTCTTTCCCTGAACGGTGGCGCATTGCTCATTCCGGAGCATTCGCCGTTCAACAAGGAGCGGGACTATGGGTCCGTTCTGATTGAGCACGCTGTGACAGCGGTGAAGCTGAAAGGGATACAGACGATCGTGCTCGAAGCTCATGCTCCATGTGGGATGGCAAGAGCTGCTGGTTTGGATCTGGTGAGCGTTGTGAGGTTGCTGGTCGCCGCAAAACGGCGACTGAAAGTTCATCTCCCGAACGTGAGCGTAGCTCTGTTCTTTCACGCACATCGAGCGGACTGTAGAAACACATATTTCGTTTCCGCTCAGAAATTCGAAGAATGGTTCGATCGTCACCGCGATCGTGCCCTCGACATTCCGGCCACATCGTGATCCCGTTACGGGTCGACTCGCTTCTCTCCTTGCTCCATTCCGCGCTCGCGGTTTGGGGCTTTTCTTATTCTCCTTGATCAATTCAGGTAAATTTTATATGCTTTCCGCCTATGTCACCTATCCAAGACCGCATTATCTCGATTAACGCTGAGGCATCCACGCAATACGTTGCCGATGAATCTGCTCGTCAGCGCTACTGGGCTAAGCACACGACCTTTTTTGCCTGTATCAAGTGTATGGATGGTCGCGTACTTTTTCCATCCATGACAAAGACCCCAATTGGGATCGTGAAGCCGTTTCGGGCAATTGGTGGAAAGTTTTCTATTTGGTGGCCAAGTTTTTTGGGTCGTGTTCGTCACTGGATTGAAAAGGCGGTCAGTCTCGGAAGCCGAAGTTTTGTGTTTGTAACGTATCATT
>JAGOQX010000015.1 GCA_018063105.1 Patescibacteria group bacterium
CTTTTTGACTGGTGGGTTCTGGATCAGCAGCAAGAGCTGGTCCAACATGCGCTGTGCCTAACACAACAAGCAGTGCAATCATGCATCCCGCAATCCACAAACCAGTTCGTTGTATATTCGTCATAAATATTTATACCTTCGCCTTCAACGCGTTCGCAATATAATTCACAATCGTCCAAGCCATCAACACGATCAGCATACCGACTGCTGCGCCAGTAATCGCCTTCTTTCCTTTATCAACGCGTCCTTTGTCACCAAATGAGAGCAGGTACATTGCACCACCGTAGACAAATGTTGCAAAGAAAAATGCAGCAGAAAGTTGCGTGAGCAAGTTTGCAAATGACGCACCCGTTGTGACGATATCGTCCAGTGTACAGTCTCCATTACTAATACAACATGAGCTCACCCCAGACATATCCAACTGACCAAGCCCAGCTTTCGCGACGGCTTTTGGTACGCAAGCCTTTGCTTTGACTGCTTTTTTTGGAGCGGTCGACAAGGCAGAAGTACATTTACCAGATGTAACGCTGACCCCCGGGATCAAATTAATTTGTGTTTTATAAGCCTCCGCCGTAGCAGTCTCACAGTCTTCTTTTGAAGCAAGGAATTGCTTAGTGCACTTACCAGATTCCAGACCGCATTGACACGATCCCCCATCTCCAAGTTGCGTCTGAACAGTAGCGCAGCTTATTTGTAAATTGAGTGCTTGCACCCCCTGTCCCGAAAACCCAGCACCTGCTGCAGCAATACCCATCAATGTTGATGGTGCAATCGAAAATGAACAGTTACACGCAGACTCAACAGTCCCAGCTTCTGCTTTTGGTTGCGACGATGCAGCGGCAGATTCCGATTGATCAGTCTTGGTCTTGGGGGAATCACTATATGTAACACAGCAACTAGATCCTGCAGGACAACTTAAACTCGCGTTGATTCCTTTCAAATACCCCGAACAAGAACTAACATCATTATTGGCCACACAACTAACATCTTTGAACGTGCCTTTATCATCTCCAATGGCCCCTAAACAATCTTCTGCATGCGCTGAGTACGGAAAGACAACTACGAACCCCAAAAAAATACTATAAAGAATCTTTTTCATAATCAGCGTATATACATAGTCTGACTAATTTTGTCCGTTGCGTCTGTAGCGAATTTTGGCACCTCTTCCGGCGCTCCGATCAACGCTTGCTCGATCAAGACGCTGAACGCATCATCCGCAGCTTTTGAATCCGTTCCGCGATACCAGGACTTTGATGTTAAAACCTGCGCAGCGAACACGCCGATATCCTCATTTTCAAGTTGCGCGCCAAGTTGAGAGCGTAATGCTGCTGGGCGCTTGGCTAAGTCCAAAAATTTCTGCGACTCTTCCGGCGTTCGCATAAAATTTAAGAAATTCCATGCAACATCCGGCATCTTTGTCTTTTTTGAAACGGTCCATGACCAATAGTTTGCAAAATTCACCTCTGGGTTTCCGGTGATCTGTGGAAGTTTTGCGATCGTCAAGTTTAGCTTTGGTGCTCTCGCCTTGATCGTTGGGAGGTCATACGCGTATCCGAAATAGAACGCCACTTTTCCCTGCACAAACGCATCAAGTGAATTTGGCTGCTTCGCATTCCACGTGTACACCTCTTTTCCCGGGTTCGCGAAATCTGTATAAAACGAAATTGCTTGATAGGCTGGTGGGGTTTCCCGAATTCCGTTCAATGCAGCTGGCGTGAGCATGAATGTCGGTGCACCTGATTCATCTGTCATCACTGCGCCGTTCTGCATCATCAACACAGAAAGAATATCCGGGGCACGGACTACGTTATATCCTGTTCCGAGCGCAGCACCGGACTGGATGATCTCACCCTGCGCATCGGTCTTTACTAATTTCTTCACTGCTGCTTGAAAATCTTCCCATGATTCTGGAATTGTTGAAATTCCTGCCGTATTTAATAGATCCTTATTCACATACATCCCTAATGTATCAACGGAAAGTGGCATCCCGAGGATGCGGTCCTGATAATCCGTCTTGTCTGAAACCGTTGAGACGTTCAATTTTCGGATAAAATCAGAAGTCACGACATCTGGATAGTCTGCCTTGAACTTACGAACCGTGACCGTCGGCGCTGTCGCAATCTGATATCCAGGTTTTGGGTTGATCGTTCCAATCATCACCTGCTCTGCAACCTTCGTGGATGCCGGCATTGGTAAAATCTTTGGAAGATATTTTCCAACCCAGGTGTTATGGATCAAAAACACATCTGGCCCGCGATCTTCTGCTAACGCATTGATCAACTGATTTTCATATTCTTCCAATCTAAACCGTCGGTATTCTATTGAAACGTACGGATGCGCTTTTCGGTAGTCCGTTAAAATTGGAGCGTACACGTCCTGGTCATCGATAGCTGACCAAATGGTCAACGTTACTTTTTTTGACGCATCAACCGTTGACTGATCCGGCCCTTGCGTACAACCTGCCCCGAGGACGGAAATGAGCAACGTCACACTCAACGCTTTGACGATCAACTGCTTTACAGAAAATGTACGGTTCATAGAAGTACCAGTAGTTTACCTCGATATCATTTTTTTCACGAGCGCCCGCGTCTCCTTCGCCATATCAGGTCGAGAAAGCGCGATTTCAAGGTTTGCTTTCAACCATCCAATCTTTGATCCGGTGTCGTGATATTCCCCATCAATTTCACATCCATAGATCGGACGCTTCGCCATCATCTGCTGAATGGCGTCGAGCAACACATACTCACCGCCATGACCCGGTTTTAATGCGCGGACATAGGAGAAAATATCCGGGGTCAAGATATACCCGGCCGCTGCGGCGAGATGCGATGGAGCTTTTTTCGGCTCTGGCTTTTCTACAACTCCTTTTAATTGATAGACCCGCTTCTCCACCTGTGCCGCTGGATCGATAACGCCGTATCGCGAGGTATCTTTTGCATCAATCTTTATCACGCCCAGCACTGGATCCTGATATTTTTCAAATACTGAGATCATTTGCTTCAAACGAGGTACTTTTCCCGTGTACACATCATCTCCCCACACCACAGCGAATGGCTCATCTCCGATGAGGTGCGCGGCATTCAAAACGGGCGTCGCATTTCCGTACGGTCCTTTCTGACGAACATAAATAAAATTCGCCATCGTGCTAATACGGCGAATATTCTCGAGTAAATCCGTTTTTCCCTGACGTTCAAGCCAAGCTTCCAACACCTGGTTATCATCAAAATGATCTTCAACCGGTCGTTTTGTATGGCTTGTCACCAAAATAATATCAGTGATACCGGACGCAACCGCTTCTTCCACAACATATTGAATCACCGGCTTATCAATCAACGGCAACATTTCCTTTGGCATTGCCTTTGTAAAAGGGAGGAAGCGGGTGCCAAGACCAGCGACTGGGATAATAACTTTTCGGACGGATTGGGGCATATACGGGGAGTATAACACCCCGGAGATCATAACTCCTCAGGTCGTTTCTACCTCGTCATCCCGAGTGAAGTCCGACGAAACCGAGGGATCCCTTAGTCGCACGAACCAACCGCTCAACTAAGCGATTCCTCCACGCGTCGTCAGACTCCTTGGTCGGAATGACGAAATCGGAACTGGATCCCCGCCTTTGCGAGGATGACACAACGGACTAGTACTCCCCAAACGTCTGCTCCACCAAATTTTCTACCATCGCTTCCCCGACTTCCCCTTTTTGCATCTGCTCCATCTTTGCCTTCAACTTCTGTTGAATTCGCCCGATGAATTCTGCCCGGTCTATCATTCCTTCCTTGATATATTCTCCAACCTCCGTATTGGTATCAACAATCTCGGGAATAGATTTCCAGGTGAGCTCAAATAATTCGACCCAACGATCTGCGTAATTTGGAACGATCTGACTCAAATTCTTTTTCAATAGAACGTCCGTAGATTGTCGAAGCGCTGCCACCTTTCCATCAAGACGAGATGGTAATGCACCGTCTGCGGTGAGTGCTTCACGAATTTCTTTTAACTCTTTCCGCAGTTCCTTTACTCGCTCATACACCGCAACCTTTGCTTTTTCTTTTGCCGTTTCCTTCTTTGAAACCTCTTTAGCCGTCTTCACCCCATACGTTGCGGCCTGCTCAAGCAATGTCTCAACAATTTCAATCCGTTCTTCAAAATCCCTTCGGATTTCTGGCGTCATCACATCTTCTCGTGGTTGATCCGCCTCAATTTTTCGAACTGCGACAACCGGTTCTGCCGTTTTCTTTCCTTGTTTTTTCTCAGCTGCCAATCGAAGAGCTCTCTGCATCGGCGTCTCTTCCGGTTCTTTTGCTGCTGCTTTTACCGTCTCTTGTTGTCGTTTCTTTTCACCCCATAGCTCCCGTCGCTGGTCTTCAGCGTAACGATATTGCCTCTCTGCTTCATCCCTGTCTCGAACATACACAACCTCTACATCTTTCGGATCATCAATACCGTACGCATAGCGATATGTCGGATACGCATACACTGCATCGCCAAACGTATTCGTATAATACTGAATTGGTTTTGCCTCCAATGTAGAAAGAAGCGGAAGCGGTTTAGAGCCGTCGACACGGATACGTCGCTGAGGCGATTTTTCATACCATTCACGGAAGGCATCTTCAGCCGCTCTTTCAACTAAAAACGATTGAACTTGTAATAAATCATGGCTATATGGAACATACATCGATTCTTCGGCCGCATAAACAACTTCAACCCGCTCCCCTCCTCCAATCTCAGGAATGTCATGCGGAGACAACTTGACCAAAACATTAACCGGCAATCGAATCGTTGCGATACGCTGTTTTCTCAGCTTCCCCGACCCTTCGTATGAATCCCGCGTCGAATACGAAATAGGGTACTGCACGCCACCGACGGTTAAATGTGACGGATATTTCTTTTCAATTTCAGCAGCCCGCTCAGGCGAGAGCAAATTTGATCGAGCAAGCGACAGCTGATCTGCCATGGCTAGCACATCCGCTTTATTTACTGCATGCTGTAAGCGTTCAGCATACCAGTTTTCTAATGAAAATCTTGAACCATCTTCTGAAAAAAGATCATCTTGATCAATTTCTGAAAGCAACGCCGTGTTTGCCTGATGAAATGAGTTCCTCAAATGACCATAGCAAATTGCACGTGCTAATAATCTTGCCGTCTGTTCTCCCGCCTCTACTGCAACAATGGCCGATCCAAGAGGAATCGATCGTCTTCCGTGGCTATATGTTGTTGTTTCTCGTCTCACGACAGTATCTGACATCACATCATAATACGGAATATCATCTGACATTGATTTGACCCGCTCTGGAAATGTTCGTTTTAAATCCTCGGCCGTGAACGCATGTACTAATTGACCATAATTTCGCTTCACCTCTTCATACGTTTTTGTGAATCTATCATACTGTTTCCCCGTCCCCTCCTTCACCTCGTTAGTGATACACAACTGTGGCGCTTTCGAAAAGACAACACTTCCTGGCGAGATCACCATCTCCTGATACTCCCCAACGCGCTCATAGGTAGGCAGTCCTTTCGTTGAAGTCAAATGATACATTTTCTCTGAAAATGCGTGTAACAATACAGATGTTATGGCCGAAGCAGGCGTTGCAGCGATTCGTTCGGCAAATTCCCGTTGATCAAATCGAATGCCCGCGATACCCGCGTGTTCACGTAATTTAAACGCAACGTTAATAAGCGCTTCAGGCTTGATATATTTTGTCCTGCACCAATCGTAGAAATGATCCATCTGAACCTGCTCCTCATAACTCCGTTGATTCGGTCGTTTTCTTCGAATTTTAGGCACCTCAAAAACCCCTTGCTCCACCGCTTTCACAAAAATATTTTTTAGCGTGATCCAATCAGAATTCTCATCAATAAATTCTTTTTGTGCTTTCAATATTTCGAGTCGTGCTGCTTCTTTTTTCTCTTTTTCTGTCATGCCGTACGCCTTTGCAATATCGCCTCGGCTTGGACCAAGCAAAATATTCTTTTCATGCGTAAACGCAGCCAAAATCAATGCCGTCTCAACACAATCCAGTTTCTTTGACTCAATCACCATCTTGCTAATTCCCGGCTCAAACGGCAAATCAAGCATTTGACGACCAACATCTGTCAGCTCTTCGTGGAGATCTAATGCCCCAAGAGACGCTAACTCACGTTTTGCTGCAGCAATCTTGCGAGGATCTGGTGGATCTGGAAAAGGAAAATCATTCTCATGAATCCCCATCTGCTTCAATCGTAACACTAATAACGCGGAGTTCTTTCGAGCTATTTCAGGTTCTGCATATTCAGGAAGACGTTGATACTCCTCTTCTGTCATTGCACGTACTGCAATACCAGCCTGAATACGACCAGCACGGCCTGCGCGCTGCTCAGCTTCCGATTTAGAAACAAATTCCGTAAATGTTTTCTCAACTCCAGAACCTGGATCAAATCGCATCATCCGTTTTCTTCCCGAATCAACAACGAATTTAACACCGGGCACGGTCAACGATGTTTCCGCAATATTCGTACAAACGATGACTCGACGTTTTATACCGCCCACACGCTCTCCAGAGAGAGCATGCTGACGTTCTTTCGGATGTAAATTCCCATGCAATGCCAGCAACTCTACACCAGGAATTTTTCCGATCGATTCAATTGTTTCATCAATTTCCCTGACCCCCGGCATAAACACAAGCACATCGCCATCATCCGGACGACCAGAAATAATCTTTACAGCCTCAGCGCATTGATCAATGTACGTAAACGGTTTTCCATCCGGCCGTTCACGACAGAGGTCTTCATCACTTAAATAGTATTTATCAACCGGATGCGCACGACCCTCAATACGCAAATATTCTTCATCTGATAATCCATAAAATTCTTGGATTTTCTCTTTATGCAGTGTGGCGCTTGTCAAAAGCACCAATGGCGCCTCGCCCTTCTCCATCATGAGCTTAATCATCCCCATGACGAGATGATAGTCAATCCCACCTTCATGCAGCTCATCAATAATGACCGCGCCGACGTGCTCCTTCGTCAATTTTCCCGCCATGGCATAGCGCAGAAAAATTCCAGGCGTTACCACGCCGATCGGCATATTTGCATTCAGTTCTTTTGCTTCTGATGTTGAAAAACCAACCCCTTTTCCGAGCGATTCCCCCTCGACCGCAGCAACAGCCGTCGCAATACTCGTTGTCGCATCCTTCCGTGGTTGCATCATGATTGTTCGATCTTTCAATCCTAATACCTTCAATGCTTCCCGCACGGCACCCGGAGAATAGATGGATTTCCCAGAACCCGTCTCACCTTGAAATAACAACGGTTTCCCATTTTTATAGGCCTCAACGATTGCATCAACTAATTCCGCGCGATGTTCACGAACCGGAAGACTCTGTTTCTCAATTTCACGCCTCAGTGCCTGCAGTTGTTTCTCTGAAAAAAATCGCGACTCCTCCTCATCTCGTTTTTCATCCTTTTCAGACGGAGGCTCTGAAGATGGCGCGCTTTTTCTGTATGGATTGAAGCCGAATGGTTCTCCTTGCATATCAGAGATTAGTAGAAGACGGACCTTTGAGTGAGATTCCGTCGTAAGAAATGGATTTCGCAAACGGTAAAAACCACTTCACGGCCAGAATTGCGGCAAAAATTGGCGCTTGGCCAGTAAGAGAGACCGTTCGACCAAACGGCTCGTATGCGTATATCTGACTGAGAAATCGTTTTAATGCGTGGACTTCACCAGCACTCTGCGCCTCTTTCCACATCGCACTCATATCCAACTTCACATCCATCTCCTGTCGCTTCGACCGAGCTTCCGTCATCTCCGATCGCTCACTCGCCGTCCATTTCAACGAAATCTCGCGCACATCTGACGGACGAATATATTCCGTTTCATCCAAAAAGGAATGCAGCAAATACGCGGGCTCGGACGGTTTGTGCCGATAGGTAATTTCCGACACAGAGCCATACAGTCTCGCGAACACCGTCAGAAAGAAAAACAACGGAACGCTTCCCCGTAATTCAATCGCCTCATCCTTTGTGATGTGTTTAATCCGCTTCAGCGCAACCTCCAACTCGTGCGGCGCATATTTCAACTCCTCACCAACATACGGAAGTTGAATCACGCGATACGAAATCAGCGTTTCAGAGCGAAGAAGAACGGGCATAGGAAATTATGCATAGGATACCATGATTGACATCGTGACTAAATTGTGCGAGCTTGAGTCTGTTCTTCGACAAATCGTATGGAGAAACATGAAAAAACAAACGCGTCTTTTGCCTGAGACCTTTTCCGTTCACAGTATCGACGCGATGGTAAAGCGGGATCGAAAACAACGGATCAAGGAACTGCAAAAAAGCATCCCAACCTGGCTGGCCCGCTGGTATCTTAGCCTATGTGATCATCCGAACGATTCGCCAAACCCCATTTATGATGGCATCGCGTTGGTTCAGCTGGCTATCTACTCATCCATCGTGATGGGTTACCTCACCGTAGGAATGATAACAAGTTTCTGGTCAGTGTTGATCTTGCTGGTTTTCAGCGGCCTTCAAGGTACAGCTTGGTTCAGTGAGGACTCCGATGATGAGAATGGACTCGGTGCTTGGCTGCTCTGCTTTACCGTATCTCTTTTCTTCTTCCTCCTCATGCCGATCCTGCGTTTTGCAGTCCTGCCCCACTGGTTCCTCTTGTTTGCCTATAAAAAGCACGCTCTGGATCCAGATAGTCTTGGTAGACGCATTACGGAACTGGAAGGTCTAAAAAGAAACGCGATTGATATTCAAAACGAACTCCCTGCGCTACTAGAAGCCAGGATCAATACTGCGGAAACTGAAGTACTCCATGCAGAAGGCCCATTCATCTGCATGCATGCCAACATGCTCAAGCGACTTTCTGGCGTCGAAGCGCTCGGCCAACAGCTCAAAGCACGGCGCATGACAGCAGAAGAGAATCGGCATGCAGCGCTCGATGAGGCCATCCTGGAACAGACACGCCTTGTAGCAGAACTTCGAGCGGCACGCGATAAACACGAAAAGCTCATTGCCGCTGCAAGGGCGGCATTTGCTGAGTGCAGAGCGCAGATCAGTGAAATTACAGGTGCTGTTGGAGACGCAAAACTCATTCAGCAGCTCGCGAAAGAGAAAGATGAAGCCGGTCGGGAACTTGAGCTTGCCGATGCGTGCCTTCAAGAAACAGCCGGACACCTGTATAGCAGGGTTACGAGTCTCAGGGCACTGATCGGGAGCTCACTTACCGAACCATCGGCTCAACTATTCATATCTTCCAGTGGAAGCCTTGAGGAAGATCTTCGTCGATACGAAAACCTAGCCGAAATCATCAACGGCGGACTCGAAATGACAAAACCGAATATCTAGTTCCCCTCCCCGCATGCGCTCGCAAGCGGGGAATTTGTTTTGATACACTCCTCCAACCTCACTATTTCTTTCTCTCAATGGAAAACGACGTACCATTCATCTTTTCAAGTGTTGTCAGCGTGAGCGCAACCGATGGATTCGTTGTATTTTTTACCAACATACGTTTCCCAAACCGCACTTGTAATGGCGTCAAAAATTCATCTCCCCAAGAAGGGGAAAACGCGCTTACGCCGTCGAAATCAACAACGAGCTCTTCTTTGTCAGTAACGCCAGCCAAAGTCGGTGCAAAAGCCGCGTATGCCTCTTTCCCCGATTGGCGAGAAGACAACACTGTTCCGAATTTTGAAATAGAAATAATCATAGCTGTTTAATACGTTATTCGTGACAGCGAACCGCGAATCGGGATGTCCGCTTTTGTAATAGAATATGCATCGCTCCCTTTTCGCATCTCAAAAACAGCTTCGCCTGATTGAAAAAATAGATTCGCATCCGCCTGTGACAATGCAGCTCGCACATATTTCAATCCGTTACCTCGATGTTCCGGCGCTCTTCCTGTGACGAACTCAGTGAACGCGGTTTTCAACGCCTCTTCATCGGTTTTCAAATCAGGTCGAATCCGTCTTAATGTCGCAAGAACCCCAACGCCGCGATCCGCAAGAACGATGATCCGTTTTCCTAGATCGTATGCAAAGAACATTCCGCGAATATCCGGCCAATTTCCTAAATTATGATCAAATGAATTATTCCCGATTTCGCCTGCAGCCGATGAAATAAGCGAAGCAATATTTTGAAGTGCTGATAGCTTTTCCATCTCATGCGTCATATTTTCATGACGGATCTTGAATCGGTCACTTGTCGAACAATAAAAATCATCATCCGGAGCCACGGCCGATTCAGCGTTTACCCAGTCTTGGGCTATCCGGAAAAGTCCTTTCGTCTTTCTCCCCAAATCAGAGAACGAATAATAGCGATGCTTCCCTGGAGAAACAAAGGTGGCCTTAAACGTGCCGTCATCATGCCAACGACGCAATGTTGCCGCAGAAACACCCAAATAGGCGGCAGCATCCTTGATCGGGAGTAGTTTTTGCCTAAATCTATCCATATTTAGATAAATTATACAAAACTATACAAATTTGTCAAATCTATACAAAACTATACATTTTTGGAAAAACTACGCCCCAACTCTGAAATAACAAACATCCCCATCCTGCATCGTGTAGTCCTTCCCCTCGACGCGCACCAACCCCTTCTCTCGGCACTTTGATTCACCTCCGTATTCAACGAAGTCTTTCCAGTTCGTTACCTCAACGCGGATGAACGTTTTTTCAAAATCCGTATGGATGACACCGGCCGCTTGTGGGGCTTTTGTGCCTTTTGTGATGGTCCAGGCCCTTGTTTCAATTTCACCTGATGTTAAAAAGGTAATCAATCCAAGCACGTCATACGCTTCAACAATGAGACGATCTAGACCAGAAGATGTCTGTCCGAGTGCGGATAGGTATTCATTGCGTTCTTCGTCATTCATGGATGAGAGTTCTGCTTCCATCTTCACGCAGACCGGCACAAATCGGCTTCCGGACTTTTCCATAAATCCACCGAGCGATGTTTTCCAAGAACCGTCTTGGAGTTGCTCCTCGCTGACATTCACCACATACAACATCGCCTTCAACGTGAGGAGTGCGAGACCCTTCAGCATCTTGCGTTCTTCCTCAGTCCACTCCAAATCGCGCAACTGCGTCCCCTGCTCCACCGCTTCCTTCGCACGACCAAGAATCACCAACTCTGCTTCGAGGTCTTTTGTCTTTCCTGATTTCAACTGTCGCTCAACGTTCTGATACCGCTTCGTCAACGTTTCCAAATCTGCCAATGCAAGTTCGATACCGATCGTATCTGCATCTCGAACCGGGTCAATCTCACCATCAACGTGGATCACATTCGGATCTTGAAACGCGCGAAGAACTTGGGCAATAGCATCACATTCGCGAATATGCGACAAAAACTTGTTTCCAAGCCCCTGCCCTTCTGATGCGCCCTTCACAAGCCCAGCGATATCAACAAACTCAATCGTTGTTGGCACGATTTTCGCCGCATGAGATACAGCCGCAAGCTTTCCAAGACGTTCGTCAGGAACTTCAACAACACCAACGTTTGGATCAATTGTACAAAACGGAAAATTCGCACAATCCACTGCTTTTTTCGTAATTGCAGAAAACAACGTTGATTTACCAACGTTCGGGAGTCCGACAATACCAATTTGGAGAGACATATATGCAGGGAGGCTACAGGGAAATGGAGGAGGCGTCAACGAAACGATGTCCAAAAATTCGTAAACCATCGTACCTAAATTCTGTTCATAGCACTGACGTTTCACATGGAGAATCTCTATAGTACAATACATCCATGCCGACATCATCAATTCGTGACAAAGTCATTGCACTACGACGAAAAGGCGAGAGCTTCTCTTCTATCAACGCACATCTTGGTCAGCGCATCCCGAAAAGCACGCTATCGAACTGGTGTCAGAATGTTCATCTGCCAAGCCATGTGCTTAGGCAAAAACATAAATGCATGCTGGCTCATCTTGTACATGCACGACAAAAATCAACAGAATCAAAAAAGTCTTTACAGATTGCAAAAACGGAAAAGATCATAAAAGATAATATAAAACTGAAAAATCTCATAGAACAACCTGATGTTGCAAAGATCAGTCTGGTCATTTTGTATATGTGCGAAGGAATGAAAAAAGCAAACCGTGCTTCCGTGACATTCGGCAACTCTGATCCATCAATCATTCGTCTTTTTCTACATCTCCTCAAAATTTGCTTTTCTATTGACGAAACACGCTTTCGCTGTACAATACAGTGCCGTGCAGACCAGACACCTGCACAGCTCGAAACATTCTGGTCAAAGGTCACCGGAATTCCTCAAAATCAGTTCTATTCCACACGAATTGATGAACGAACAAGAAATAGACCTTCCAGAAACAAATCGTATCACGGAGTTTGTCGAATCGATTACTTCTCGGCCGACGTCTTCAAAGAATTAGTAGCAATTCATCACCTCCTCACCGAGGGCCTATAGCTCAGCTGGTAGAGCGCCGCCATGGCATGGCGGAGGTCGTGGGTTCGATCCCCACTGGGTCCACCAACAAAAATTCCGCTTTCAAGGCGGATTTTTTGTATATAAAAGCCGCCCAACCAGTTGGTTGAGCGGCACGTTCATCAAGAAAGCATTGGCCTCGTGACTTGGACCTGAATGCCCTCGTCAAGTTGCTGCTGAGTCCGCACGAGTCTTTGATACGTCGGATTTGTTCGGAGCAGATCATGATGCTTGCCAACGGCTTCGATGCGACCCTTCGTCATGACAACGATCCGATTCGCGTTTTGCACCGTTGAGAGCTGATGCGAGATCACGATCATGGTACAGCCGCCACGCAAGCTATCGATTGCCTGCTTGATGGCCCAGATCGTTTCCGGATCAACACTAGATGTTGCTTCATCGAACACCAGAACCGAAGGACGAACGAGAAGCGCGCGGGCGATTCCGATTCGTTGACGCTGACCGCCGGAGAGCTTCAATCCCCGATTTCCGAGCAGCGTGCCATACCCGCCCGCCTCCATAATGAAGTCGTGCGCATGAGCCGCCTTTGCTGCGGTGACAATCTCTTCATCCGTTGCATCCATCTTTCCATAGCAGATGTTTGCACGGATGGAATCATCAAAGAGCTCGACTTCCTGCGACACGAAGCCGATGCTATTCCGCACATCGGCACGCTTCAGATGACGCACGTCTACGCCATCGAGGCAGACGCTACCAATCGTCGGACGAACGAATCCCATCATCAGCTTGGCCAGCGTTGATTTCCCGCTTCCCGACTGACCAACGATTCCGATCATCTCTCCGGGCTGGATACTCAGACCAACCTCGCGAAGCGCAAGATGCATCGGTTGAGTGTCGCCGTCCTTGGGATAGGCATAACTCACATTGCACAAATCGATGGAACGCGATGATCGCGGCTCCAGCACCTCTGGATCAACCGGATCCGGATCGTTTTCCGGCTCTGCCATGAGATCTAGGATCTTCTGAACCGGCTCTTGCGCATCCATCACGCGATCGTAGATTCCACCGAAGCGATAGCAGTTCACGAATGTACGCTCTGCCAACGTGACGATGAGGATAAGCATGCCGATCGAAATCTCTGAACGGAACACGGCGAATGCACAAAGCGCGAGCATCGCAACGCGGCCAAGACTCACGATGCTATTGCGAATAACATCGGTTTTCCCTTGGAGCGTCACTTCACTCATGAACAAACGACGAAACTCACCTCGATGATGACGCGAGATACCCGCCTCATGCTCTTCGCAATTGAAAGACTGAACCGTCATCACGTTCCAAACCGCCTCGCCGATCCGTCGATCCGCCTCATCGTCATGATGATGGCGCTGACGCCGGCTTTCGCGAGTCCGAACCTTGAGATGGTGCGTGAGCCCAGCAAAGACAAGAACCGTTGGTACCAGAATCAACGCAGCGTACGGCCGCAAGAACAGGAGCATGATCATCGTCAAAACCGTCTGGATGATGAGTGGCAAGATCTCGAACATCAGGAAGAACGTTGTGTCCATGATCTTCCCCGTGCCGCGTACAATCTTGCCCATGAGCTCCCCGGAGTTGGTCCGAAGATGAAAACTCATGGAAAGACGCAGGAGCTTTTCCGCACAGCCCTGCTGAACATCATGATAGATCGCTGCGTTAAGATGGCAGATACGAATGTCCTTCAGGTACTTGACCACCCCAATCCCACACAGCGCACCGAACGAAAGACCGGAAAGCAACCAGATGTGCTGACGCGCCGTTGTGGGGTCCTTCACGATCGCATCAACGATCCCCATGATGATGGCAGGCTCGATGAGCGCCAACCCCTGCATCGCGACGGTCCACAGGAACACACGCAGGAGCATTCGGTGAAACGGCTTCAAAAACCGCCAATACGACAACCAAAACGCTGCAGACGGCAGACCGCTTTTACTCATCTCGGTTTCCTTTCTTGAGTTGTAAAGAACTCATCCGGAGCGGAAGAATGAGGCTACCAAAAATTATCCACCTCGTCAACGGGAAGTGCTCTGTTATTTTTTATTCGCTGGGTTTATTCTTCTAGCGCATTGCAACTATGACGAACTCTTTCGATCATCATCTCGCAACATCCGCCTCAGAAGGATCGCTTTCTCAAACCATACGGCGCGATCACATGAAACAGCGGAACCTGGTCCAAGCCCAAGTGATGCAGTTGATGCTCGGCCTGAACAAGGAGGACGCACTCCACACCGACGAACATACAATTAAGCTTGAAATTCACTGGGTTCAACAGCACGCCAAAACCTTTAGCGAGCTGTTTGAATCTGATTTTGAGTTTCGCAAACACGTCCTTGAGGGGAATATTCCTGCAATCGCGGATCGGCTTCGCGGCTGATTTTTTCTTGGGTCTTCACGGCCCCTCACCTCGCCCGCTCGACAGCGTCATACGCAGTCGACGGGCCTTTTTTTTAAAAAATAGTTTCGATCTGACACCACGACAGAGTCATGAGTTCAGATCGACGGAGGAGTGTAAGAAACACACTCACCCCGAAGGAGAATGCCTGCCGTGTGGCAGACGAGAGGCGCACGGGAGCGCCCTACTTGGCGGAGGCGGCCTGGTCGATGACCATGCTGTCTCGGAAGATGTTGCCACCGTCCCAATCCCTCACGAGACTGGCGCGGTCTTGCACCTTCCTGGTGATCTCGCCGTTCCGATCACCGAGACACGCGTTGCCGCGCGCGGTCCCCCAGCGCGCGAGGGTGTCGACCAGGACGGGCGACATCTCCTGGAGCATCTGCTCCGAGAACCCGCGCTCCCGCGACCAGAACGCGACGATTCCCGCCACGTTGGCGGCGAAGGCGCTCTTGTCGCGGAGCTGGTACGCGCGCTTGGCCTCACGAATGAGGCCCTGGACCATGTGTCGGTCCTCGGCCTCCCGCACCCCGTGACGGAGCGCGAGGACGGCCGTCACCCCGCACAGCGCGAGGACGGCGATGGCAACCGCCCAGAACGGCGGGAGCCAGCCGAGCTCCCAGCCGAACAGCTGGACGGAGCCCAGCACGAGGAACAGCAGCCCGACCACGAACGACACCACGAGCGACACGCGCTTCATACTGATCCTCCACACCACGATCCACGGATCACACGTCTATCCCAGGCACATCCCAGGAATCAACGCTAACCTCGTTATCGCGATGCTGCCAAAAAATGCGTCATTTTACACATGTTTTGGCAGATTCTTGTTAAAGGGCCGCTCTTGTTCTTTCGAACGGATCAATATAACACAATACAGGCACTTTGTCAAGGCCTGCCTTTACAAACCACCTATTCTTATTCCTGCATTCGTACAGCCAAGGCCACGCGGTCCCTTCTGGTCCCCTGTTCTCTATCGATCTGTTTCAATAACGTATGTAAATCTCGAACATGATGAATTTGATCAAGCGCATCCTGGCTATGCTGTTCCAGCCGTGTCGCATGCCATCGCTCCGCCTCCTTTGTTGCCTCTCGAATAATCCCAATGAGCTGTTCTGACGAAACCCTCTCCATACGAACCGGCTCCACATACGCGTCTCTAGGTTCTACGGCATATTCAACACCTTCTACATCTCCATGATCCGAAACATCAGAATCACAACATCGTGATTGTGCAGAGCATCCTTGTGGCTTCCGATACGCCTCCCGCAATGCGATTTCAGACCGAACGATTTCCGCGCGGGTCGCCGGATGATCCGCGTGGATTGGTCCGCCTTCATCGGCACGATCCTGCCACTCACCCAACTCACGTTCCAACTGCTGACGTGATTTGACGGCCGTCTCTAATCGTCGTGTTAATTGCTTTAATTCATCCTGTGCTTGCGCCAAACTCTCTCCCTCTGTTTCAATTTCATCGTTACTCATCGTATGCAACCGTTCAGCCATTTCACGAACACGTGCATCGTACGTTTGAAACAACCCTTCCAAGTTTTGCGCGATTGAACGTTGCTCCTGCTCTAAAACCCCACGAAGACGCAACGCGTCTTCAGTCGATTCACACGTTGCTCCACGCGAACGCGATGGAATGAACCATTGTTTTAACACAGACAACCAGGCCATACGAGCAGTATAGCAAACTTTTCAAGAAATTATCTGAATCCTATTTTTTCTGACCGATTATTTCTGCGATTGGTTCCGGTAATGCCTGAACCTTTGGCGCCTTAGCCTGATCTCGCGATTGAATTAATTGTTTCATTCGTTCAGCGACCATTTTTGCATCTTGCTCACTTGTTGTCGTAATCGCTTTGATCTGTGCAATTGCATCATCATACCGTCCGCGCTCTTCATAGATCGCTGCCAAGTACCAACGCGCATTAGAATATGCTGGCTCAAGAGCAATAATCTGCTCAAACAGATTCAACGAGCGATCTTTTTGTCCGTCGCGGTAATACAAAATGGAAAGCTCAAATCCAACGCCAACATTTTTCGAGTCCAGACTCAACACCTGTTCAAGCTTTTGGATCGCATCTTTTCCGCGCCCCTGTCGTTCATACACTAAGGCCATGGCATAGTGCGCCGCTGCATAATCCGGCTTTGCCTGTGTTGCCTGATTTAAAGCTTGTGCGGCCAGATCCAATTCTGCCACCATCTGCGCTTTTGCGTCCTTCTTCACCTGTTCATCTTTAGACTGCATCAATTGCTGCTTTCCGTCTGCGCGGACTAAGTGAATCTTGCCAAGTTCTGTATAAAAAATGGGGTTGTTTGGCTCGCGAGTCAGCGCCTCCGTAAACATTGCAATCGCCTGTTCATCCGCACCCTGGCTTGCAGATGCGAGCGTCTGAAGAATGGACGCGGAACTGGCCCAATTCTCTACATTTGAAGGCGAAAGCTGAATCGCGGTCTTTGCTGCACTTACGGCTGATGTAATTGCCGCGTTCACCTGCGTATTTCGATCGGTATTTGCCGGCTGATTCAACAATTGCGAAGCCTGCATCAGGTATGCTTGGGCCAAATTCCGTGAAGCCAAGTCTGACAATGGATTTAACTTCAAGCTCAATTCTAGTGGGCCGATAATTTCAGCGACCGGTCGTTGTGACGCATATGCAGAAATCGCCTGTGCTATCTGCTTTTCAGCCATCGCATGTTGAATGACGAGCCACAGAAGAGACGCTGCACTCACAACGGTTACAATGCCCATAAATGACAACACCGCTGCGCGTCCAACAGATCTTCGCGCATCCCAAACAACTTCTCGGGATTCCATTATGCCAGCTGCACACGCGCACAATACCGCACCGATCAGAAAACCACTCAAAGTGACGTTCGTCAGACAAAACAACAAGCTAAACGTGACCAATCCAGACAACGCGATCACAACGGCTCGCCATTCATCATTCATTTCGCTTTTAACTGCTCGTGTGGCCGTTTGAAGCAACAATGAGAGCATGTACAACGCCCATAACATAAAACCCACGATGCCAATGGTCGTTAGGGCGGTTAATACCGTGGAAAACCCCTGCTCAAAACGAATGGTCCAGTATGGTGAAAGATTAACAGCGATGGAACGATACTTTGAATAATCAAACACCCAGGTCCCCGGACCAGAACCAAACAATGGATGCGCTAACAATTCTTGCCGAGCAATATCTGCCGTAGCCTGAAACGACGGTGTCACTTCTGACGAAAGATTCAAACGAAACAGATTCGGAAGAAGAAACAGCGTGACAGCAACAAGCAGAACCATCCCAGGAATGACCAATTGCAATTGATGCTTCACGGGCTCACGACGAATCAGCGGAATAGACGTCAAAATCACCAAACCGATAATCAATGCGATCCACGCGGGCCAGTAATTTATGGCGATCTGACATGCAAGGGAAACAAGCAATGCAATCCACACGATTGCGCTCCCAAGATATTGGCCAAGCACCGTTCGCTTCCACAAAGTGCACACGCCGTTGCGACAGGCGTACAACAACATCCCAATAGAGATAACGGCAACGAGCGCTTCATATGCAGCGAGGGCGTTCAGCGTCCCAACCATTGTGAATGATGGATTCAATGCGAACGAACCCATGAAGGCAATTGGATGGGCACCGAAAAATTGCAATAGCGCCACGATTCCCACGCAGGCAGAAGAGGCAAGAATCGCTAGGAAGAATCGATACATTCGCTCAACCGAACGAATAGATGTGCTCAAAATGAGATATAAAACAACGAACGCGCACACCGTTGAAAATGCCCACTGAATCTGACCTGGCCGTCCAACAAATGAGACGTACCGATCCATGGATAATGCACTTGAAACACCGTAACCAATAACTGCGAGGATTGCGATCAAATGCGTCCATGAACGATTCAGCGCTACTCTCTGTAAACACAGCGACTGAGCAATCCATGCGACAAAGGTGATGAGGACAAGAGAAATCAAGACCGTTTGTTTTGGTGCATCGATCGGATCAATGGACCACGATGACACAACGAGCGGCACAAGAAACAGAATTGCCGCAAGGCATCCATCAACAATCCACCCAAAAAAACGACCAAGACGCGGGTATATATCGGCAACAAAAGATTCTCTCATAATGTACTAATGGTACATCGAGTATAACATGAATCGTTGTTATTGCGTTGTCGTTGAACTCTCCGCTGTGATGACGATTTCCTCAATCACCGGTGCATCTGAACCCTCTGTAGTTGTCGTTGTTGATGGAGTCTGAATAGGCGCAACCTCTGGCGTACTCGTCGCAGTCTCAACAACAGTATCCTGCGTTGATGTAGTCGCATTCATCACCGGCTTTCCCGTCATTGCGTCATATGTGACCGATGTCCCATCTGAATTTGAAATCACGTTGCCCTCATGAGAAGCCTCTGCTTTCCACGCGAAGGCCAGATCAAATGACGGAGCTTCACCAAGGATAATCGTAAATCCGTGATCAGAAACATTCGTGAGCCACCATCCGTTTGATGTTTGGCCGTATGGCGTCACGGTAACCAACGGATAGGCGTTCAACGTTGCAAATTCAACACGAACCTCTTTTGAACCCGCAGCGATCAGTGCTAAACCAGAACGAGGTGAGGAGATGGATTCAGCAGAAACATGATAGCTAAATGATGCTGGAGCGTCTGCTTTGGCAACGATTTCTCCACCTTTCCAACCAGGTTGAACAAAGACGCTGATACGACCTTCACCCGCACCGCTATAATTCTCAAGCGCAACACCAATCACAGAACCAGAACCCGTCGCCTTCACTGCAACGCCCGGCATATCTGAAGGCGCAAGCTGGTCACCGGCCATGATTGCACCATTTTTCGCAGAAACGCGAGTTGGCACACGACCAGCTAAGGCGATTGGGAATGTTCCAGTTGAATTTGCACCCGTAATAAACCCTGGTTTTGTAGACACGATACCCAAGACAACATCAGAGGATGACTTGGATCGCATCACGCGCTCTGAACCGTCTGCATCGGTCATCACGACATCGCCTGGTTTCAAATCTTCCGTTGAAGCAAATCGTTCTGCGTAGTCATACGTTGTTGCCGTTGACCAACCATCTGCATTTGTCGCGATATACGTTGAAGCTGGCGCCTGCGTATCATCAACAAACAGATACGTTGAGGTCGAACCGATGCCACCTGATTTTG
>JAGOQX010000042.1 GCA_018063105.1 Patescibacteria group bacterium
CGAGTTCACCTCTCTATGCTCTGGACGATCGGGCGAAGCTGAGCTTCGTGATCCCAATCCGCAGAGCCGAGCTGAGCTCGGTGGTAGCCCATGTGGGTGCGCGGTGGAACGAGCTTGTTTCCGAGCTGGAACGCTGGCATGCATTCGGCAAAGCGAGAGAAATGGCTCAAACATTGGCGTAAACGGAGCGGAATCAGGGCGATCAGGACTGCCATAAGGGATTGAAATAGCTTTATCCGCCTTAGAGGGGAAGACTTGGGTGTTGGTTGAAAGGATGTTCTTGGAATATCCGGACGCCGCGCGAATTTTTGAGAGTACCGTTTTCGGTACTGGTTCCTAGGTTATTAGGTTTTTAACCTAGAAAACCTAGCCGCTAGTTTTAGCTAAGTTTTAGGTTTTTGGGTTTTCGGATGTCTGCTAACCATTCAGCGTTTTTCTTAAATGCTCCGCGCCTTCCAGTGCGTATGACGGCTTGAGGCCAAGGATTTTTGCAACGAGTCGCTCTGTCATCCTAACAAATCTTTCCATCGAATCATTATCTGCTCCTGTCGGTTTCATTCCGTAATGCACGATTCGATTGCGCGTCTTCGCGAGCGGTTCAATCTCTGAGGATACCTGCGAAGGCGAATTGAAATACTTGTTATAGATGAAGGTAATTTTTTCTTTTCCTCCCATCTTATTGATGGAATTTTCATCAAGCCAATTTTTGTTATGTAGAGTGAACAGGTGCTCCCAAATCGACCAGCTTACGATAAAGGCCGACTCTAAAATCTGCCTTCGCATCGCCTGTCGGTATAGAAAAAGAAGATAGCCTTCTGCGTATGTCTCTAACCAATCTTTAGACGAGATGAGATCGAGGACTGCATTCACGCCCTTCTCAAAACCAATATCTAAATGCTCGTACTCCCAGATAGGCTTTCCCTGTATTTCATCTTCCGTATTAAGCGCGCCTGTTTGTTTCTGTCGCCATCGTGATTCCACGGGAATGGATAATTTAAGTTCTCCTCCGAATTGGTAGTAGCGATGGTCTTCCAAAATAGCAACGCCCTCATCTTCATCCCAATTTTTCATGAATACATTTCTACGGGTAAAAATGCTAAGCAGAAGCAGAACGTCCAAAAGCTTCTTCGGTTCTTGGTCAGCCCAAAGCAACACCGCCTGTTGTTCTGTGGTTGGAATTTCCACAGTTGCAGTAATTTGATGACTCCCTGTCTGCACAACCGTTTTATGTTCTGAACCGGAAGAGTTGACCAAATGCTGCATTTTTCCAAAGGCTTCCGAATAGTTGGCTACTCTACGGAATGTATAGCCACCAATGTTCAGTTCATGAACGTAGTGTGGGAATTCCAGATTATAGATGTCTCGAAGCATAGCCAAGTTTTGGGTTTTCGTACGTGCCTTCTATTTCATTGGTAGCTTGCCCTCTCCAGATCGCAGAAGCAATTCAGTGACCCGTCCCATGTCCGATTCAAATGCGTCTGTTCGTTCAAGATATGAAAAACCATTCTTTTGAGTTTCTTCTTGGACGTATTTACTGAATGCGACAACGAACTCGGCGACTTGTTGGCGTACCACTTCATTGGCATCTTTCAGCCAATCATTCGGATTCGTATTTTTTTCCATCCCAGAGATGACACGTTCCACATCAATGGAGCCGACAAAGGAGGCGACTATTTGATCTTTTCCGTGCTTGTCGATCAGCTCGCGAACAATCTTCGGCGAGAGATGAATGCCTTCAATCACCAAATCGCGATGATCGTTGATAGCTTCATTGATTGTCTTTTCGATTTCCGTTTTCAGCGATTCTGCCCCGATAGTTTGAAGTTTTACTCGCTCATCCGGAGTAAGCGTATTTTCTGACGGCTCGCCGGAAAACCCAGGCAACGGAAACAACTCCCGACGACGTTCTTCGGGAATCGATTCGGAAAAATGGCTTTCCATGTCGTCGGTCGAAATAGGCTCAATTCCTTTGGCTTGGGCAATGGATTTCGAGACGATACTTTTGCCTACACGGGGAGCGCCGCCGATAAGATAAATCATAAAGAGAGTCTATTCCGATTTCATCATTTTTTCCAACTGCATGTTTAGTTCTTGAACCTCCATCTGGATGAATTGTTCGCCCATCTCCTTGTTTATTACCCATTTAGGATGATTATCAACGATCCCGTCTTTGGAGACGTCTACAAGACGATCCGAATCCCAAGCGTTCTCAATTTTTTGTTTTGGATAATCTTTGGGTGGGATGGTGACGAGTGAAGGTTCGATAGGAAGAACCATGGAAATTTCTGAATTACCCGCATGCTCGTCGACGGGACCACCGAGAATGTCTGCCGTCTTTTTTAATATTTCCTCGGAATCGCATGTAAGATGTTCCAGACGTACGCCTGAAAAGGAGTTCTTGTTTGTTTCAACAAAGCGATTCAGCATACCGATATTTCCTCCATGCCAGGAGATGAGCGCGATACCTCTCGCGTATGGCTGCAAAGAGGCACATATATCGTGAAGTACTTTTTCCATGGTTTCTTTTTCTATCCAGACGCTTCCAGGAAAGCCGCTATGTTCTTTTGAACAGGTAATTCGTAGCGTCGGAAGAAAAATGGCCTCCGTCACCACTTTTTCCATGCGTTGGATGATTGCTTCCTGGATATATGAATCCGTACCAAGTGGAAGAAATGGGCCATGCTGTTCTGTAGCACCCATGGATACAACGAATACATATTTCTTTTTCGGATCGAAATCCGTTGTCTTCATTCGCTCTAAAAACATATGACGTCATGTTAGTCGATTTGGTGGCTGCTGGGTAGGGTTATTTCTTTTCTTGCCAAAGCCTCAGAAGTAAGCAAACAAATGGCTGTATGCAGCCCTCTTTTATCGCATCTGTGAATAACGCCGCCTTTCCGAGCGGTGGGTTCAATATGCTTGCTCCATGCTTACCTTGGAGCAATGTCGCCGCATCGACCCTGATCTCGCCAATCTCCCCGACGAGGAGCTTTTGGCGTTACGCGACAAGCTCTATGCCGTTGCGAACACGGCTCTGGACTCTCTTGGCCGTCACGAAGCCTCAAATTCGGCTCACGCGCCCGCTCTGCTCCCCGAAGGCGACAAAGTCGCTTAACTGATGCGCTATGCCTGAAACAAGCCTCAAAGCGTGCATCATCTATTGCCGTGTATCCTCGAAGGAGCAGGTTGAGGGCACGAGTTTAGATAATCAGGAGCGGCTTTGTAGGGAGTACGCCGAACGTAACGGTCTAAGCGTCCTCAAAGTGTTCGTTGAGATGGGTGAATCGGCAAAGACGGCAGATCGGACAGAATTCACAAAAGCGATTGCATTCTGCACGCAGAAGAAAGGTCGCGTTCACCAATTCATCGTTTACAAGATTGATCGCTTCGCTCGCAATCAAGATGACCATGTTGTCGTCCGGAGCCTGCTTAAACGAGCCGGAACGGAATTGAGATCAGCAACGGAAACCTTTGACGAAAGTGCGATGGGGAGAGCGATGGAGGGAATGCTCTCGGTATTCGCGGAATTTGATAACAACAATCGCCGCGAACGTTGCAAGAGCGGGATGCAGGCACGCGTGCGCGAAGGTCTCTGGTGTTGGGCGGCACCGCTCGGTTATCACAGACCGATCAAGGGCAAGAAGACGAACATCGTTCCTGAACCGGAACGTGCTCCGCTCATTCGTTTGGCGTTTGAGCTGTACGCGAAAGGTACGTATACATTCAAGGCATTGGCTCAATTGCTCGGTGATCGCGGGTTACGCACGCGCGAGGGGAAATATCCGATTCAGCAAACGCTCGAGAAAATTATCACAAACCCCGTATATTGTGGCCGAATTGATGCGTTCAAGGAGATGACGAAAGGCACTTTCGAGCCAATAGTTGACGAGGCGTTATTCGCTCAATGCCAGAACGTGAAAAGCGGATATCATCTCAAGGGTAAGCCTCGTGTGTTTAACAATCCTGACTTTCCATTGCGGCGATTCGTTTTGTGTCAGCATTGCAATCAGCCACTCACGGGGAGCTACGCTCGAAGTCGTCACGGCAAACGCTATCCGTACTACCACCATGGAAGCAAGAAATGCACTCACTCCAAATCCATTCAGAAAGCTGCGTTCGAGCAAAAGTTTGTTCAACTCTTGGAAACCATCGAACCGGATACCAAGTACGAAAAATTGTTCAAAGCTGTCGTACTCGATGCGTGGCAGGAACGTTACAAGAAATTCGATGAGACGAACGCTCGTGTCCGCAAGGATATCGAGAAACTCGAGCACGAGCGTCAGACGGTCTTCGATTTCCACCGCAACGGCAAATACACAGACGATGAATTTGTGACCCAAAAGCAGCTCGTCAACGAACGCATCGATCAGAAACGTCTCCTCCTCCAGGACGCGCGGCAGAAAGAGTTGGATATGGAAAAAGCTCTCAATTATTGTTTTCATTTTATCCGTAACGCATCGAAAGTTTGGATGGATTTGGTTGACGATTACGAGGCTCGGATTAACCTTCAGCATTTGATTTTCGCAAAACCGCTCACATTCGATGGTCATTCTTTTGGAACCCCCGAATTGTCGCTAGTCTTTGCACAAAAAAAGACTTCTCCTGATGAGAAGTCCTTTTTGGTAGCCCCAGGGGGAATCGAACCCCCATTTACCCCGTGAGAGGGGGTTGTCCTAGCCATTAAACGATGAGGCCGTGTGGCGGGATAATACCAGAACAAATACTGGTTTGACAAGAAATGGGGCTT
>JAGOQX010000043.1 GCA_018063105.1 Patescibacteria group bacterium
CCTCCAAGCGCTGCGGCAAATATCGCTGAAATAAGACGTTCCATCACATTAGTTTTCCGTATCAGTTCGGTCTACACCATTTGCATGTGCATACCACGTTCCGGCAACACCGTACGCTGTTGGTCGTTCTGTGGTGAAGCGAAGCGAGTATCCTTCTGCTGATCCGTGATACGTATAATATTCATTCGCGTTTGGTCCGGTTGGTACTTGATCAATAAACACCGGTGGAACAAGCTGCTGATCTTTGCTCGTAAATCCGCTGCCAGACAACACGTCAGCGCCAACCCCAGGCTTTCCCAAATCAACGGGAGTGCTCACTGGATACGAAGCCTTTTGCAACCAATACTGCGACATCGCCGCACGCATCACACTAATATCAGACACACGCTTTGAATCTCGACTACTTGCTCGTGTGATATTCAGTGAGTAGATCGCGACAGCAGCGAGGATGCCGACCACGATAATTACGATTAACGCTTCAAGGATGGTGAATCCTGAACGACGGGTGAGTTTAAACATAAGATTACCAGAAGTATACCGTATGCGTAGATAAAAACGTAGGGGCACGTGGTAGAGCCCCTACGAATATATCTTAGAAAATTCTATTTCACGATTCCTGTTTCTGAAGCCTCGTGTCCACTAGCCGTCAACCCTTGAACCGCCTGCTCCGTGAAGAAGAACAATTTAAACGAGTCAATCTTTGCACCACCACCTAGAGTAAACTGACATGACGTATTTGCTCCGGTACATGCCGTACCCTGATTTCCAACTTCTGGATCTTTAATCATGCTCAAATTAACGTATTGTGAAGTTTTAACAGTTCCATTCGCACATCCGTTTTCGCAAATATCAACATTAATAATGTTAGCACCAGATCCATCAACCGCTCCTCCATTACATCCTTGCTTACACAAAGAGAGTCCATCCGAAGCTGCTGCTCCAAATGCCGATATAACAGCGCGAGCGTTTGATACGCGGCTTGTATCACGAGCCTTGGCGCGTGCACTTCCAAATGCAACAACGGCTAAGGTTGCTAACAATCCGATGATACCGATAACGACGAGCAATTCGATAAGTGTAAATCCCTGGGAACGTTTTGACATAGAAGACAAAGATCCTAAATAAGTGGATAAAAGTTAGACAAAGTATAGCACATCATCCTCCCGAGGATAACGAATATAATGGGAGCAAGATTGCAGAGACCATGGTGCCAACGCCAAGACCCAGAAGAATCAACACAAGAGGCTCAATCAAAGCAACGAGATTCGCAACAACGTTATCAACTTCACGAGAGAAGAATGTACTCAACCGGTTTAATACCTCTTGTGTCCTTCCGCTCGTCTCCCCCACAACCAACATCTGATTCATCATCTTTGGAACAAATGGGTATCGATCAAAGACTGTTGTGAGCGAATTTCCATCGTTCACTTCCCGGATCGTTTCAAGGACAAGTTGACGCCACACCTCATTTTCCATGACCCCGGCGACGATTTGCAGTGCGCCAACCATATCAACGCCACCTTTCATCAGCGTTGCTAATGAACGAGCGAATCGCACAACGTAGACACGTTGAAATAGCTGACCGAAAATAGGAATACGAATCTTGATACTATCCCAGATATATCGACCTTCCGGCGTCGTGAGCGCGATACGAACACCGACAACAGAACCGATGACCAGCAAAATAATCAACCACCAGTATGATACGAAAAATCCAGAAACAGCGATGAGAATTCTGGTAGAAAGCGGCAATTCGACGCCAGCATCCTGCAACACGCTCACCAACTTCGGCACAACGAATGTCATCATGACAAACCCGATCACAACCATGGTTCCCATGATAAACGCCGGATAAATCATTGCCCCGCGAATTTTTGAGTTCAAGTCGTAGTCCTTTTCCTGCTGATCTGCCAGATATTCCAACACTTCACTCAATTGTCCGGACGTTTCACCGGAACGAATCATGTTCACGAAAAATCCTGAAAAAACCTTGGAGTGTTTTTCCAACGCATCGGACAATCTTCCGCCCCCCTCCACATCTGACGCGATATCGATCATCACCGCACGCAATGTTGGATTTGTTGTTTGATGCGCAATGTTTCGAACAGCTTCTGTTAATGGCACGGATGCGGAAACCATCACGGACAACGTTCGAGACATCACAACCAAGTCTTTTGGCTTGATGCGATTCATGAATCCCAACATTCGCGTTGATGCCACAGCTCGTCCTGATTGTTGTTCAAGGAGGAGCACTTCCATTTCACGTTCTTCAAGAGCAGCCTGTGCTGCCGTCTGATCTTCAGCCTGAATCAAGCCGGCTTGGAGCCGACCATCTGGAAGACGAACACGGTACTTAAATGTTGGCATGTAATATCTCTTTCACACGATTCACGGTTTCATGTGGCAATGAGTGTGCTTTGATCACATATCCAACCGCTCCCAATCGCATGCATCGATCAATATCCTCCTTTTGACCGAGGTTCGTGAGGACAAGCACCGGAATCTTTGCAACAGCAGGATCTGCTTTCAACTTTTCCAACATTTCAAATCCATCCATTTTCGGCATCAACAAATCCATCAAAATTAATTGTGGAAGTTCTTTCGCGGCTAATCGCAATCCATCCTCTCCATTCGATGCTAACGTGACCTCAAACCCTTCCAACTCTAACTTCTGCGCGTAGATACTTGCCAAAAATCCGTCATCTTCAACCAGGAGAATGTGTGGCTTGGTAGTCATATTACGTATCTTCTTGGGTATTTTGACTTAATCGGAACACCTCTTCAAGCGTCGTGAATCCATCGAGTGCTTTCAACAACCCATCTTCGCGCATCGTCAACGCTTCTTGCTGCTTGCATTCGGCATGCGCTACTTCGGACGTGAATCCTTTTTCAATCAACCGACGAGCGCGCTCTGAAAACTCAAACACCTCAGCCATGGCAACACGTCCTTGGTACCCTGTATTTCCACACTTCGCACACCCTTTTCCATGATAAAAGACGTATGGCCCTTCCGGAGAAATACCGGTCGCAAAATATTTTTTCGGAATATTCACAATATCTTTTTTCACCTTTTCCATAATCGTTACATCAACAGCTTCCTGCTCTTTACAGCTCGGACAAATCTTTCGAGCAAGACGCTGTGCCACACCAATATTCAACGTTGCTGCGAGCAAGAATGATTCAACGCCAATATCCGTTAATCGAGGAACAAGACCAAACACATCATTGGTATGAACCGTTGAAAACATCAAATGCCCGGTGAGTGCCGCGTGAATGGCTAATTCCGCCGTTTCTTTATCACGAATTTCTCCGACCATCATCACGTTTGGATCTTGGCGCAACAACGCACGCAGACCAAAGGCAAAGGTATATCCAATTTCTGGACGAACCTGAGATTGGTTCACGCCGGCAATATAGTACTCAACCGGATCTTCCAGTGTAGAAATATTAATACCTTCCGCATTCAACATGCTTAAAATCGCAAACAAGGTTGTAGATTTTCCGGAACCTGTTGGACCGGTCACCAGGAACATTCCGTACGGTCGTTTCACCTGCTCACGAATCATTGCAACATGCTCTTTGCGATACCCAAGTTGTTCCAATGTCGGCGCACCAACAGATGTATCAAGAACACGCATCACCACTTTTTCATTATCAACCACTGGCAACGTGGAAACACGAAAATCGATCTTCTTCCCTGAAATTTCTTGCGTAATGCGTCCATCTTGTGGAACGCGCGTTTCATCAATTTTTAAATTAGCTAACACCTTGATACGAGAAACAATGGCCGGATGCACATATAACGGCAATGCCAATGATGTTCGAAGAACACCGTCAATACGATATCTGACACGCGACTCTCCTCCGATCGGCTCAATATGAATATCAGACGCTCCCCCTTCAACCGCGTGGCGCATGATGATAGCAACCATCCGTGACACTGGCGCACCTTTAATCACCTCTTCCAATTCACCAACGTCATCATCTTTTCCCGACTGTTTATCAAATTTCCCTTTCGCCTGTGCCAGCGCCGTCGCAACTTCAGCTCCGAGTCCTTTCAATTTTTTGAGCAAGCTAATAATTTGAGCTCCTGGCGCAACCACATACTGCAATTTCCATCCACGTTCTGTTGCTAAAAATTCCAATGCTTCAACCGCTCGATAATCTTTCGGATCAAGCAGCGCGATCTCAAGAGTCGTCCCATCAAATGACGTTGGAACAGCTTGATAATTCTCCAACGTTGCCAATGGCACGAGCTCGAGCGTTTCTTTTGGAATGATCCGCTCCGTTAAATCGATATACGGTAAATTGAGCGCTTCAGCACGCGTTTTTGCAAACTCTTGATCACTGACGTATTTACCTCCAACAGCAGCCTGCTCCAGTGTTTTTCCACGCGCAATCAAATCACGAATCATGGTTGCCGTTTTGTCGTCAATCAATTTTTTCTGCAAGAGAAGTCCAATAAGTTGTTCATCCATATTATGGGGTTGATGTTGAAACGACGTTCACAAGCTCTTCCGTTGTCGTTGGAGTTGGCGTGCTGCTCGGTACCACAACAATCGTTGTTGTTGGCGCAACTGGAGCTGGAATAAATGGATTTGGACGGCCCAGATTCACAGGCTTCACCTCAATCGGACCCATGT
>JAGOQX010000044.1 GCA_018063105.1 Patescibacteria group bacterium
CTGTATTGGCCCCGAACAGTTCCATGAAACACTGCCCCAAACTCACCGATCACTGCTGGAACGCCTTTTTCCCGTGCCGCTCGTAAGCCTGCATCATCTAATGACATTCGAATTCGATCAGCATTCCAAGCCGACGTTGAGCTCGTTGCTTCACTGGGATAGCGACCGATGATGCGCGAATCCAAAATCCCCCATGGAACATTCTGAACCGTGAATCCGTATGGTTGGTAAAAATGAACGTCATAGGCAAGCTTGCTGTCCACGATGTCTGGAAAAACAAAATGCTCGTTGCTCTGTTCGTCATACGTCTGCACCGGTGAGATCAAAATAATGTGACGTGAATCCGATGCTCGAATCGCAACGTCTAACCGACGATACAGCTCCTTCACCTGCCCGATGTTTCGACTGGCCGGCTCGTTCATCAATCCATACCCCCAAATGGTCGGCGTCGAAGCATAGTGCTTTGCAACCGATCCCCAAACTTGTACAAAATCATCTTGAAGTGACGGGCTGTTCCAGAACTTCAAATTCATCTCGCTCGGCTGATAATCCTGCTGCGCTCCCCCACTTGGGATGTGCATATCGAGGAGAATCCGGATGCCGTTTTGCTTCGCCCACTTCACGCGCTGATCAAGCCATTGAAATCCTTTTGGCGAATGAAAATAATCTGCCTTCACGGAAAGACGAATGGAGGTGAATCCAAGAGATGCAAAGGTTCGAAAATCATTTTGCGTGACTTCAGAAAAACGTGGGATCGTCTTTGATGGATTCCATAACGTTGTTTCATCATGATGATTCACGCCAACCGGAATAAACGTTTGATCACCTACAACAAAAGATGTTCCAGATGTTGAAACAAATTTCATCGGAAAAAAATCAGCTGCAAATACATGCGCCGGGAAGAGCAATGCCAGCGCGCTCATGCAACAGAAATACCAAATCTTATTCATCCGCACACCTTAACACGCACATGTATTTCCGCAACAGCATTACCTCTTGACAAATAAATTGTGTTTTTCTATTTGACACAAAAAATATGTGCTATACTTCTTGTATGCTCATCGTGATCGGTTTCTCGCCGAAACGAATGCATCGTCTCGGTGTTGACCGGGCGAACTTAAAAAGAAAGGAAGGTGACTTACCATGGCAGCAAAAAAGAAGGCAAAGAAGACCGTGAAGAAGGCGGCTCCTAAGAAGGCAAAGAAAGCGAAGAAGGCAAAGAAGCAATAAATTGAATCTTGCTCTTTCGAAGGAGGAAGACACCTTACGCCACAAGCGTAGGGTGTTTTCATTGACACATTATTTTTTAAAATAAAATATTCTATTTTTTGGGAACAAGAAGCTCGCCATACACACCATCATATCCAGGACGCATTTGAATATCTCCGGAACGCATTCGCATGATCAACGTAACGATTTCAGGCAATGTTAATCGAGCTAATTCAGCTTCAGGAACATCTAGCAACAGCGCAAATTCAGAGTGCCCGCTCTGCATCAAACGATCCATGCAGACTGAAACTTTTTTTGATGTTTTTCCAATATGAAGTGCATATCCAATCAGTTCTCGTAACGGAACAATTGAACGAAATTGCGGTGCATTTTTTGGCCGTCTTGCATATGCTTTTCTATCCGCTAATTCCATCACGCGATTCAACACACCAATCGTTAATGCACGTCCACATTTCGGACAACGTCCATGTAATTTTTTCGTTTCTTCCGGCTCACAAAAAAATTCACAATCCGCATGTCCATCTGCGTGATATTTTCCTTCTTCTGGAAAAAATTCAATCGTCTCAATAAATTTTTTCGTGTCATGCTCCGTCAAGATACGATGCAATTCTGTGTACGATGGTTGTTTCATCTCAAAAATATTTGCTTCCCGCCCAAGATTTTCACATGAATGCGCATCAGAATTTGAAACAAGAAATACATCATCAAGCTGAGACGATCTCCAGTTCATTTCTGGGTTAGATGAGAGACCAGTTTCAATCGCATAAATTTGTTTTGAGAGATCACCAAAACATTCTTGCAACGAATCAAATCCTGACTTTGAACCGAACACGGAAAACCACGGCGTCCATGCATGCGCTGGAATGAACAAACAATTCGGATCTGCATCCAACGTCATCTTCAACAATTCTTCCGAATCAATTCCAATAATTGGACGACCATCACTTTTCAAATTGCATTTTCGATTATTCAACGCAGACATGAGACGATCAAGCGCGGCGAGTGATGGAAATAAAATAATGTGATGCAGGCGGCGAACTTTTCCATCACGTTTATAGATGCAAGCAATCTCTGTTGAAAGCAAAAATCGAGTTGGCGATGATTCATCTTTGAGAGCAAATGCCCCCTTCCCGTCTTCACGCAGCAATGACCCAATGTCTCGTCGCCACGCAGGGTGAAATGCGTCCGCAGTACCAACAAACTGAATCCCCTTGCGTTCACAAGCTTTAGCAATATTCGGCAACGTCAAATCCTTCGAACAAGCCCGAGACCATTTCGAATGCAGGTGAAAGTCTGTGATGATACGCATGACGCGTATCTTACCGCACCAAGACTATTTCTGAAACTTGCCCCCAACAATCACCAAATAATTTCCCTTTACACCTGTTTCTAGACTGTTTGCTGTTCCTTTGTCTTGAACAGATTCAAGTGTTGTCAGCATCTTGTCGGTTTGAGGAAACCGAGACGAATCAGCGTCCCAGCGGATGATTGTACCGGCGATGTTAGCGTAGGCCTCTTTTCCCGCTGTCACATCCTTTGCTGGGAGGACGTTAAAACCTAGTGCTTTCAATTTATCAACAACAATTTTACCCATTCCTGGAACGCCGGAGCCATTTCGAACCTCAATCGTCGCACCCTCTGCTTTGATGCTATTCATGATATTCGACTCAGATATTGCAGTGTTCACCTGCTGTGTGGAGGTCGCTGATCCTGTACTTGGTGGCAAACTTACCGGAACAACGGCCAATAAACGATCTTGTTTCGTTGAGTATAAAATAGCCTGATCTGACCAAATCACTAATCGATCGCCATTTTCCGCTTCTTTATAGAATTTTGGATCTTGCTGTCGCAGCAATGACACATCCTGAATCGTTGCAACCGTTGGCGCCTCATCCTGCTTTACGACAATGAGACGGGAAATTCGCGCAATCAATGCGGAAATCTCACCATCATTTGTTGACGAAGCGCTTCCTAGCGTTCGATTCTCAGCTGGAATCGTCTTTACCGTTTCAACCGGCTTCTGACGAAGAAGACTCGTAACCGTATTCTTTGCCCACATGATCGCACCAACTCCAAAGACGACGCAAAAAATAATAATGGAAAATTTCGACATTCCAGGCTTTGCCTGGCGCACCTCTGGAATCGGATGTTCGTTCAAAGGACCAGAAGACATTGATTTTCTTGGCATAGATTAGATCAAGTATAACACGAACGAAAACAGACCATGTTCACCTTCTTGGAGGTGGAACTTGGTCTGTCTTCGTAATTTTGTTTTTATTTTTCAGAACTTTTCTATTTTGGAAAAGACCTGAAGATGGAAACGCCCAAAGTGGGGTGAGTGGGTAGAAAAGAGCGAAGGCGTTTCTGCACCTGTAACCAGTGTACAGGGAAATCAATCAAATACAGAATCTATCGTAGAACTAAACAAAAAATACGGTTTTCATCCGTACTTCAAATTGTGAACAAGTTGTGGATAACCAATATTCCCTAAAACGAACCTTCTTCCATTGTATACACATTGGCGTCAGCCTTGTTGAACACGGTCATACCAACTACGAGCACTGCAACGACAGAAAAAAGGAAGGCACACCAATGCATTGCGTGCGTCAACCAATACCGGAGGTCTCGCTCGACCGGCATGTGATCCTCAGGTTCAAGAAACGATTTCCGAATACTCGTTTTGCTGCTTCGACGAACAGGCATGGATAGAGTATAGCAGATTTTTAAAAAGGTTTCTCAAAGCAACCGATAAAGATCTGATTCATTGACAAAAATGCTCAAAAAGCATATACCCTCTATCAGAAACTACGAACATTTGACCCACAAAAATGGAAAGGGGGTATGCCGTGAGTTTCGACGCGAGCGCTCATGAAGACTATGTCCACGACATGCTTCAAGCACTCTTCATCATTCAGGATCGGTGCGGTGCGCCAATTCAACTGATTGAGCTTCCACCGCTCATTGCTTACGAGATACAAGCTCGAGGGGAGTGCTTTTACACAGCAATTCGTATCAGCAAGCAATACTATCGGTTCTTTCTCACAAATGCAGGCATAGTGTTTCTGTACGGTCGAACGATTACGGTCAATATTGATTACATCGCGATCAAAGAGCTCCAAAAAGATGCCTGGGAACTGTTCACTCTCACCCGAGTGTTCGTTCGCAGCGAGAACAATGTCATCCGAGAATTCCCCGATCTCGATCTCCTCCCCTTTTGGGTGATGAACGCGCTCAAACGCGGCGAATGCGTCGCACACAACAACGCCACCTTCGGCATCTCCATCGCACAGCTACGCGATGAATCCGGCCAAACATAACGGCTCAACCCCTCAAAGGTCGAGCCGCTTTTTTATAGTGTGTAAC
>JAGOQX010000003.1 GCA_018063105.1 Patescibacteria group bacterium
TTGAAGCACTGGCCAGGAAAATCGTACGCAGAAGGGGAGCAGGAGTTGATGGCGGAAAAAATTCGCCAGGCAATCACATCGTAGGAACGGTCGGGTGTTTTTTTCCGAGCCATTTCCATTGATATTTGATCCAGCTTACAATATGTCCACGGAGCGCACGATTTTTCATAATGCCAATGATTGGATTTGAAATCGTAGCCGAGGTACGCGCGAATGCATGAGCGAGAACCGTGCCTGGATAGTAGACGACGCGTTTTTGTTTTTCCCACACGCGACGACAGAGATCAACATCTTCAAAATAGAGCCAATAGCGTTCATCGAATCCGCCAACGTCATGCCAGACCTGTTCCGGCATCATAAATGCAGAGCCTTGCATCCAGTCGATGTTGCGCTCTGAAGATTGATCAAAATCTTCCATCAGAAATGATTTGGAATAGGATTTTCCCCAGGTTGTTTCCGCGAGGCGAGTTCGTTGAACGATCGGTTGGTACCAGGTAGGAAAGCGACGACACGTGTCTTGACGTGATCCATCAAAGTTCGTGATTTTTGGCGATACCATCCCAACGTCTGGATGCGCGTTCAGATATTCAACGAGTATATCCAAAATCGATAATTGGATTAGTTTTGTATCTGGATTCAAAAAGAAATAGTGCGTTGCATTCACACAGGCCGCGCCAACGTTTATGGATCGTGCGAAACCTGGATTTTGTTTACGTTGTACGACAAGTGCTTCAGGAAGATGTTGCAAAATGCGATCATCTGCCGTCATGTGCGTTGAGTTATTATCAACAATAACAACCTGAACTGTGCGCGTTGTTGCGGCAGCTGCTTGGCCGAGTGTCGATAAACATTCATCATGAAGGTTGTTATAATTCAGGATGATGATGCCGATATCGGCTTTCTTTTTTGTAACCGCAACCAATGGCATAGATCAATAGATGCCCGCTTGTTCTGCGAAGTATTCGTTTGCGCGTTTGAGGTCGCGGAATGTACCGGCATCAAACCATCGTCCGGTAATTTCACGTGCAGTGAGCTTGTCTTGCTTCATGAATTCGCTATTCACGTCAGATATTTCAAGTTCACCTCGGCTAGATGGTTTTAGCGCATCGATAATCTCGAATACGGTTGGGTCATAGAAATAGAGTCCGAGTTGTGCAAGGTTTGATTTTGGTTGAGCTGGTTTTTCTTCGATAGAAAGTACGTGTCCGCGATCATCGATTTCTATGACGCCGTATTGATGTGCATCTGCGACTTTTTTATAGAAAATAAGTGAGCCGTCTTTAAATGCGGCCGCATGCTGATCAAAGGGTTCTTCAAAAATATTGTCTCCTAAATGAACGATACAGTTATCATTGCCTACGAAGTCTTTTCCGAGGTGAACCGCCTGCGCAATGCCACCAGCCATATCCTGGATGCGATAGGTTATATTGCAGTTATATTTTGTTCCAGACCCAAGGAGCTTTACGAATGCATGGGCATGCTCTGGTCCGGTGGTAATCATGATTTGTTTAACCCCCGCACTCAATAGAGTGAGAAGTGGATACAGGATCATTGGCTTATCAAAGATGGGTAAGAGGTGTTTGTTTGATGCATTCGTCAGTGGGGCTAGACGCGTGCCACTTCCACCAGCTGTGATGATGCCTTTGAGTTCTTTTGGTTTCGTTCCATGAACGAAAAAAGATTGAGATGCTGGAGTGGGTGCACTGTGTATCTCTAAGAGCATCTGCTTGCGCGCTTCAGCATATTTTTTTATTGTGTCCTTTATTGCATCTTCGATTGGACGCATTGTGAGCCCAATCTCTGTGAGGCGTGTTGATTGAAGGATAACGGTAGATCGTTGTTTTTGAGCAAGGCCTTGTTGCACCAGATCATCATCCGCAATCCATTCACAATGGTGGAGTGGGTCGACAAATTCTTTATAGAGCTTGAGTAACTCTCTGTAGCGAAGTGGACCCGGGTTGATGGCATGGAAAATACCCGTTGCTTTTTTCTCTGCGATCCCACGAAGGACAACCAAGAGATCGTCGATGATGGTAACGCTGTTTGTAACGTCAATCACTTTTTTGTATGACGCGAGCTTGTCGATAAGGTTCTTGGGTGAAGGAATAGTGTCAACAGGAAGACGCAGTCGAACAATAGCAACATGCGACATGTTGCTCAGTAATAAATCTGCCGCTAGTTTTGTTCGAGAGTAGTATGCGAGCGGGAACGTTGCATCTTCCTCGCGCCATCCTGCTGGTTGAGGAGAGATGCCATAAAAAATACATCCAGATCCAAGATGAATCAGATGAATCGATCGCTGTTGCGTTGCTTCAGCTAGTAAGAGGGGGAGTTCAACGTTTCCTTTTGCTGTCGCAATTTGATTTGTTTCACACCAATCAACGTTGGGGTTGCCTGTGACGCCGGCTGCATTAATAACAACGTCCGGTTGAACACGGTCGATTTCACGAAGCGCATCTTCAACAGAGTGTATTTCTCCTTGTGATGCCACAGCATCCTCCCACGCATTCAGGATGCGTGTGCCAAGATAACCGGTTCCGATGATGAGGTATTTCATACAAAGTTATTCGTTGGTTGTTTTTGTGATGTGCTGTTGAAACGAATTTAATTCGTTTTGTTTCTTTTCCCACAGTTGTTCAACCCAGGCGTTATTTTCTCGATACCATGTGACCGTTTCTTCTAGCCCACGTTGAAATTGTTCACGTGTGTATTCGGGTTCCCAGCCTAGAGCTGTGATTTTTGCTGCATCAATTGCGTAGCGTCGATCATGTCCTGGGCGATCAGCGACATAGGTGATTTTTTCATCACCATGACCAAAAAGGGCAAGAATCATCCGAGTGATTTCAATATTGCTGCGTTCATTGTCAACGCCAATATTGTAGATTTCGCCAGGTTCGCCTTTTTCTAATAGGAGGTCGAGGGCACGAGCATGGTCGCGAACGTGAATCCAGTCACGAACATACATTCCATCGCCGTACATTGGGACGGTTGACCCTTTTAAAATATTGAAGAGGAAGTATGGAATCAATTTTTCTGGAAATTGGTAGGGTCCGTAATTGTTTGAACAGTGAGTGACGATCACGGGAACTTTGTGACAGGTGTGATAAGCGCGACACATGAGGTCGCCTCCAGCCTTTGCGGCAGCGTATGGCATGTTCGGTTGAATCGGTGTGGATTCGGTAAAACGATTTGGATCGTCAAGTTCAAGAGCCCCGTATACCTCGTCTGTAGAAACGTTCACGAATTTTGTAATTGCATTTTTTCGAACAGCGTCAAGAAGCATCTGCACGCCAAGCATGTTCGTTAATACGAAATCAGAACAACCGCCATGAATAGAACGATCGACGTGCGTTTCTGCGGCAAAATTGATAATGTGATCAAGGGTATTTTTTTCAATAACCTCATTTAAATGTGGAAGGTCAACGATATCACCTTGAACAAAGGAGTAGCGGGGATCGTTTTCAATATCACGTAAATTTTCTAGATTTCCGGCGTAGGTCAATTTATCGTAGTTGACGATGGTGATGTCGGGGTGGTGTTCAAGCATGTGTCGGATGAAGTTTGATCCGATAAAACCTGCACCGCCGGTTACAAGAAGTCGCATAAAATGGCTATTTTACTTTTAGACAGTTGATTGCTACTGTTCAGCTCGAAATACCTTACCAGGCTATGTCTACTGATGCAACGAGCAAGATTCAGTTCGTTCCCCCGTCTGATATGGCGCTGGCTGACTTGGCTGTGGTGATCGTGAACTGGAATGTGAAAGCTTTGCTTGAGAAAAATATCGAATCCGTGCTTCAGAGTGGGGGAACGGCTCGGGTGAGATTGATTGTTGTTGATAATGCTTCTTCAGATGAAAGCGTTGAGATGATGCAGTCTCGTTTTCCGCAGCTGACGATAATTGCAAATACACAGAATCTTGGGTTTGCAAAAGCCGTGAATCAGGGGATCAAGGTCGGAAATGCACGCCACGTCTTGCTCTTGAATCCGGACATGCGGGTGATGCCGGATGCGTTACAGCGAACGATTGATGAGCTGGATGCAGATGCGACGATTGGTGTTTTGGGTGGAAAATTGCTATCGGCTGATGGAAGTGTGATGCCGTCTGTACGGCGTTTGCCTGATATTTGGTCGCAGTTGTTGATTTTACTGAAGATCAAATATTTGTTTCCAAGCGTGATGAACCGTTATCTATTTGTGGATTTTGATTATTCTGAGCGTCAAGATGTACCTCAAGTTCGTGGTTCCTATTTTGCAATGTCACACGTGGCATTGGAAAAACTTGGTGGGTTGGATGAACGATATTTCATTTGGTTCGAAGAGGTTGATTATTGTGCACAGGCCGTGAAAGCCGGTCTTCGTGTTGTTTTTGATCCTGTGATTCAAGCGCAAGATTTAGTAGGTCGAAGTTTTGCGCAACGAAAACGATTATGGAAGCAGAAACAATTTTCAAAATCCATGCAAGAGTATTTTGAAAAATGGCATCCAGGATGGCAGGCGTGGCTGATAGGTTGTTGCCGTCCTTTCGTTATAGCAGTCGCCTGGATATTTGATCTCCTATGACAGAATTGATTGCGATTCAAATTGCTACGTATCACTCATCAAAGGATTTTTCGCGCGTGATCAAGAGTATTAAAGACCAGACGTTTACGGATTGGAAGGTGTATGTGTATGAAAATTCGTGCGATGCAGAAGAGGCAACACGCGTGAAAGAGTTGTTGGAACAGAGTGGAATTTCTTTTTCTTTGATTGTTAGTGAGCAGAACGCCGGATTTTCTGCCCATAATCATCTTTTTGTAACGCAAGAGGCGAAGTACACGCTTGTACTGAACGATGATGCATATCTTGATCAAGCATTCTTGGAGCGATTGGTTACGGTGATGGATGCCGATGCAACGATCGCAGCTGCGGCCGGAATGGTGTTTCGTTGGATTGGGGAGTCAGACGTTGTGCTGAATGCCGAAACACGTATTGACACAGCCGGTTTGCATTACGATTCGCTTGCGCATGTTGTTGATCGTTTTTCCGGTGTGAAGTGGGGAGATGTCTCTTCACAGCTGCAATCCGTGCAACAGGTGTGGGGCGTTTCCGGTGCTGTTGTGCTGTATCGCCGTTCTGCGCTGCTTGAGACCGCTCTTGGCGTGTATATCTATGACCCGACATTTTTCATGTATAAAGAGGATGTTGAGTTGGCGATTCGATTGGCACGAAAAGGTTATTGCTCGCTGCTTGTGCCGGATGCGCAGTCGTTTCATCGTCGTGCCGCAAAGGATCCGGTGAGGGGATTACTTGCTCGAGGAATAGAAGAACGTCGTCGTCCAGAACGATTACGGATTATGATGGTTCGTAATCAGTGGATGATCTACGTGTATCATTGTTCATGGCAACTTGGGTTGCGGGATCTGTGCGCGTCACTGCTGTTTGAACTTGTTCATTCCGCCGGAGTCTTTGTTGTTTCGCCATTGGTTTTTTTGAAAGCATGGGGTCGGATTTTTCAAAGTCTGCCAGTGGCTCTTCGTGTTCGTCGTGAGTTAATGGCACGACGTCATCTTAAGCGCTTTTTTTATGTCAAACCTTCCTAAAATCGGCATTATTTTTTTAACGTACCCAACAGCAAATTGGGAGCGCGACATTAATCGCTGTTTAGCATCTATGGAAAAGTTGACGTATCCGAAAGATCGCCTTGAGTTGATTTGTGTTGAATCGAAAGGAAAGATTGCACCGGTCAAGCCATGGTTTGATCAGACCTGGATGCCAAAGTCCGGCGTTACATTGCCACGGATCACGTATATCTTGAAAGATGAATGGATTGGATTTTCTGGTAATAACAATCTTGGATTTGAGAAAGCGAAAGAGTTGGGATGCGACTACGTTCATCTCACGAATGAGGATACGGATGTTGAGCCGGATTATATTGATCGCGCAGTAGAGCGAGCTGAAGCTGATCCGAAAATTGCGTATGTTCAGTCGTTGATTCTTCTTGGAGAAGAGCGTGATCGCGTGAACACGATCGGGAACGCTTTTCATATTCTGGGATTTGGATACTCAAACGGATATCGATGGACGAAACAACGGGCCTTAGATTTTTTTGAAGCAGAACGAAAAACAAATCCAGATTTAGAAATCGGATACGCATCCGGCGCTGCGGTCCTCGGTCGTGTTTCTGCGATCGATGCGTGCGGTGGATTGTTCGATGAGAAGTTTTATTCCTATCACGAAGATACGGATGCATCGCTACAAGCACGCATGCGTGGATGGAAAACGGTCGTTGAGCCGTCATCGGTCATTCATCATTATTATGAATTCGGAAAAAGCAAAATCAACTACTACTGGATGGAGCGGAATCGCTACGTATTGATGTTTAGTTTTTATCGCGGGTGGACGCTATGTCTGCTGTCGCCATTAATGATTATCATGGATGTTGCGATTACAGTTTTTTCCATCAAAAACGGTTGGTGGGACATGAAATGGAAGGTCTACAAAGATCTCTGTTCATCCGCATTTTGGAAATGGGTGATGGAACGTCGAAAGAAGATTCAGGCGGAGCGGGTCATTTCAGATGCGGAATTTTTGAAACATGCAACACCGGTGATCGATTTTCAAGAAGAGCACGTACGAAATTCATTATTGGATCAGATCGGAAACCCGGTCATGAAGGGGTATTGGGAGATTATACGAAATGTGCTCTGAGAAATTTATTCAACCGCTAGCGTCCAGATTCCGGTCTGGGCGTTTTTGGTTCCTGCAATCACAAGTTGATTTGAAAGCGTTGAAAATCCGGTAATCTCATCGAATGTTGCAAGCTGTGTCACAATTCGTCCATCGCGTTGATCAAGGTTGAGTGCGAAGATGCCGGTGTGTGTGGCAAAAAAGATGTTTCCATTTTCTGAATGCCAGGCCGCATCAACAATTCGTTCGCTTTGTCGATAGACGAGTTCTGGCTGCGTTGTTGGATTCCAGATCCAGAGTTCATTGTGATTCACGAGAAGGTATTGTGTGATTCCACCGGAAGTAAATGATCTTAGTTGATCACCGACCGCTTCATAGGTTGAAGCATTTTTTTCATTGAGCTGAATCGACATCCATCGATTTCCATCTCGAATGATGTGCATTCCGTTTGTGGAGGACCAGAGATGCCATGTGCCTGCAGGAAGTTCAATTCCCTGGTTGATATTTTGCGCTTCAACAAACACTAGTCCATTCGTTGCTTCATTGGATCGAATCGTTGCTTGCGCTGATGTGTCAACGACGTGTGATGTGAATGGAACGCGGCGGAGACTAAAATCTGAGAGTTGGATACGCGTTTGAGAAAGCGCGTTTTGAATCACGAGCGCATCCGCATCCCATCGAAATGAACCGTCCGGAATAGTGAGAGGCGCGTTTGTGTTGCGGGTATCAATAATCCAGCGCGTGGTACTTGTACCTTCTACTGTTTGCGCAATGACGTAGCGTCCGTTTGGTGACCAATTGAGTTGGGTCGTTGCATTGACGCGAACGGCAAGTGTTGAGCTGCTTGAAATTTGATCCGGTGTGGTTAGTAACAGCGCGAGCGAAGATGTTGCTTGGCTCATCGCAAGTGTTTGGCGACCGTCAACGGAAGAGGACAGGATGAGTGGTGCCGTTGTCGTTAATAGGGTGGGTTCGCTTTGACGCCAAAGCCAAAGATCGTTGGCAAACGTCACGCGTTCAGAAGTAATCTCAAGTGATTTTTCCCATGAATGATACCCGGCTTTATCCAACCGAAATCGATGGAGACCGGGCGCCATGTCTTGGAGCGTTATTGGTGTGACGTCTTGAATGATTCGACCATCAATCGTAAGCGTGGCTTTGGTTGGCGTAGAATCAAGGATAATGGTTCCGTTGCGTTCTATTTGTCCTTTTGGGCTGCTCCAGCGATACCCAGATGTGTAGAAGAGTAGAACGGGCGCGATAGCGAAAAAAATGACGATAAAGATCCAAGGCAGGATTCGTCGATGAAATGGGGGTGTATAGATGCGTTGACGCATGAGGGGAAATTCCGTATTATCTTACCATGATTGAGAACCAACAACAGCCTATAAAGCGAGCTCCGTGGCTTGCTGCCTGGGCACTCTCGACTACTGCAGCTTTTATCATTGGGTTTGCAATTGCGCAACCGGGGGATACACTGGCAGCAGCTCGAAAACTTGTTCCGACCTCACCAAAGGTTATTGGAATGAATAGTGCCGCTCCGGCGGATATTGTCACGCCGGTTAATTTTAAAGAATTTTGGGATTTGTGGCGTCAGATGAAAGAGCGCTATCATCAACAACCGGTTGATGATGCAACGCTGTTTTATGGTGCAATGTCCGGGTTAGCATCCGCTGTCGGTGATCCATATACAACGTATTTCGAGCCAAAGAGTGCGCAAGAATTTTCCTCATCGCTTCAGGGAAAGTTTGAGGGGATCGGAGCTGAAATTGGGATCAAGAACGATCAATTGCAGGTCATTGCTCCATTGCCAGAAACGCCAGCAGAAAAAGCGGGATTGCAACCTGGTGATTTGATTTTAACGATCGACAAACAGGATGCAACGGGAATGACCGTTGAGAAGGCGGTTTCACTCATTCGCGGAAAAGGAGGAACCGTGGTCAATTTACTCATTGGCAGAACCAAGGTAGAAAAGGATTCGTTTGGAAAGGATAAAAAAACATTCGTCTCATTGGAAAAGGCGATTACGCGAGAGACGATTCTGGTGAAGAGTGTTCGAACGAGCTATCTGCGCGACGGCATTGCCTTGATTGAAATTACACACTTCAATGAAGATACGGCAGATGGTTTTTCCGCAGCCGTGAAAGAGGTGCTTGCGAAAAATGCCAAAGGATTGATCGTTGATTTGAGAAATGACCCAGGAGGATATTTGGATCGTGCTACACAGGTCACGAGTGAGTGGGTCGGCAATCAGGTCGTTGTCATGGAGCGTCGTCAGGGGAAGATCACGGACAGCTTCCGTGGCACTGGACCGGCGCGCTTGAAAAAGATGCCAACCGTACTGTTGGTCAATCAGGGCTCTGCATCTGCTTCTGAAATTGTGGCCGGTGCATTGCAGGACTACGGGATGGCAAAGCTCGTGGGAATGAAGACATTTGGAAAAGGATCAGTTCAGGATGTGACAGATTTTCCAGATAAGAGTTCCGTAAAAATTACGATTGCAGAATGGCTAACTCCAAAGGGTCGTTCCATTGATAAGGTCGGCATTCAACCCGACATTCAGGTCGACCGAACAGAAGATGATTATCATGCCAACAGAGATCCACAACTCGACCGCGCCCTCGACATCCTCACCGGAACGTCGAGCACAGCCGCAGAAACGGTTTCATCCACGAAGAACGGGCTCAAAAAATAACAGCAGCAAGCCAGCAGATGCGTACTCCGTATCTGCTGGTGGTATTGTGTTTCGCCGACGCGGAAACATCGTTGAAATCTTTTTTATCAAAGATCCGTATCAGCGTTGGACGTTCCCGAAAGGAAAACAGGAGCTCGGAGAAACGTACGCGCAAACCGCGATTCGAGAAATTAAGGAAGAAACAGGATTGGGAAATTTGAGATACGTTGCACCGCTCGGCAAAACATCATTTCGATTTCGACGCGAGATTGGAGTGATCCATAAGGTGGTTCATTATTTTTTGTTCGAAGCACCGGCTGACGCAAAACCAACATTTAAACGTCGAGAAGACGTTCCAGAAGGGCGCGAGGTCGTATTGGAAGGTGCGTGGGTGCCGTTGCATCGCGCATTCAATGTGAGCAGTTATAAAAATTCAGATCACCTGTTAGCGCAGGCATTTCGTCTCATTGCAGCTGCGTCGTAGAAGCGCAAGTTGCAGGGTAAGGGTGTGTACAGAACCGGAAAACCCGTGTGCTATACTCTGGCCGTATGCCAAAAAAAACACCTTCTCGGTCAAAGCGGCACTGTTACATTTTTGTCAGCGGGGGAGTCATGAGTGGGGTGGGAAAAGGGATTGCGACGGCTTCAATCGGCGCATTGCTGAAGGCGCGCGGTTTGCGTGTGACAGCGGTGAAAATTGATCCGTACCTCAATGTTGATCCGGGTACACTAAATCCGGTTGAACACGGAGAGGTCTTTGTCACGAAGGACGGGTTAGAGACGGACCAGGATATCGGAAACTATGAACGCTTCATGGACGAAGACTTGCATCGCATTAACTGCATGACTTCCGGAAGCGTTTTTCAGTCCATCATTAATCGTGAGCGCGCCCTTGGATATCACGGCAAAACGGTTGAGTGGGTTCCAGATGTTCCGTTGGAAGTTATTCGTCGAATCAAGGAAGCGGCCAAGACCGCAGATGCAGATGTCACCTTAATTGAAATCGGTGGAACCGTTGGTGAGTATCAGAACATGCTCTATCTTGAGGCTTGTCGCATGATGCGGCTCGAGGCCCCGAAGGATGTGTTGATTGCATTGGTGAGTTATCTCCCGATTCCGGGAAGCGTTGGTGAAATGAAATCAAAGCCAACGCAGTATGCGGCACGAACATTGAACGCTGCCGGGTTGCAGCCAGATTTGATTATCTGTCGTTCAACGCATCCTATTGATGAGCCGCGAAAGCAAAAATTGAGTGTGAGTTGCAACGTGGCAACAGAAGACGTCATCGCTGCGCCAGACGTCTCGTCAATCTACGAGGTGCCTTTGAATTTTAGAAAAGAACATGTCACCGATCGTATCGTTGAAAAATTGCGCTTGAAAAAACCGAGACCAGAAACAGATCAATGGACGGCGCTCGTGAAGCGTATCCAATCGTTGAAAAAGACGGTTCGAATCGGTATTGTTGGGAAATATTTTTCTACCGGAGATTTCGTGTTAACGGATTCCTATCTTTCCGTGTTGGAGGCCGTACGACATGCGGCATGGTCATTGGGACGAAAGCCGGAGATCGTATGGTTGAACAGTGAAGATTTTGAAAAACGTCCAACCTCCGTTGGGCCAACGCTGAAGCAGCTTGATGGCATTTTAATCCCAGGTGGTTTCGGCACCCGAGGAATTGAAGGGAAGTTAATGGCTATTCGATATGCTCGTGAACACAAGATTCCGTATCTCGGATTATGTTATGGCATGCAGCTCGCAACCGTTGAAGTCGCGCGCCATCTCTTAGGATGGGATGATGCAAACACGACAGAGATTGATCCAAAAACAACGCACCCGGTGATTCACTTGATGAACGAGCAGGAGGAAAAGATGAAGGATAAAAACTACGGCGGTTCAATGCGACTCGGAGAATATCCTTGTGAGCTGAAACAGGGGACAATCGCACGAACCCTCTATCGGTCAGACTCAATTCTCGAACGTCATCGTCATCGCTTTGAGGCAAACCCGACCTATCGCACAGAATTAGAAAAAGCTGGATTGATTGTTTCCGGTGTATCGCCAGATGGAAGACTTGCCGAGATCGTCGAGTTCAAAGGTCACCCATTTTTCGTCGCCACGCAGTTCCATCCAGAACTCATCTCCCGACCATTTAGACCGCATCCGTTGTTTGTTGGATTCATCAAGGCGGCTACAAAACGAGAAGGTGCATAGAAGTTTGTTCAAAAACATAAAAGCCCCGTTTGGGGCTTTTATTGATGTTGATGAAATCGTTATTTCGCTTCAACTGGAGGCACAATATTCGCGAACTTCACGGTTTTGAAGGCGCCGGTGTAGCGCTTGACCTTCTTGTTGGTGAATTTGACGATACCGGCTGCGACAGCAAAAAGGGTGTCGTCATTGCCGATTTTCACGTTTGCGCCTGGTCGGATGGCGGTGCCGCGTTGGCGAACGATAATGCTACCGATTTTTGCGGTTTCACCAGCGTACAGTTTGACGCCAAGGCGTTGACCTTGGGAATCGCGACCGTAGCTTGTACTTCCACCTGCTTTTTTATGGGCCATATTTTATGGAGAAAATGGGACAAATTCGTGCAAAACGCGCAATTCGTCGCCTTTAATGTGCTGAAAGGATATACGGTTGCGCACAATTTGTCAATAAGTGACAGCCTGGTCGAGGTCTGGTATCCTCGATGCACACGAAATATGGCAAAATCCAAAGAAGAATTAACCGCAGAAATCGAGAAAACCCTTGATGTGTTACGCGAAGGGATCGCTATGCATTCGGGAAATGTCGAGCTTGTAGATGTTGATATGGAGACCGGAAAAGTGTCCGTTCGGTTCCAGGGAATGTGTGTTGGTTGCCCGATGTCTGACATGACCTTGAAAGTGGGTATTGAAGAGACGTTGCGAGAGATGGTCCCAGAAGTAACAGAAGTTGTTGCTGTTGCCTAACGAAAACAGTACACTGCATTGCATGAAGTTGGCCGATTGGCAGCTTTCCGCCCGGCGCGGATGGCATCATCCGTTCATTCGGTGGATCACCGTTGGAACGATTCTTTGTGTCCTCGGTATGACCAGCTTCATCGCGTATCGATTGGTTCCAGTTGGGATACGCAGCGGAGTGGTTATTTTGCATTACAACATCTATCTTGGCATTGATCAGGTGCAGGCGTGGCCTTGGATGTTCGTGTCACCGGGAATCATGTTTGCGATCGTCATCGTAAATGTGTTGTTTGCGCTGGGCTGTTTCGCTCGTCATGAGTTGGCTGCAAAAGCATGTGTCGTGATGACATTGATCATCGCTTTGCTCTGGGGAATTTCTTCATTCTTTCTCGTTCTTGTGAATATTTAATTTGATTTATTTTTGTATGCTATTTCCGATCATCCGCGTTCTCACCATCGCATTTAGTTGCTTCGTAATTGCACTTGCATGGGGGCCGTTATTGATTCGCATATTGCGTCGATTGAAAATGGGCAAGGTGATTCGTGATACAGAATCTGCGCCGATTTTCGCAAAACTTCATGCAGCAAAAGCCGGGACCCCATCCATGGGAGGGCTGTTAGTATGGGTGACCGTTGTTGCGGTCATGCTTCTATTATCTGCAGGGTGTGCGGTGCAGGGCGCTGAGTCATGTTCATGGAATTTTCTGTCTCGTGGGCAAACACTTCTTCCGCTCGGTGCGTTGCTTTTAGCTGCGCTCGTTGGATTAGTTGACGATTATTTGAACACAAAAAAAATTGGTCCACACGGCGGAGGATTGCGTATGCGTCATCGGTTGATTTCCTATTCATTGATCGCGTTGGGTGGTGCATGGTGGTTTTATTCAAAATTAGAATGGGACGTTTTGCACATTCCGTTTGCTGGTGATGTTTATATTGGGCTATGGGCGATCGTCGTATCCGTTCTCGTGATCGTGGCCACTTCATTTTCCGTGAATGAAACGGACGGACTAGATGGGCTTGCCGGTGGTCCGCTCATGGCTGCGTTTGCTGGATATGGCGTTATCGCGTTTTCACAAGGGAAAGCGGATCTCGCCGTGTTTTGTGCTGCCATCGTTGGTGCGCTTATGGCATTCCTTTGGTACAACGTTCCACCTGCTTCATTCTTTATGGGTGATACCGGAGCGATGTCGCTCGGGACGGTCCTTGGCGTTGTGGCGCTCTTAACGAATCAACCGCTCTTGCTGCCGATTATCGGTCTCCCGTTCGTGATTGAATCGTTGTCCGTCATTTTGCAGGTCGCATCAAAAAAAATTCGAAAGAAGAAATTATTTCGCAGTGCACCGATCCATCATCATCTTGAAGCGATTGGGTGGACGGAGCCGCAGATCGTGTTGCGCGTGTGGATCATCTCGCTATTTTCAACGGGTATTGGCGTAGTGCTTGCATTAGCTGATAAACTGTAGTCATGCGAGGTTCTGAACGAATTGACCGCGGCTTTTTCTGGGCGCTTTGTGGGATCGTTTTTTTTGGGTTGTTGATGCTTCTTTCTGCGAGTGGTCCGTTGGCGTATCAACATTTTTCAGATAGCTGGTATTTCGTGAAACATCAAATGACGAGGGGGTTTATTCCGGGCATCATCATTTTTTTCATCTGTTCACGGATTGATTATCGGAAGTGGAAGCCGTTAGCCGTCGCTGGTTTGATCGTGTCTATTATTCTGCTCGTGCTCGTGTATATTCCGGGTCTTGGATTGCACTTGGGGGGCGCAGGTCGATGGGTGCAGATTGGTCCGTTTTCCTTTCAGCCATCAGAATTCGTGAAGGTGACATTTTTGATGTACGTGGCAGCGTGGCTGGCTGCGCGGCACGAAAATAAAGCACGAACGATTGAGGAGGGGTTGATTCCGTTTGTGACCGCGCTCGGCATCATCATGTTCCTTTTGATCATGCAGCCGAACACCGGTTCAATGTCCGTGATCGTCGGGTCTGCATTGCTCATGTATTTTGTTGCCGGTGCTCCGCTTGGATGGTTTGCGGTGCTGGGTGCGGCAGGCGTGGCGCTGGTTGGAATTCTGATCAAAGTGACGCCGTATCGCGCGGCGCGTTTTATGACATTCCTGCATCCAGAATTGGATCCGCAGGGGATTGGCTATCATATTAATCAAGCGTACCTTGCGATTGGTTCGGGTGGATTGTTTGGGTTGGGGTATGGTCAGTCTCGTCAGAAGTATTTGTATCTTCCCGAAGTTTCCGGTGATTCTATTTTTGCGGTGATCGGTGAAGAGATGGGATTTTTAATGACAACGGTGTTGATTCTTGCATTTGGATATTTAGTGTATCGCTGTTACGTCATTGCTCGGAATGCGCCGGATGCATTTGGGACGTTTTTAGTGACTGGGATCGGTTCATGGGTCGCGATCCAGGCGATTTTTAATATCGCCTCCATGGTTGGACTTATGCCGATGACTGGCGTAACGTTGCCGTTTATCAGCTACGGGAGCTCTGCATTCATTGCGCTTGCCATCGGAATGGGGCTGGTTGCATCCGTCTCCCGTCAGTCACGATCATAATTTCTATGACTATTCTTTGTTGCGGTGGTGGCACGATGGGTCCGGTGACCCCACTGTTAGCTGTGATTCGACAGATGCGAAAGGCACGTCCAGATTTGAACGTTGCATGGGCAGGGACGGACGTTGGTCCGGAACGGAGCGTTGTTGAATCAGAGGGTATTCGTTTTTTTGATATTCCAACTGTGAAGATTCCACGGTATGTGAGCTGGGAATGGATCACGTGGCCGTTTGCGTATGCTCGCGCACGAAAGCGCTCACAACGTGTGTTGGATGAGGTTCGTCCAACGTTGATCGTGTCCGTTGGTGGTTTTACGGCTGTCCCGTTGATTCGTGAGGGTGCAAAGCGGGGGATTCCATGTGCGATTCATCAACTTGATTTTGTTGCTGGTCTTGCCAATCGAGCCGTTGCATCAGCGTGTCGTTTAGTGACCACATCGTTCACGTATCAGACATCGCCATTTCGTGCGTCATCTTCTCGTGTGCCAACTCCATGTCGTTTTGCCGGAAACGTTGTTCCTTCACGTGAAGCAGCGATTCAATCGTTTGGGTTAGATCCGAAGCGTCCGGTGATCTTTGTTGTTGGTGGAGGGACCGGAGCGCTAGCAATTAATCGAGCGATACAGGAGATTCTGGATACGGAATTACGTGCTGCACAAATTATTCATCTCACAGGCATTGGCAAGATGCGATTGGCAAGCGGTCAGGTGATTTCACCAAGGTTCGGATATGTTGTGGCAGAATTTTTTAATGAACAGCAAATGTTGCAAGCGTATGCCGCTGCAGACGTTGTGATCTCTCGTGCAGGGATGGGTTCCATCTCTGATCTTGCAGCGCTGTCAAAGCCGACCATTCTAGTTCCGATTCCACAGAGTCATCAGGAAGAAAATGCAAAACAATTTTCGGTTCCGATCGTGCATCAAACGGATCAGTTTTCGAAAAAATTACACACAACGATCACAGCTGTATTGAAAGATGCTGGTGAGCGTCAGGCGATTGGAACGCGCATGCATGAAACGTTGGCAACGGATGATGGGGGCGCGTTGGCAGAGAAGTGGTTGGCGTTGCGCTAAAAAAGTGTGGCAGATCCTTGTTCGAGTTGAGTCATGAAATCACCAATGGATTCATCGAGCCGGATATCGTGAAGCCTCACCGGTTGCTTGAGATGGATTCCTTTGAGTGTCCGACAACGGCTAAGAGCGACGTACGTCTGGCCCGACGCAAAAGCGCCGCGCCCAAGGTCGATCGTGACTTGATCGAATGTTTTGCCTTGGCTTTTATGAATTGTGACAGCCCATGCCAGCTTGAGTGGGATTTGTGAAAAGCTTCCCATCTTTTCCTGATCCAGTGTTCGAGTGAACGAATCGTAGACGCTGCGATAGATGTTCCAGAGGTGCGCTGAGACGGAAACGATTCCGCCGGTGTCGAGTTTGACGATCACGGATGGTCCAACGTCTTCATCGACCCCAAAATCAACGACCCATCCAAGACTTCCATTCACGAATCGTCCGTGCGGATCATTCGCAACACACATCACTCGCGCATTTTTTTTGAGCGTCAGGATGGCGTCGGACGGTGTTTCACGTTCGGGAAATGCGCCGCGGAATTCACCTTCAAATGTTTGAATAGATCCGGGGAGTTGTGCGAGTCGTTCGGTGTTCAGCGTCTCTGCAGACGCATTGATTGCTGTCAGAACGATGGCGTCTTTCGGCGGTGATGTGCTGAGTCGTGTATTTAATTTTTGTAATTGTTTTTCTGTCACCGTCCGGTCTCTGACCGCATTCAGGAGTGCGACGAACGTCTTATCTTTTTGACGATAGATTTTTTCTAATTCAATACAAGAAATGCCGCCCATTGCGAAGAGTTCCTGCATGACGCGCGATGCGAAAAAATAGGGTGAGTCATACAGTTCGGCAAATGCTTCACGTTCTGTGTTTGTGATGACGGGAGGAAGTTGATAGAGATCGCCAATGGCGACGATGCGCAGTCCGCCAAATGGTGCTTTTCGTTTTCGGACAATGCGTAGAAATTGGTCCATGCAATCCAATAGATCGGCACGAACCATCGAGATCTCATCAATGATGAGTATGTCAGCATTTTGATAGATCTCGGGGTTTGGCGTTGTGTTCGCCTCGCTCCGCGCATGTTTCACCGTGACATTTGGTGGAAAGAGAAAGAATCGATGAATGGTTTCACCGCCAACGTTTAATGCGGCAACACCGGTCGGAGCGAGGACGGGTGCGATGAGCTCTGTTGTTTCTCGAAAATGTTTTAACAGGGTGCTTTTACCCGTGCCAGCTCGTCCGGTCACAAACGTGAATGGTCCACCGGCCTCCATGAGTGATAGTGCTGCGTCAAAGGCTGGTGTGTGATCAAGGAGGTTAGGCATGGGGGTTCAGGAGTCCAGAGATGATAATGGGAAAGGGGTCATTGGTCTACACCGTACTCACACGGTATACTCTGAAAAAATGTATGAGCATCCTTGTCCTTGTTCGCCATGGTGAGTCACGTTGGAATGAGTGCAATCGATTTCAGGGTTGGGTTGATGTTCCATTAAGCGAGAACGGGGTAAGGGAGGCAGAGCATTGCGCGAAGCACTGTAAAGAATTTGATTTTTCAGCGGCGTATACATCAGCGCTTGTTCGGGCTCAAGAAACGCTCTTGTTGATTTTGGCGCAGCAAGGACGAACAGGAATTTTTCAGCATGATCATGATCCGAGATATTCAAAATGGGTAAAAACATCGAATCATTGCGGTGATGGCGATATTCCAATTTTTGAAACGCAGACAATGAACGAGAGATACTACGGCGATTTACAAGGTATGGAAAAGATAGAAGCGGAGAAAAAGTATGGCAAGTCAAAGTTGCTGGTTTGGAGAAGAGGGTATGAGGAGCGTCCCCCAAACGGGGAAAGTTTAAAAGAGGTTTTTGAAAGAGTTCATCCGTATTTCATGAAGCACGTTCAACCAAGATTAAAACGCGGGGAAACGGTACTCCTCTCTGGTCATGGAAATACGTTACGATCAATAATCATGCATTTTGAACACATCACGGAAGAGGACATCGCCTTTGTGGATTTGCCAGGTGCAAGGCCGCTCGTGTACGAGTTCACCCGAGGCAAATACAAACGAATTGCAGGAGAATACCAATTCGATCGCCCACTCCGTTAAATCGCATACAAAAAACCGACGTCCAACGTCGGCTCTTTGTTTAATCTATCTTGATCGCGTTCAACGCGATGGTGATGTGGGTGGGGATTGAACCCACGACCGTTGGCTTAAAAGGCCACTGCTCTACCAACTGAGCTACCACATCAGGGCTGCGACATTTCTTTTTTTTCTCAATCGCGCTAAGATAGTACAGATTTTCCCTAAAGAAATCAAGTCCCCATGCATATTGCCATGATTGGTTGTAAAGGCGTCCCTGCTGCCACGGCTCAAGGTGGTGGTATTGAGACGCATGTGGAGGCCTTGGCTCTGGGGTTGGTAGAAAAAGGGCACCGGGTAACGGTGTATGTTCGAGGGTATGCAAATCCAGGCCATCGGGTCACATGGAAGGGTATTCGATTGATTGAGTTGCCTAGTTTGCATTTCAAAAATCTTGATGCAATCACGCATTCTTTTTTGGCATCTATTCATACGCTGTGCCATCCGTGCGATGTGATTCATTATCATGGCGTTGGTCCATCCACGGTTGCTTGGATTCCGCGACTCTTCCGTCCAGATAAAAAAGTTGTCGTCACGTTCCATAGTCGTGATCGGTTTCATGAGAAGTGGGGTTGGCTGGCACGAACATATCTTGCGTATGGTGAATGGACGTCTGTGGCATTTCCGCATGTGACCATTACTGTCTCTCATGTCATCCAACTATTTTGTCAGCACATGTTTCACGCGAAACGGGTTAAGCATATTCCAAACGGAGTCACGATCCCATCGCTTCATCCTGGTTCAGATGTGCTTGCATCATTGGGATTGAAACCAAATCAATATTTTTTCACGTTAAGTCGTTTGGTTGCGCACAAAGCTGTTGACGACGTAATCCGTGCATTCGCAGAGGTGCAGACAACGAAGAAACTCGTTGTGATTGGATATGCAACATATGACGATGTCGCGTATGAGCAGAAACTTCAGCGACTCGCGGCAAAAGATCCTCGAGTGATTCTTGTTGGAAAGCAACAAGGTGTCGCACTGCAGCAGTTGATTGCGAATGGATATGCGATGGTTCATGCATCTCGGAGCGAGGGGTTGTCTGTAGCAATCCTCGAAGGGATGTCGTATGCGAAAGCTGTGATTATGAGTGATATTCCGGAGAACCTTGAGGTGATTGATCACTCGGGTATCGCGTTTCATCTCGGAGACATCGCTTCACTTCGTGAGGTGTTACAGATGGCGGTGGATGATCCGACCTTGATTGAGGAACGGGGGCTTCGAGCCCGAGAGGTGGTCAAAACGCTCTATTCGTGGCAGTCTGTTATTGACCGGACAGAACGACTCTATAAAGAACTCCTTGCTGTATGAACCATGTAGCACAATTCTCCACGTTACGAACCGCGATCGAGCACTTGGATGCAACGCGGCGAGAACTTCAAGGCCTAAGTGCAAATGCACAGCGCTTGTCAAAACAAGCGATTTTTTCACTACAACGCGGTGATGCAGCTCGCGCAACAGATCTGCTGAATGAAGCGGATGTCTTGTACAAGCAAGGTGATGTGTTGGTGAAAAAAGAACCACGACTTCACGCGGAAGGGATTTGGCGCGCATCTCTCGAAGAGAACGCTGAGGCCCGATTTTTTGAGCGAGCGATTCAAGGGCGTTCATTGTTTGCGGGTCGTCAGTTGAAAGAGGAGCCAGATATCGTTCTGGGCGGATTGTCTGATTGTGTAGGTGAACTGGTTCGACAGGCAACATTGGCTGCAACTTCACATGACGCAAAACGTGTTGAAATGTTGTATGCGATTGGGCTAGAGATCGTAGACTTTTTGACATCACTTGATTTGACCGGCCCTCTTCGCAGCAAGGGTGATCAAGCGCGTTCCCATCTTCGTCGTTTTGAAGAAATCCGATATGACCTCTCACTCCGATCATACTGAAAACTGGAAGGGGCGAAAGGTCCTGATTCTTGGGTTGGGTCAATATCCGAAAGGGAGCGGAATTTCTGCTGCTATCTTTGCGGCAAAGAAAGGTGCGGATGTTATTGTGACAGATCAAAAAACAGAAGCAGAACTCCCGGATAATGTGAAGACGCTTCGGAAATTTCCGAATGTGAAATTTCACATGGGCGGTCATTCGCTGAAAGATATTGAATGGGCAGAGATGATTTTTCGGAATCCACGCGTGCGTTCAACATCTCCCGAGATGAAGCTCGCGACTTCACGTGGAGTCCGGGTTGAGTCTGATGTGTCCTATTTTTTGCAACACTGTCCGGCACGTGTGGTTGGAATTACGGGAACACGAGGAAAAAGTACAACGTCTGCACTCGTTGCCGAGATGTTGAAGGCGTCTGGGAAGACGGTGTGGCTTGGTGGAAATATTCTTGTTTCGCCATTGACCTTTCTCCATCAGATTAAGCCGGATGATGTGGTTGTCTTGGAATTGTCCAGTTGGTTATTGGAAACAACGGGTCATGTTGGGATTTCGCCGTCTATCGCTTGCGTCACGAATCTGATGCGGGATCATTTAAATAGTTATGATGGCATGGAGGACTACGCAGAAGCAAAGGCACAGATATTCCGTCACCAAGCAGTTGAGGATACGGTGATATTGAATGGAGATGATGCGTATGGAAAAGAGTGGGCGAAAGAGGCTCCGGGGAAAGTGTTGCGTTTTACATACGTCAAGAAAGCAACGAGCGACGCATGGATTGAGGACGACTGGATCATGATGCGAGAGAAGGATCGGGAGCAGAAGATGGTTGCACGAACGGCATTAAAGCTCTTTGGAGAGCATAACGAGCGAAATGTGCTCGCAGCAATTCTTTCCGCTCGATCCGCTGGTGCAACGGTGCCTGGAATCAAAAAGGCATTACGTTCATTTTCTGGTCTTCCATATCGACAAGAGGTTGTTGTGGCCAAAAAGGGCGTGATGTACGTGAATGACTCGACGGCCACAACCCCGGATGGGGTTATTGCGGCAGTTCGGGCATTTGCTCCACGATGTAATGTGCTTCATCTTATTTTGGGAGGGGCCGATAAGGAATTGGATTTTACAGAGCTTGCAAGAGAATTGCGGCATTTTGAAACAAATATCGCCGTTTTACCCGGTTCAGCGTTTGAAAAACTGACAAAGGCTTTGGATGAAGCATCTGTTGCATACCATCCCGTGCAGGGTCTCGCTGAGGCCTTAAATGTGTTTTCCGTGCAATTATTACGTGGAGACGCTATAGTGCTATCGCCGGGGTGTGCTAGTTTCGGTCAATTTCAGAATGAATTCGAGCGTGGCGACCTGTTCACGAGCCTGGCAAAGAGCCGATAAACACTAACATACTGTATGACATTCCCATCGTTTCTCAAACGTAAAACGACATATATCGTCCTTGTCCTCCTCCTTGCTTTTGGTGGATGGCTTTGGATGCGACAGTCTGCAAAACAGCAGTCTGTGTACGAAACAGTTCCTGTTGAAAAAGGGGATGTTGTTCAAACAGTTGAAGTGACGGGTGGTATTCGGCCGGCATCACGCATTGATCTTTCGTTTAAAGGATCAGGAACATTGAAGAACGTATTGGTTCACGTGGGTGAAGCGGTGAAGAAGGACCAGATCCTGGCGGAATTGAAAGATGATGACTTGGTGTTTGCTGCACGAGCAGCTAGCGCATCATTGTCCATTGCTCAGGCGAATTTAAATGCCAGACTTGCCGGTGAAACGTCACAATCCATAAAGGTTGCTGAAGCGTCTGTTGAACAGGCACAGGCGGCGTATGCAAAGGCAGTGTCAGATTTAGCTTCAACAAAAATTTCAACTCAACAAAGTGTCGTGAGTGCTGAGATTGGGCTACAGACGGCTCGGAATAATTTGGATAATCAGTCATCAATCGTGAGTCAGAACATCCAGAATGCCTATGATTCCGCACGCACGACATTGTTAACAGCACTTGGTCCGTTGCAATCGGGTTTGACAGATGGTGATCAAATTATCGGAGTTGATAATTCAGCGGCAAATCAAACGTATCTGAATGTGCTCGGTTTCTTGGATTCTGGATCAATGCCACAAGCAAAGTCTTCGTATCAGATCGCAAAAGCTTCGCATCGAACGGCTGAATCTGCGGTAAAAGCATTAAGTAGTGGTTCAACAAAGCAGGATATTTTAGATGCAGCAAGTAAACTCCAAAAAGCGATTAGTGATGTTCAGGCATTTTTAACTGATGTTCAAAAAGTATTATCGTCTAGCTTGACGTCGTCTTCATTCACGGCTGCCGATTTGTCAGCAAAGAAAGCAACGATTGATGCAGATCGAACTAGTGTTTCTGCGCAGAACACCGGGGTGTTGAACGCAACACAGTCTATCAAGGGGACTGAATTAACACAGACGCAAACGGTGGCTCAATTAAACGATGCCTATTTGACCGCATCGTCAGCATATGAAACTGCAAAGGTGAATGCCCAGACGCAGGTCGCGAGTGCGCAGTCAGCGGTTACGATCCAGCAAGCCGCGCTTGATTCTGCAAAAGCAACACTTGATCTGAAAAAATCTCCACCACGGGCAGTAGATATTCAAAACCTCCGCGCCTCTGTACAGCAGGCGCAGGTCTCGGCAGACAAGGCTCAAAATGATTTGAAGAATGCTCAGGTCACGGCTCCGGTGGATGGTGTGATTTCAGATGTTATTCCTGATCTTGGTTCACAGATTATGGCCGGTAGTGCAGTGATGCGCATGGTTGGAATAGCTCAGTATGATATTGAGGCACAGGTACCCGAGGCAGATATTTCAAAGGTGAAAGTCGGACAAACCGCGACCATTACGTTAGATGCATACGGGGACAGCGTAAAATTTTCCGGAACTGTCACACAGGAAGATCCAGATCAAACACGTGTTCAAGACGCGGTGTATTACAATGTTCGAGTGCAAATTGATCCAGCTGGTCATGATGTGAAACCGGGTATGACAGCAAACGTCACGATTCAGACGGGGCAGCAGACCGGCGTGATGGTTATTCCGTTGCGCGCGGTCCGAACGTTGCAGGGCTCTGATCAGAAAACGGTTCGCGTCTTGGTTGGGCAGGTTCCGCAAGAAAAAAATATTACCCTCGGATTACGTGGTGATGAGGGGCGTGTAGAAGTTTTGAGTGGAATCCAGGTTGAAGATGCGGTTGTTTTGTCGGAAACAAAAGGCGGTGTGCTTGTAACCAACTAACATGGCAAATGTCATTGAAGTCATTGACCTGAAAAAGGATTACGAGAATGATGGTGTTATCACATCAGTTCTTCATGGTATTTCATTTTCGATTCAGGTTGGTGAATTTGTGGCGATCATGGGGCCATCAGGTTCGGGAAAATCAACGTTGATGCAGATTCTGGGATTTTTGGATTCCGTGACAAGTGGTACATATCTGTTTGAACAACGTGATACATCTATATTGGGGGATGATGAACTTGCTCGATTGCGGGGTGAGAAGGTCGGATTTATTTTCCAGTCATTTAACTTGCTTTCAAAAACAACAGTGTTAGAAAATGTGAAGTTGCCGTTATTGTATTCAGATGTCCCGGTCTCAAAACGAGATAAAATGGCTATCGAGGCGATCGAGTCTGTTGGGTTAGGTCATCGTATCCATAATCTATCGAATCAACTTTCTGGAGGTGAGCGTCAGCGTGTGGCAATTGCACGCGCACTCATTCGAAAGCCGTCTGTTATTTTTGCAGATGAGCCTACTGGAAACTTGGATTCAAAATCTGGAACGCAGGTGATGGAGCTGTTACAGGAATTGAACATGAAACATGGTCACACGATTATCCTTGTCACGCACGAGACGTATACCTCTGAGCATGCACAGCGTATTTTGCGTATCCGTGATGGACTTGTGCAGTCTGATGAACAGGTGAAGAACCGACGCATCGCAAAAGATGGAACTGCACTGAAATAAACCATGACCATCAATGATCTCATTCAAAGCTCTCTGCAAAGTCTCGCGCGGACAAAAGCGAGATCTGTATTAACGATGTTGGGAATTGTGATCGGTGTGATGTCTGTTATTTTAATGTTATCCGTTGGTGAAGCAGCACAGCGATATATCTTAGCGCAAATTTCATCGTTCGGATCAGATACGATGTTTATTGCAAATGGTCCGGAAACGGATCAGGGGCAACCGTCGTTATTTGTGAAAGAGTCATTGACCATGAAGGACGTGAAGAAGCTGCAGTCGGTGGCGTGGATTAGTATGATCGCGGCAAAACTGCAACAGGATGATCAAGTGACGGCCGGAGGGTTTACAACGAACGCTCAGGTTGTGGGAACCATGCCTGATGAGATTCGGTTGAATGATATTCAGCCCCGTCTAGGTGTCTTTTTTCAGTCATCGGCCGTTGATGCAAACGCGAAAGAGGCTGTGTTGGGCAATGACATTGCAACAACGGCGTTTGGTGCAGAAGATCCGATTGGAAAAAGTATTAAAATTTCAAACACCAATTTTCGAGTTGTAGGAGTAATGGCGAAGTCTGGAACAAAGGGCTTTCAGAATGTTGATACGCAGGTATATGTTCCAGTGACGACAGCGATGGAAGTCTATAACAAAAAATACGTTTCCATGATTTCGCTTCGTCCAACGGTTCCGTTGGCAGATGCGAAGAATCGAATTCAAATCTTGTTACGTGAGCGTCATGGCATTGACAACCCAACGGGTGAATTAGCGAAAGACGACTTTCATTTAATGACGCAGGAAGACCTGATTCGAAGTGCGGATACGATCACGAACATCTTGCAGATTTTATTGGTTTCGATTGCAGCTATCTCCTTGATCGTCGGTGGTATCGGTATTATGAACATCATGTACGTGAGCGTGACGGAACGTACGCACGAGATCGGATTACGCAAAGCTGTTGGGGCACAGAGCCGAGATGTGTTGCGTCAATTTTTAGTTGAAGCAGTGGTACAAACGATGATTGGGGGAGTGATTGGAACGGCGCTCGGAGTCGGATTTTCTTGGTTAGGCATTCAAATTATCAGTTCATTTCAGTCCGGTTGGGAATTCTCAATGTCATGGAATGGTGTGCTGCTCGGCATTTCAGTTTCTGCCCTTATCGGCGTGACGTTTGGATATTTTCCAGCGCGTCGTGCCGCATTTTTGCATCCGATTGATGCGTTACGTTTTGAATAAGTATGCGTATTAGAGATCTTGTTCCACTATCGATTGCCGCACTTGTCGTGAACAAGAGTCGGACGGTATTAACGATGCTGGGGATTATTATCGGTATCGCCTCTGTCATGTTGATGATCGGCGTTGGTCAGGCAGCGCAGCGATACCTCCTTTCACAAGTTGCTTCGTTCGGAAGTGATCTGGTTTTTATTTCAAATGGAAAAGGGGATACGACGCGCGGAGGACCTCCAAGTGCAACGCAGAAACAAACATTAACGATGAAGGATTTGGAGAAGCTTCAGTCACTGAACTGGCCAATGGCTGTGAGTGGAATTATGGCAATGCGTGATTTGGTTTCGTATGGTGGCGTGGATCGTGTGACGCAAATCTCCGGTTCAACGCCAGGTGAGACTATTGTATTCGGTGAAGTTGTTGCGTCCGGTCGATATATTTCTGAGGAGGATATTCAGAGTCGGGCTCGCGTTGTCGTGCTTGGTTCAAAGATTGCGGAGGCGTTATTCGGGCAGGAGACACCAGTCGGTCATGTGATCAAAGTTGCAAAGCAATCGTTTAAAGTGATCGGTGTTATTGCACCAGCGGGAACGAGATTTTTTTCAGACGCAGATCAGCAGGTGTACGTTCCGGTTACAGCTGCGTTTAATATCTATAACAAAGATAAGCTGAATTTTATTGGAGTGAAGACGGGTGACACACGACCGGGGACAGCGAAGGAATTGATTCGGATCGCATTGCGAGAAACACACAATATTGAAAATCCAAATGGCATTTTATCAAAGGATGATTTTCGCGTTGCTTCCCAAGAGGATGCAATGAAAAATGCAGATGTGATCGGTTCGATTCTAGAAATCCTCTTGGGATCTATTGCATCGATTTCGCTTGTGGTCGCGGGAGTTGGAATCATGAATATCATGTATGTCACCGTGACAGAGCGGACGAGAGAGATTGGGTTGCGGAAATCATTGGGTGCGCGGCGTCGAGATATTTTAGGTCAATTTTTAGCTGAAGCCGTCATGCTCACGGTGATCGCAGGATTGATCGGTGTGTTACTTGGATTTACGTTGACCTGGCTTGGTATCTATATCATTTCTCAGTTTCAGGCCGGATGGACCTTTGAAATTCCATGGAATGGAGCTGCAATCGGGTTTGGTGTGTCTGCAGCTATTGGTGTGATCTTCGGATTTTTTCCTGCGCGTCGTGCAGCTCAACTTAGTCCCATCGAAGCGTTACGATACGAATAAGATATGCTTCAGAGTATTGAACTGTTCGTGATGTTCCTGATGGTCTTGGCTAGTGGTGTTGGCTGTCTGTATGCTGCTTTTTTATTGTTTGGAACTTTTTCAGCTGCGCCATTTGTTGCAACAACGGATCGTGCGCGTCATTTGATGATAGAGCTTGCGCAACTTTCACCTGGCATGCACGTGCTTGAAATCGGATCAGGGGAAGGATCAATTAGCATTGAGGCAGCACAACATGGGGCTATTGCAACGGGTATTGAAATTAATCCTGTGCTCGTATGGTACGCACGTCTCCGAGCAAGGTTTCTTCATGTGGGGCATCGGACGACATTTGTTTGCAGAAATTTTTGGAATACGCGATTGCCAAAAGAAACACAGGTTGTGTTTTTGTATTTATTGCCAGGTTCAATTCAGAGACTCTTACCAAAGTTGCGTAAAGAGCTAAAGCCGGGAACCGTCATTATTTCTCATGCATTTTCCATTGCAGAATTGCCACTTCTCGCAAAAAAAGAGAATGTATTTTTGTATCGATTAGAGGGTTGACAACGTGTTCTATTTTTGTTCTATTTCTGTTATGATTGAAGTATAAAGAATTACGTATCAATCATATGAATACTATTGTCCCGTTTGAACAACAGTCCATTCGTAAGATCTGGCACAATGATCAGTGGTATTTTTCCGTGATTGATGTCGTTGGCGTGCTTATTGAGCAGCCGGATTTTAAAAGAGCAAAAAGTTATTGGACGACGCTAAAAAATCGACTTAATAAGGAAGGAAGTCAGTTGGTCACAAAATGTGACCAACTGAAAATGAAGTCCGCTGATGGCAAGTTTTATAATACGGATGTTGCAAATATTGAGTCTTTGTTGCGGTTGATTCAATCGATTCCATCACCAAAAGCAGAGCCTCTGAAGCTATGGTTAGCGCGTGTTGGTACTGAGCGAATCGCTGAAATTCAAGATCCATCACAGGGAATTGATCGCGCACGAGACCTTTGGAAAAAGCATGGACGAAGTGAAAAATGGATCCAACAGCGCATGATGGGGCAGGAGGTGCGAAATAAGCTCACGGACTATTGGAAAGATCATGATGTTAAAGAAGGCGACGAATATGCGACTCTTACCAATATCATCCACCAAGAGTGGGCTGATATAAACGTGAAAGAGCATAAAGAGTTGAAAAGCCTTGGACGGACGGATAATCTCCGTGATCACATGAATGAGGCGGAGTTAATTTTAACTGCTCTTGCTGAAATGTCCACGCGACAAATTGCGGAGAGTGTCAAAGCAGACGGACTGAATCAAAACAAAATTCCTGCAAAGAAAGGTGGGCAGATTGCGAAGAATGCACGGAAGGAGCTAGAGATACAGACGGGGAAGGGCGTGATTAGCGGGGAGAATTTTTTGACATCGGCAAAACGATCCAATAGTCTTCGACATTGATACATTTGAGAATGTCCGTATTTTAGTGAAAGAAATCTGCTCTTGACGCCTCTGAGCTAGCACTCTAAAGTATTGACTGCTAAGTATGGATGAGCGTTTAAAACGGCTTTTTGCCCTCGTAGTCGAAGAAGTGATAGAAACGGCCGAGCCAGTTGGTTCGCAGTCTTTGGTTGAAAAACATCGGTTAGATGTGAGTTCGGCGACGGTTCGAAATTGGTTTGCTCAGTTGGAAGAACAGGGTTTGATGATGCAGCCACATACATCGTCCGGCCGCATTCCAACGGAGCAAGGATATCGATTGTATGTTGATGAGCTTCTGGATCATCGTCCACTGGGAAAGCGTGATCGGCAGGAACTTGAACAGCTTGCAACGGATGAAGTGGATCGGATACGTCGGATAAAATTGATTGCAAAACGAATCGCGGAAATTTCAGGAAATGCGATCGTGGTCGGGATCGGAGAAGCGGATACATATTACACCGGTCTCTCACAACTCTTTGCTCAACCGGAATTCCGAGATTGGAATCGCATGGTGAGCCTTGGTCAAATTCTCGATCGGTTGGATGAAGTGCTTCACGCCGTGCGCCGAACGCGATTTGATCAGCCGGTTGCATTGATCGGTCAGCAGTGTCCATTCGGAAGCGCATGTAGCAGTATGATGTTTACCCTTGAAGACGGCACACTCTTCGGAGTTCTCGGTCCGATGCGAATGGACTACCGTCGTGGATTTGCTCTTCTTTCAACGATTCAAGAATTAATGTCACAACACTAAAACTATGGATGAAACATTAGAACCGGTCCAAGAAACATCTGCCTGTGCGCACTGCGAGGAATATTTGGCAGGATGGAAACGAGCTCAAGCAGATTATGCAAATTTAAAACGAGACACGGAACGGGAGCGCGGGGACTATGCAAAGTTTGCCAATCAACGACTCCTCGATGAAATGCTTCCGGTTATTGATCAGTTCGAACAAGCATTAACATTTCTTCCAGACCTTTCCAATGTGCCAGATGTTGAGCGGAAAAAAGTGGAGAACTGGATTATGGGAATGAAGGCCGTGAAGTCTCTGTGGTCAAATACATTTACGGAAATTGGTCTTGAACAGGTTTCGATTGAAGGTCATTTTGATCTCGCGATCCATGAAGTGGTTGGGCAAGAGGAGCGAGCAGACCTCGCGGACGGTCAGATTATTCGAGCCGTGATGCCTGGATGGAAATTGAACGGAAAACTTCTTCGTCCGGCGAAAGTCATCGTTGCAACAACAATAGCTGCATAACACTATGGATACATTCTTTGAAACATCATTACAGCCTTCAGCTCGTGGTGGCGGATTGATTCCAGCCATTGATGTGTACGATCGAAAAGATCTCGTGGTGATTGAAACCGCACTTCCGGGAGTTGATGCAAAAAATGTTCAGATCTCGGTTGAACACGGCGTGCTCACAATCAGCGGTTCAACAGAGCGAAAAACAGAAGTTGATGAGAAGGATTATTATCGCAAAGAAATTCGGTCCGGTTCATTCACGCGACAGATCGCATTGCCGGCCGGAGTAAAAGAGGAAGAAGCAAAGGCAAGTTTTAAGGATGGTATTTTGAAGATTGAAATGCCAAAACTCGAAACACCAAAAGGAAAAACAATAACCATTAACGTTCAACAATAAAAAAATATATGGGAAAAATTCTTGGTATCGATTTAGGAACAACAAACTCTTGCGTATCCGTTATCGAAGGTGGACAGCCAAAGGTGATTGAAAATGCGGAAGGTGCAAAGACAACACCATCTGTTGTTGCGATGTCAAAGGCTGGTGAAAAGCTGGTCGGACAAATTGCAAAGCGTCAGGGTGTGGTGAATCCAGAAAACACATTGTTCAGCGTGAAGCGGTTGATCGGTCGTCGCTGGGCAGACGCAGAGGTTCAACGTGATGCAAAGTGGTTGCCATATAAGCTTGCACAAAAGGGCGATGGTCTTCGCGTTGTCATGGGTGGAAAAGAATATGCGCCAGAAGAAATTTCTGCCATGGTGTTGCAAAAGTTGAAGGCAGATGCAGAAGCTCGTCTTGGTGAAACGATTACAGAGGCCGTGATCACCGTCCCAGCCTATTTTGATGACTCACAACGCCAAGCAACAAAAGTTGCGGGTGAAATTGCTGGCTTAAAGGTCTCGCGTATTATCAACGAGCCAACGGCTGCGGCACTCGCGTATGGGTTCGATCGTAAGAAAGATGAAAAGATTGTTGTATACGATTTGGGTGGCGGAACATTCGATGTTTCTGTGTTGGAAATTGCATTTGATGCGGCTACAAATCAGAACACCGTTGAAGTGAAGGCGACGAATGGCGACACGCATCTTGGTGGTGATGACTTTGATCAGGTTGTGATCAAATGGATCGTGGATGAATTCCGGAAGTCCGAAGGGATTGATTTGTCCAAAGATAATCTCGCATTGCAACGTATTAAGGAGGCTGCGGAAAAAGCAAAGATTGAACTGTCCTCTGCAATGGAAACAGAAATCAATCAGCCGTTTATCACGAGTGATGCATCCGGTCCTCGTCACCTATTGTTGAAATTATCACGTGCCAAGTTCGAAGAATTGACCGGTGAGTTGGTGAAGAAAACATTGGAACCATGTAAGAAAGCGTTGGCCGATGCAAAGTTGTCCGCATCAGATATCAACGAGATCATCTTGGTTGGTGGAATGACACGCATGCCAATTGTTCAGCAGACCGTTGAAGCGTTCTTCGGCAAGAAACCAAACATTTCCGTGAACCCAGATGAGGTTGTCGCGATCGGTGCTGCGGTGCAAGCCGGAAACTTACAGGGTGATTTGAAGGGCGAGTTGTTGCTCTTGGACGTTTCCCCATTGTCCCTCGGTCTTGAAACCATGGGCGGCGTGATGACAAAAATCATTGAGCGCAACACCACGATCCCAACGGCAAAGTCACAGATCTTCTCGACAGCTGCTGATGGTCAAACCTCCGTGGAGATTCATGTCTTGCAGGGCGAACGCGATATCGCGGAACACAATCGTTCCCTCGGTCGCTTCACATTGTCCGGTCTTCCATCAGCGCCACGCGGCGTTCCACAAGTTGAGGTCACGTTTGACATTGATGCGAACGGCATCTTGTCTGTGAAGGCCGTTGATAAGGCAACGAACAAAGAGCAAAAGATTACGATTACCGCAAGCACGAATTTGTCGAAGGATGAAATCGAACGCATGAAGAAGGATGCGGAGATGAATGCGGCGGATGACAAGAAACATCGTGAATTGGTTGAGGCTCGCAACATGGCAGAGACTATGATCTACACAACAGAAAAGATGTTGAAGGAAGCAAAGGATGTTGCAGAGATGGATCGCAAAGACGTTGAAGAAAAATTGGAAGCATTGAAAAAGTTGAAAGAATCCGAAGACGTTGAAGCGATTAAGGCGGCGGGTGATGCGCTTGCCACATCAGCACAAAAAGTTGGTGAAGCCATGTACAAGAAGCAGCAGAACGACGCAGCAACCGTGAGTGAGAATGCGACACCAGATGAGCCGGCAAAGGATGAACCAAAGAAAGAAGAACCAAAAGAAGGTGACTTCACCCAGAGCTAATCGGTATGCCAGAAATGAACATTAAAGCGCCGGATGAAATCCTCCAGGGTCGCTATGCCAACATGATGCAGGTGAGCCATGCGAAGGAAGAGTTCGTGCTAGACTTTATGTTCGCGCATCCGCCACAAGGTGAGCTCGTGTCGCGCTTAATTGTGTCACCAGCACACATGAAACGGATCCTTCACGCATTGACCGATAACTTGCAACGATACGAACAGCAATTTGGAAATGTGGAAGAAGCGGGGGAGCCAAAGTTGTTGAATTAACATCACATTACGCAATGTCTAAAGACTACTACGCCGTCCTCGGCGTCAAAAAAGAAGCGACGCAAGACGAGGTGAAAAAAGCCTTTCGACGTTTAGCGCACGAGCATCATCCGGATAAGGGTGGTGATCAGCAGAAATTTAAAGATATTAATGAGGCGTACCAGGTTGTTGGTGATGAGGCGAAGCGAAAGAAATACGATCAATTCGGATCCGCTGCATTTGAGCAACAAGGTGCGCCGGGCGGTCCAGGTGGCTTCGGTGGATTTGATGGTGGGTTCTCGATGAACATGGAGGATCTCGGTGACATGTTTGGCGATATGTTTGGATTTGGAGGCCAACGAAATGCGCGCGGAGGTCAGCGTCGTGGCAATGATATTCAAACAGAAGTGACGATTGATTTCTTGGAGAGCGTGAAGGGTGTGACAAAACGCGTGTCATTGTATGTGAACGATAAATGCGGTTCATGTGACGGGTCAGGCGCAAAGCAGGGAACGTCGCGGGAAACGTGTAAGACCTGTAATGGTCAGGGTGCGGTGCGTCAATCTGCACGCACGATGTTTGGAACGATTCAAACAAATGCAACCTGTCCGGAATGCGCGGGTATTGGTTCGCGTCCGAAAGAAGCGTGTGCAACGTGTAAGGGGTTGGGGATTGAACGAAAAACAAAAGAATTGGATATTCCGATCCCTGGCGGCATTGATGACGGCGAAGCTGTTCGCGTATCTGGCGGAGGAGAATATCCTGGCGCAAACGGTGTCGCCGGCGATCTGTACGTCCGTGCACGTGTGAAATCACATTCGGTCTTTACGCGTGATGGGTTGAATGTGTTGTCGACTGTGCACATTCCATTTTCGATGTTTGCCTTAGGTGGAGAAATTGAAATTGATACGGTTGATGGAAAAGGAACGTTGAAAATTCCGGAAGCAACAGATCCGGGGACCGTATTTCAGATTCGCCATAAAGGATTTCCATCCACGCGTTCCGGAAATCGTGGAGATCAGCTTGTGACGATCGCGGCAGAAGCTCCACGCAAATTGAATAAAGACCAGCGAAAATTGTTGGAGCAGATGCGAGACGCTGGGTTATAGTAATGGACACAAAACAGTTTTCTGCATTTTACGAAACGAACATCAAACGGGTGTATCGCTATTTGCTGTATCGCGTTCAAAGCAATCGTGAAGTTGCGGAGGATTTAACGCATGACGTTTTTTTGAAAGCGTTTGCTGCGTTTGAAAGTTACGATCCGGCCATTAGCCAGTCTTCTTGGATCTATGCCATTGCTCGAAATCATCTGATCAATTATGTTGAAAAGACGCGACAGAACGTGGACTTGGAGGCGATTGAAAACACAGATTGGGATCGTGTTGATTGGGCTGAGCGCTTGTCTCTGCGTCATGATGAACGGCGACTATGGCATGCTATTGGGACGTTGCCCTCCGAGGACGCAGAAATTGTGCGTTTAAAATACCTGGAAGGTTGGTCCTACGACGATATCGCCGAACGTCTTGGGAAAACGGCCGGAGCCCTCAGAGTCCAGTCGCACCGCGCATTATCGGCCTTAAAACGGGTTTTGAAACAAAAGTAGATTATTCTTGTATATAACAGTATGAACTGGCTTCTGAAACGATCTCTCCGGAAAATTGCAGCAACCGCTGACCCGCGGCCCGTGTTTGTGCGTGATTTGCACCGTGAGCTTGTAGGTTCGACCATGGCTTGGTCAGATCTGCGTACCATTGGCTGGAAGGTCCCTGCAGTTGGCGTCACTATGTTTAGCATGGCTGTGAGTGCCACCGGCGTGTATGCGTATTCGTCAGATGCGGTGTTGCCAGATCATCCGTTATATTCCGTTCGACAGGAGATCGAGCGTGTTGAAGAAAAGGTTGCTGTATCTCCAACGGCAAAAGTTGCTGTACAGGTGAAGCATCTTCAGCGTCGACTACATGAGCATGAGTTGTTGACGTTGAAGATGCGCAAAACGGTTCAAGAGCCTATGCCTGAATTTGAATCTTCCGTTCAGCGCGTACTTGATGATTCGAAAGAATTGCCAGAACCGGCTCGGGCAAATATGAATGCTGCCATTACGAAAATTCAACACTCACGTAAAGTATTTAGTGAAAAAGAAAAAGAGAGATTCGAAAAAATTGATAAGCCTGAGAAGAACCGTGAACGAAAAGAAAACAAAGAAGAGAACGATTAACGCACGGTAATAGTTGTTGCGGTGATAACCGGTTCAAGACGAACATCGGTTGCGCTGCTCACGGTAACGGTCTGACCAACGGTCAGATCTTTTAGTTGAAGAAGGGTGACGTTGTACGGTGTTGGAGGTGCTTTTGCTGAATCTTCCGCAGCCATTTCTGCTGGTGTCTTGTCGGTGATTTTTTGAATCTTTGTATCTGACGTCATTGTAATTTCACGATCATCGCTAATCCCGTCTACTTTTGAATCTGTATCAAGCGTTAGCGCGGTAACGGTAAAACCGTTTGAATTGATCGCTTGAATCGTTCCTGAAAAACTTGTGACGTTATCAACTGGAATCGCACACAGCGCTGCATATTTTTTTCGTGCCGCTTTGTACCCTTCAATATATCCTTGATTGGAAAGCAACGTTGGATTGCTAATTGATACACCTGCTCGCATGCGTTGTTCGAGTGTGAGCGCGTTCAGCCCCACAAGAATAAACGTGGTGATGACGAGAATGATGGCCAAAGCCGTCAGAATATATCGGCTTGTAGAAGAGCGTTGTTCCATAGAATTGATAGAAGTATATCACAGTATTCATCTTGACAGGAGCGTCAGAACAATGATACGTAGAACGTGATTGGAGGAGGTATGGAAGCATCTGATCGGAAGTCGGTGATTCGTGATCTGTGTGAGCGACACAAGAAGGGGGATACGAAAGTCTTTCCCGACATCATCCGCCAGTGCATCGAGGGTGATTTTCTCGCGGATATGGTGCTGGCGTTTCAGTTCGAGGTTGCGGTCACGACGATCCATCGCTGGAGTACGGGGACCTCGACTCCGAATCCAATGATCCAACCCAGAATGGTGGAGTGGATCGTGAAGCAGCTCGACGTGCTCTAGCGTCTAGACTCGTTTGTCTCGTGAACCGGTGCCATCGTGGCCCCGGTTCTTTTGATATATCCAGGGGTCTGAAAGTTGACAAAACCCCGTTTTTATGATTTTGTATTCTTGGTACACGATCGCCGCATGGCGTGCGTGAACTGGTCGGGGATGGTCCTCGGCTAGCGCTCTTTTCAATTTTAGTAAGGAGACTTCGATGAGCAAGCGAATCCTTCGGCTCTCGAGGGGCGGGGCCGTCAAGGCGTCGCTTCTCATGTTCGGCACGTCGATCGTTGTGTTCGGGTGCGGTACGTCTCCCGTCTTGGAATACGAGATCGGTGATACTGACACGGCGCCTTGCACGGCGTTCTACTGCAGCACGACGGGGACCGGCGGCCACACGGGCGCAGCCGGCAGCGGCGGCATGGGTGGTCACGCTGGTAGCGGTGGGTCCACGACGTCGGTCGGCGGCTCGGGCGGTACGTCCACGGGGACGGGCGGTTCGGGCGGTAGCGCTGGCGCAACCCACGCGGGTGGCGCAGGCGGATTCGGCGGCAACACGACGACGAATACCGGCGGAAGCGCTGGTGCAACGAACGTCGGTGGCTCGGGTGGTTCCGGCGGAATGACGACGACGGGTACTGGCGGTCAGGGTGGCGCAACCACCACGACCACAGACGCCGGCGTCGGCGGTTCGGGCGGTGCTTCGACTACGACGACGGATGCGGGCATCCTGAACTCGTTCAGCTGCTCCGGTTGGACGCGTGATCCGCTGTTCGACGCTTTCAAGATCCCGGATCAGAACAACCAGCCGGCGGACGTTCAGCTCGTCGGTGGGATCTGGGGAACGAGCGGAGACGACTTCTACATCTCCGCCGCAACCTACGCCAAGGGCGTCGTCGCGCACTGGTACGGCGGAGCGTTTCATCTCGAGGCGCTGCCTAGCGATCCTCCGAAGGTTCGTGGTATCTGGGGTTCAGGCGCTGGCGACGTGTGGCTTGGCTCGGAGTCCGTCATGCAGGCGGTCCTGTATCACCGGGTGAACGGTACCTGGACTGTGGAGGCTAACGCCCCCAACGCGATTTCCTTCGCAGACGTTTGGGGGAGCGATGCAAATCATGTGTTCCTCCTTGGTCAGGATGCGGGGTTCAGCAAGGTTTGGATGAAGTCCGGTGCGAACTGGATCGATACGAACCTTCCGAATCCGATGAAGGCGGGTGATCTTGCCTTCGCCGCGGTGCACATCTGGGGTACCGACGCTTCGCATGTTTTCGCAACTGGATATCGCATTGACAAGGCATCGAATGCGGTTGGCGGTGTTCTCTGGTTCTACAACGGTGTCACCTGGAAGATCGTCCAGGTGCCAGTCGAGGCGATGGAGCTGACTGGGGTTCATGGCACGTCTCCGCAGGACCTCTTCGTGACCGGCCACGGAGTTGTTGTTGGTGGCAACGCGGATTCTTATGTCTATCACGTGACCGATAACATGGCTACGTGGACGCCGTACACGAGGCCGAGTTTTGGGAGCTACGGACCAGTGCTCTCAATGAAGTTCGGCACGTTTCTTGCAGTTGGTACCCAGCCTCCCTCGATTGATGGAAGCTTGAGGGTCACGACTGTGGATCAAATCTCTCCGGCACAGTTTTATGCTTTGGATGGCAAGGCAGTTGGGCCCGTCGCTCTTTGGCCAGAATCTGGTTCCTCGAAGGTTCATCTGGTTCATATCTCGGGCGGAGTCACGATCGGTGGCCACTACATCAGTAACTGTAAGTAACTTGTACGGGCGCGGTTCAAATTTGGACCGCGCCCGTTTTTTAAATATTGAAATAGAATGTGGTATACTTTTGTTAATATGAAACGTGATTACTTAAAAGTTATTGCCTTGTTATCATTAGGCTTGTGTTTTCCCGCAGTCGCTTTCGGAGAAACGTGGAAGGGTGCGCCTGCATTTTCTCCTCCGCAAGGAAATACTGCCGGTGTAATTTGGAATACTGCAGGAGGGGGCCAGCAAACTGGAGCTGAAATTAATATTGATGGCGGGGCAACTGTGGGTTCTACTTTGACAGTGACCGGCGTTGGAACAATAGTTAACGATGCGATACTAAAATCAGATGTTAATTTAACGAGTGGAAAAGCCTTTAAAATTAATCAGCAAGGGTTGGCAACTTTCTACATGGGTAATTGGTTTGGAGGCAATGCAAGTTCGCTCATCATTAATCACAAGGGTGATTTGATGGTTGATCGTGTTCCCCCGAATTATGTTGGTCCCGGCAACGAAGGCCGCGTTCAAGCCCGAAAATTCTGCTTTTATCCAGGTGCCGAAGCCGACTGCATCACCTCTTGGCCAACCGGCGGTGGTCTCTTCGTCAACAAAACAGGTGATTCAATGACTGGTCCTCTCTCTCTTACTGTTGGTCCGGCATTTACTGCTGTGATGGCTGATGGTGGAACAATTGGTGGTCGCTTTGCTGGAACTTCAACTGGTATTCAAGGTTTTTCAAATGCTGCTGGTGGATATGGCGGTGCATTCACAGGTGGTGTGCGTGGTGTGCAGGCGCAGGGAACGACGTATGGATTGTTTGCGCAAACGGCAAACGTCGGCTCTGGTACGGCTGTGTACGGATTTAATGGCGCGACGGGTGGAGATTTTGATGGGCTTTCGTATGGGGTAAAGGGGAATGGTGGTACGGCTGGTGGGTATTTTACGGATAAGACCAATACAACGTATACGCAGCTTGCGACGCCGTCATATGGCCTTTTCACAAATAACACAATCTACACTAGTGGAAGCATTCATGCGCCAAATACCGTTTTAGGCGCATGCGTTTGGACCGGCTACATAAATGACGGCCTGGCCCCAATCTGTCCAGCATCAAATCCATTCATGAACGGCATGCAACGAACCGGAACAGCAACGAGATTGTATTGCTGTAAGTTGTAGTCCGAGCAAAAAAATCAGTTGGCAAAGTGTCAGCTGATTTTTTAATTCATTCGTTTGATGATATTTTTTGCAGAATTCTTGGCCGATACCGTCGTCGTATCAATCGTCAAACTTTCTGCAAATGAAATTGGACGTTCGAGGTTGTATGTGTGAATAAGTTTTTTCAAGACGGAAGGCTTTGAAAGTTTGTGAAAATGTTTTCGGCTTTCGCTGGTGACGCGTTGCAGCAAAACGGATTCATCGCATGCCAGGTGAATGAATGTCGTTTTTCCACCATGTTGTTTTACGCGCTGTGAGATTGTTTTGAGAATGGCTTCATCGTGTTTGCCCTCCTTTGTTTCCAATCCAAATGCAAATGTCATGATTAGTCCAGGGGTGCCGGCCTTGAGCGCGGCATCGATCGCCATGGTCCGCAACATTGTCGCGAATTCAACGTATTCATCCGTGCCGAATGCGAACAGAGCATTTCCAAAATCCGCAATCAAATGATTATGCAGAAGGGGAAAACCGGTTTTTTTCGAAAGCTCCTTGGCGATCGTCAATTTTCCACTCGCCGGTGGACCGTAGAGGATGATGAGATGCATGGTATTTAGGCTTGACAGCTCGTTCATGACCATGGTAATACATTTTCAGTGCTAATCAAAGCACTGATACGGAGGCTGTCTCATGAACGGGAAGAACGAAGGCAACAAGGGCCAGAACAGGACGGCGCGCAGCAACGTCGTGGTGCTCTGCGGCGTCGCAGGCTGTTGCCCGGAGATCGAGAAGATGCCGGACGGCACCTTCGAGATCCGAGACGACGACGACGGGAAGGTCAAGCTCACCGCGGACCAGTACCGCGCGCTCCAGGACGCGAAGTTCGCCTAGTAGACCGCGCGAACGACGCACATCTCCCTCACACGGGGCCCCATCTCGAACGAGGTGGGGCCCCTTCTCATAGAGAAAGGTAGTTGAACCATGCTTCTCTCGAGATACTTGAAGACGCGTGAACGAGATGGTTGGGTTGTTGCATTTCATCAGCTTCATCCAGCTCCAGTGTATTGCACTATTGAAGATTGGAAGAAGTTTCTTTCGGACATGTCGCCTCTGAATCCGCTCTTCGACAAATTGCAGAAATCTCGACTCCTGGTTTCTTCGTCGAAAGAGGATGATTTAGAGTTTGAGTCTGTGAAAAACTCACTTATGGGCAAGCTTTCAGAGCCGAAGATCCTGTATCTGTTGCTTGCGCAGGGTTGCAATTTCAATTGCTCCTATTGCCCAGTGCCGGGGCTTGCAAAGAAATACGGCGAGGACTTGTTGTCTTCGACGGATGCCGACGCTGGACTAGAGCTTTGGTCGCGACATCTTGCTGATGATGAGCAGGGCGAGAGTTACGTTATCTTCTATGGTGGTGAGCCTTTGTTGAATAAGCCAACATTCTATTCCTCGCTATCGTCGATTTCGAAGCTAAGATCAGAGAAGCGTCTTCCCGTTAAGGGTTTGAATCTAATGCTCGCAACGAATGGAACGTTGATCGACGAGGGGATTGTCGAGGCGTGTATCGCGAATGACGTGTTGATCTCTGTCGGCCTCGATGGTCCGCGTCAAGCGAACGATCGGTTCCGTGTATATAGCAATGGTCATGGAACGTATGATGATATCTTGTCGATGCTTCGGCATCTGCAAGATCGTGGTGTCCGCTTGGCTATTTCTGCAACGATTACCCCATATACGGTCGTTGAGTTCAAAGAATTTAGTGAGATTCTGCGATCAATGGGGTTGATGAATGTTGGATTCAATTTCCTGAAGGGGGAAACGCTTGTGAGAATTGCACCATGGATTGATCGTACAGAATTTGTTCGACAATCGGTTCAGGCCGTTCTTGATTGGAATCGTACGCTGCAACGCCAGGGACGTGAATATCAAGTAGGAAAAAAGGTTATGGCATTCCGTTCTCAGGACTTTTTTCCGGTTGATTGTACTTGTTACGGCAACCAACTTGTCGTTCGTCCAAATGGGTTGTTGTCAAACTGTCCGTTCTCAGGGGGTGATCTTGGTCACGTGCAATCTGTTAATGCGGATTTTCGGATCGCAAAAACAGAGGTGGTTCAGCAGTGGCGCTGTCGATTGCCGCTCCTTCATTCCGCGTTTGATGATCTCGACGCTATGGCGTTGTGCGGACCGGGTTGCGCATGGGGTGCAATGGATTCTGGTAACTTGATGGCGGTTGATCAAGAACTCACTGCATTTTCCCAGGAGATTTTCGATGATCTCATCTGGTCGGGACTTGAACATGGAGAGTAGACGTTCGATTGGTATTATCGGAGGAAGTGGATTTGAACAGTATCCGGAACTTCTAGTTGAAAGGCGCGTCGTCGTATCAACACCGTATGGTTTTCCTTCCGATGAGCTTCTTATCGGAAAAGTAGGTGATACGGATGTGGTTTTTCTTCCGCGACACGGTGCTGACCATCGGATCGCACCACATCGGATACCATACAAGGCGAATCTGGCTGCAATGAAATCGTTTGGTGTGTCTACGGTGCTTTCGACTTGTATTGTAGGAAGTCTGAAGAAAACGATAGAGCCTGGTTTTTTCGTCGTTCCTGACCAATTTGTGAATTTCACATCTGGACGGGATGCTGATTCCGTCGAATCCGATGGCTCGTTTGTCCATTTGCCGATGGCGCTGCCGTATTGTCAGGCGCTTCGCATTGAGATGATCCGCGCGCTTCAACGAGCCGTCGGCTCGAAATTTCAAGGTGATGGAACGGTTGTCGTGATTCAGGGGCCACGCTTCTCTACGACTGCGGAAAGTAAATTCTTTATTAGAAACGAATGGGATATCGTGAACATGACTCAGTATCCAGAGTGTCTGTTCGCGAGAGAGCTTGGTATGTGCTATGCGACGCTCGCTTCCGTGACCGACTGGGACGTCGGAGTTGGCGAATCGTTAAGCATGAAACCGGAAACGATGGATCAGGTGCTGGACATCTTTCGAAAGAATACGCAAGTTACTCGGCAGGTCATCGGTGATGTCCTAAGCCAGCTATCTGCGTTCACCTGTGGTTGTGCGAATGCTGTTGTTACGGAATACTACAAGCGTCGCTAACGGCGGACAAACGGAAAGGGAGCTATGATACAGGTACAAGGACTCGAAAAAAGATTCGGTACGGCGCCCGTTTTATCTGGTGTGGATTTTGTGCTTGGCGATAGCCAACACGGGGTTCTTGTTGGACAGAATGGGTCTGGTAAATCGACGATCCTGAAAATCCTCGCGCGATTGATTGAGCCTGATGCGGGATCATTTGATTTCGGTCCAAATGCGCGTGTTGGATACCTCCCGCAAGACACTAGTGCTATCGGTGAGGCCTCGATTATTGAGTACTTGCGTGGTGAGACACGACTCGCTTTTGCAGAGAAGGAGATGACGGAATTAGCGGATCATCTTGATGAGCCGAGTGTGCGATTACGGTATGAACATGCATTTGGGTTGTTCGAGAGAATGCATGGTTATGAATTCGATACGCATGCTAGGATGATGCTTTCCGGCTTTGGAATGGAGCGGATTCCGTTGGAGATGCCTATTTCTGAGCTCTCGAGCGGTCAAAAGAGCAAAATCGCATTAATCGCGATTCTTATGCGTGAAGATGATGTGCTGTTGTTGGATGAGCCGACGAACAATCTCGACCTTTCAGCGCTGGCTTGGCTCGAGGCCTACTTGCGTAAGTCACGAGCGACGATTCTCGTCGTCTCGCATGATCGTCGATTCGTCGATCGTATTGCAGATAAGATTATCGAACTTGATTGGATGACGCATACCGTTGCTACGACAAGCGGAACGTATACAGATTACTTGGCTGCAAAGTCAAAGCAGCGAATTCGTCAGCTTCAGGAATTCAATGCTCAGCAAGAGGAGATTGGGCGCCTTGAAGATCGTGCATTGCAAATGAAGAAACGATCAACTGAAGGTGCAAAATGGAAAGGAACGGATAATGATAAATTTTTGCGAGGATTTAAGAGAGATCGTGCAGGGAAGTCTGCAAAAGGCGCTAAGACAATTGAGAAGCGTATTCAACAAATGGATGTTGTTGAAAAGCCTTTTGAGCGTGTTCCGCTTGAGGTTGATATAGGCGAAGATCTCGGCGAAGGAAATCGTGACATCGTCTTGACTGATGTACGGGCCGGGTATTCAGACGAATTCGTGATTGGTCCGATTTCGTTGTACATACCTTTCGGTACTCGGGTCGGTATTCTTGGATTGAACGGTTCTGGTAAATCTACGCTTCTGAAGACGGTATCAGGATATCTCAAGCCTCTCACAGGAACGGTACAAATCGGAAGTGGTGTGCGTATGGGCGATATGTTGCAAGAGCACGATTCTTTGCCTCGGGACATGACTCCGATTCAGTACCTCGTAGATCGTTCACGCATTGATACGACGCAAAGCTTTGCGCTTCTTGCGCGATATGGTGTTTCAGCTGAACAGGCGAGAGAACCGATTGAAGTCCTCAGTCCTGGAATGCGGGCGCGAATCCTTATCGGATTGTTTTCTGCGCTGAAAAAAAATGTATTACTTTTAGATGAGCCGACGAATCATCTAGACCTTGAAGCAATGGATGCGCTGGAAGAGGCGATCATTGGATATCATGGGACGATGCTCGTCGTTTCTCACGATAGATTCTTCATCGAGAAGTTGAAACTCGATGAGCTCTATCAGCTGAATAATAGCCATCTTGAAAAGATCGAGAATCTCGAGGCGTATATTCGACACTCAGAAAATAAGGCCAAGCAACTCATGCGTGTACTGAAGAAATAGCCGGAATCGTTCATTTGTAACGTTAACAACCCCGTAAAACATAGCATAATGTGCGCTTGTTTTACGGGGCTTTTTTTCCGGAAAATACGTCAATGCAACAAAAAATCCGTTCCGAGCTGTACGGCGTGGGCTAGACCTCTCGCGTGATTTTCGATAAACAATTTTCGCAGCGTTTCTTCGTCTGGTTTTCCGCTTTGTTCTGGGTTTGTAAAAATCGTCAGGGATTCTTTTAAGAGTTCAAACTTCGCTTTTCCAAGTTTTTGTCCAAGAGCATCACTATAGATTTGATAGAAGAAAAAGTGATTCAATTCGTGTGACAGAATCCTGAGTTGCGTTTGAATGCCGGGTGCAGCGTGGATGAAGATCTGTTTTTCTGTAATGTTATACGGACAAATTGGTAATGTAGTGAAGTCGATATGAACCGTATCAAATGGGCAATTTTGATTATATAGCGCCTCTAGCTGAAAGATGATTTGGTTCCCAAGCTTCGACCACGTCGTTTCAAGGTCCTTTGCTTTTTGTTCGAGTGCGTCTCGGTCTGTTCGTTCCGTGAATAGTATTGCAATCTCTTCAAGTGCCTTGTTCCGATCATTGTTTTTTCTAGTATTTGTTTGACCGTATCCAGCTCAACCTTTGCAAGCAGCCGCTCCTTCATGCCGGTTTGTCCGTATGTATTGTAGACATTATCAAAAATAGCACGTACATGATTTTCCGCGTCTTTTTCGGGGGTATATGAGACCGTTATGTTCATGCCTTAAAACCACTTCTTCTTCCAGAAATACACAATCATCCCAATACCCGCGATAACGAGGATTGTTATGATTTTATAAAAACCGAATGGGTCGCCTCTAAATGGAACGCTGCCGGTTTCCATTGCAAAGATTGAGGTGATGAGTGTGAGTGTGATTGGAAGTACGGAAAGAAATGTGAGCATTTTGATCACGTCATTGGTTCGGTTATCGATCAATGATCCGTGTGTTTGATGCAGCGCGTTGATTGTGTCGTTTTGCAATTCGATGGAATCCCAAATTTCTTTTGTATGTTGAACGAGTTCGCTGATAAAAATTTTTGATTCCGAATCCGGTGTTCGTAGCGGAGAATGTATTAGTGCTTCGATCACCTTGACATGGGCATGCATCGCTTTTCTGAAATTTACGATGTTGATCTTAATGCGTAAGATCTCCATGATGACTCGTCGTTGGTTTGTTTCGTACAGGTCTTTTTCAATTTCATCAATATCTGCTGAAATATGAGAAACCATCGGGAAGAGAGATTCGTAGATATGTTCGAGGATCCACAATAGGAGATGCATGATGTTTGGCCCGAACGTTTCATTGCGAGCAAATGCATCACGTTTGCAGGTATCAAAAAGCTGTTCGAGGGCTTGAAATGGGACGTTCGAAACTGTTACGAGGACATTGTTTAGGATGAAAAAATCTACTTCCACGGTACTGATCGTTTTAAGTTTTCGATCAAATACTGGGAAAATTAAAATCATGAACGTGTATCCTAACTCCGAGCGTTCTACAAGCTTGTGACGTTGGAGCGGGGGAAGGGTATCTCGTAAATCAACGGGATGAAAATGAAAACGTCGCTTGAGATATTCAATATCCTGCGGAAGGTTCCGAGAGACATGAATCCACTCCATTGACTCATGAACAAGGTTTTGACGAACAGCTTGGCGAACAGGCATGCAGAAAGTATACCATTATTTTTTCAAATTTTCTTCTGTAAGATTCGTCTGTCGAAGAATCGAGCGAAACGTTCCATGTGGAATCTCTTTTCCGTGCATTGGGACGATCGTTGTGAACTGACCTTTCGCAAATTTTGCGTGACTGCCTTTTTGTGAGATAAAAACAAATCCGTACCGTTGAAGATTTTTCAATAGACTTCGGAGAAGTATCGGCTTAGGCATACGCAAGCTTCATTGAAGCTAAGCGTGGTTTTTTGACCTCAGTTGGTTTGTGGGTTTTGTTGTCGTCAAGATACAACTCGACCGCCTCTTTTAAATTGGCGAGAGCTTTTGCTTCGGTGGGTCCGAAGCTCGCGATATCGATATTTAAACACTGGGAAACATAGTGTTTGCCCTCTTTCCATGTCACTGAATGAATATCGATTTTTCGCATACTTCAATTTTAGTATGACGGATAGCTGATTTTTCGTCAAAAGATATGGCTACCATGCTATACTACGCACATGGCCGACCTTCATCCTGAGATTCTTGAGACACCTGTGATGCCCGAAGCGCAGGTTGAAAATGCGCAGTCACCTTTTGAAAAGGAAGAGGCTGCAGAGGCCGTTGAGGCTGCGAAGGCGGAGTTTTTGGAAGAGGCGCCAACAGAGGTTCCTCCTGTTGCCGTTGTGGAGCGATCTCCTGCATCTGTAGCACCTGCTCCTGTTGTCGTGCAAAAAGATCAGGTGTTGTTGGAGGTGGAGAAGATTTTAGAAGAAGAGCTAGGTGAAATATATGGGAAGCTACCGGTTGAGGTGCAACCTGTTTTTAAGCAAAAAGGTGAAGAGGCGTCCGCTGAAATTGCTGTGATGGTTCGAAACCTCTCGTTAAAGGTGAAGCGTGCACTGGAATTGATTCGAAAATGGTTATTAACGATTCCTCATGTGAATAAATTTTTCTTAGAACAGCAGGCAAAGATTAAGGTTGATAAGATTCAGTTTTTGATTGATGCTCGAAAAGAAGATTCTTCAAAACGACCATGAATACCGCCTACGCCCAAGGATTTGATCCAGTATCACAGCCGTCGTCGTTTGGAGATTTCTCCATCGGCGCGATTCTGACCAATCCGATTGTTCTTCTTGTCTTAACGCTCCTCGGTTTCGTTGTTTTCGTGACGGTCCTGCTGTATGCCGTCCGAGCATTATATAACCGACGAGGCCGCACCTCCACAGCATTTGCAATGAAGGTGTTGTTGGTGCGTGTTCCAAAGGAGACAAGAAAAGAAGATGTTGAACAGGGTAAAAGCACACAACAGATTCAAGAGCTGATTTCTGTGATGGAAACGATTTTTGCAACGCTCGGCTCTTTGTCTTCAGAAAAGGGGTTTGGTGCGTGGTTGTTTGGGCGCGAAGATCATTTTTCATTTGAAATCATTTCGCATAATAACAAAATTTCGTTTTATATCGCTGTGCCCGAGCTGCGTAGACAGTTTGTTGAGGAACAGATTCATGCGCAATATCCGCACGCGAGCATTGATGAGGTTCCGGACTACAACATGTTTTCTCCGACTGGTGTTGTTGTTGGGAGCTATTTGAAATTTCGCCGTCAGTCCGCATTTCCGATCAAGACCTATCGAAAGCTAGAATCAGATCCGTTAAATTCCCTGACAAACGCATTGTCGAAGATTGAGGATGGTGATGGCGCCGCTGTTCAATTCGTTGTTCGGAGTGCGCATAAAAGCTGGAGAAGTGAAGGCGTTCGCATTGCAAAAGCCATGCAACAGGGGAAGAAGTTGAAGGATGTTGAGGGGAGTCAGGTCTTCAAGACGTTTAAGAAAGAAGTTGGAAAAATGGCGAGTAGTTCAAAGCCGGGGGAGCACAAGCCTGATGAGCCATATCGGTTGTCTCCACTTGAAGAAGAGATGGTGAAGGGGCTTGAGGAAAAGGCTTCAAAGGCTGGATTAGATGTGAATGTCCGCATCGTTGTTTCATCAGAAAAGCCGGAAAATGCAAAGCGCTATTTGAATGATATTTTAGGTTCCTTTGGTCAGTACAACGTGTATGAATACGGCAACTCATTTGCAACGGCTGTTCCAACGTTCAAGTCTGCGATGATCCGTCATTTTATTTATCGCCACTTTGATCATCGCTATCAACTCACGATGTCATCTGAGGAGCTGGCGTCCGTATTCCATCTCCCACTTCCATCAACAGAAACGCCAAAGATCAATTGGTTGCTTTCACGAACAGCTCTGCCTCCAACAAACTTGCCGACAGAAGGTATCATTCTTGGCGTTTCAGAATATCGTGGTCATCGATTTGATATTCGCATGAAGCAGGAGGATCGAAGGCGCCACATGTACATTATTGGAGGATCTGGTGTTGGAAAATCTGCGTATCAGGCGTCGCTCATTCGTCAGGATATTATGAATGGGAACGGCGTGTGTGTGATTGATCCGCACGGCGATCTTGTTGAAGAATGTTTAACCTACGTACCAAAAGAGCGTGCAGATGATGTGATTTATTTCAATCCATCAGATGTGGACCGTCCGATGGGGTTGAATTTGTTGGAATATGATCCAGCGTATCCAGAGCAACGCACATTCGTGATCAATGAAGTGTTGAAGATTTTTGATAAGTTGTATGACCTGAAGGCGACCGGTGGTCCGATGTTTGAACAGTATATGCGTAATGCCATGATTTTGATTATGGATGATCCGGAATCTGGTTCAACGCTCATGGAAATTCCGAAGGTGTTATCCGACGAAGATTTCCGTGCCTACAAACTGACAAAATGTAAAACACAAGTCGTGAAAGATTTCTGGCAAAAAGAAGCTCAAAAAGCTGGTGGTGAAGCATCGCTGGCAAACATGGTTCCGTATATCACTTCAAAGCTCACGCCGTTCATTACGAATGATATTATGCGACCGATTATCGGTCAGCAGAAGAGCGCATTCAATGTGCGTGAAGCGATGGATAGCGGAAAGATTTTGCTTCTGAACCTCAGCAAGGGAAAGCTTGGTGATTTGAACGCGTATCTGATCGGTATGGTGCTCGTTGGAAAAATCTTGATGGCCGCACTATCGCGTACGGACATGAACTCGGCAGACCGAAAAGATTTCTATCTGTATATCGATGAGTTTCAAAACTTTTTAACGGATTCCATTTCAGCTATTTTGTCTGAAGCGCGAAAATACGGTCTTGATCTTATCATCGCGCATCAATATATTGGTCAGCTCGTGAAGAATAACGATACACAAATCCGTGATGCTATTTTCGGAAATGTGGGAACGAAAGTTGCATTCCGTGTCGGTACAGATGATGCAGAGTTTTTGGCAAAAGAATACGCGCCCGTGTTTGGTCAGTTTGATCTGGTGAACGTTGAGGGGTTGACTGCGCTCGTTCGTCTCTTGATTGATAATACAGCATCACGTCCATTTAACATGCGAGTTCAGTTTGCGCCACGGCCTGGGCCAAAAGAAAAAGAGCTTGCGAAAATGATCTGTGAATTGTCCCGATACAAGTACGGTCGTAAGCGTGAATTAATTGAAGCAGAAATCCTGGAACGACAGCGAGCGCAGGAGGATAGGGCGTTATTTGGAGACGAAGAATCGGTGGCATTGTGATATACTCCTGAGTGAGATTGAGAGGAAAAAATACAAATACAATGAAACATAAACTAGAAGAACAGCTAGAAGAAACAACGTCATTAACCGGAACAGAAACGAAGACTGCGATGATGAAGCGGTTGATTCAGAATATCCGTCAGGGTTTAGATTGTTTGGATCGACTGATTACGGATGAGGTGGACGGTTCTGATGTGGAATCGTTGATTGAGCGACTTCAAACCTCACAAGGAGAGATCCTTGGACCAACGGCCGGTGGTCGTGTGATCGAGGGGGTGTTTGATGGTGAGCACATGATCGGTTCTGATGGTAAACAATACGCCGTCGCACCAAACTACGCGTCAAAGTCAAAACTCGTTGAAGGCGATATCATGAAGTTATCGATTCAACCAAATGGATCATTCCTCTATAAACAGATCGGGCCAATCGAGCGTACGCGAGCCGTTGGAACGCTGGTGAAAGATGAATTGACGAATGATTGGAAGGTCCTGGCGCTCGGAAGAAAGTTTGCTGTTCTATCCGCAGCCGTATCCTATTACAAAGGGGACGTTGGAGATGAAATCGTCATTTTGATCCCAGAATCTGAACCATCCAAGTGGGCAGCGGTTGAAAATATCATCCACTCAGAATAGCCTTTGCCAGGCCGGTTTTCGTCCGTTATACTCGGTTGACTATGGCAACATTGAGCCGCGTCTATCGACCCCAGACATTTGCAGAGGTAACGGGGCAAAACCCCATTAAAGAGACGCTTCGGCTTGAAGTGCAGACCGGAAAACTAGGTCATGCCTATTTTTTTGCTGGTCCGCGCGGGGTCGGAAAGACGACAACGGCACGTATTTTTGCGAAGGCGCTGAACTGTTTGAATGGAACAGATGGTGAGCCATGTAACACCTGCGAAGCATGCGTTGAGATGAATGCGGGCCGTGCACTCGATGTGATTGAGATGGATGCGGCATCGAACACGGGCGTCGATAACGTCCGAGAGGCGATTGTGGAGCATGTTCGATTCACCCCAACCTCACGAAAATATAAAGTCTACATTTTAGATGAAGCACACATGCTTTCGACGAGTGCGTGGAATGCGTTGTTAAAGACGATTGAAGAGCCGCCGGCGTACGCAATTTTTATCCTTGTGACAACAGAAGTTCACAAAGTCCCGGCAACGATTTTAAGTCGTTGTCAGCGGTTCGATTTTAAACGTATTTCAGAATCAGATTTAACCGCACGTCTGAATACACTTATCCAGCACGAGCAGATTCAAGTAGCTCCAGAAGTTGTTTCTTTGATCGTCTCTAAGTCCGACGGTTGTGCACGCGACGCAGAAAGTATTTTAGGTCAGCTTATTTCGTTGGGTGAAAAAAACATCACCGCGGATATCGCCAGCATTGTGTTGCCGCTTTCCCGTCTCCCTCTTGCTGCGAACGTGCTCGCCGCCTGTTCTCGTCGTGAGCTAGGTCCGGCATTGCAACTGGTCCGTGAATTCGAGGAGCAGGGTATTGCGCTGTTACCATTGTTTGATGACGTGATTTATGCCATTCGTCGGTTGTTGCTCGCGGCAGAATCTGTTGAAGAACGCCAAAAGCTGACACGTGGTGATGAAGGCGAGCGCGCGTTGGCGGCATTGGTGCATACCTTTGAACCCGCAGAACTGAGCGAAATGGCATTGTTGTGCATGGAACGCCGAAAGGACGCGAAGCAGGGCGCGGATGTTCGATTTTGTCTCGAGCTTGCAGTGACGGCAATTTCATTGAGCCTACTCCCACATGCGCCATCATCGGCAAAACCAGTTGATCGGGTGCAGCCTCCGATTATTCAGCGCGTTGAGCCTGTTCCTGTTTCACCTCCAATAGCACCGCCCGCTGCGCCAGTGAAGCCGATCATCGAGGAGGTTCGAGTTCCAGAGCAGACGGCGCCCGTTGCAACGGATGAAAAACCAGTGGTTCGCTTGATTGAGGTTCAGCAAAAATGGCAAGCACTTATCCGACTCGTTGATGAACGAAGTCCGTCATTAACATTTATATTAAAAATCAGTAAACCGGTTGAGGTACGCGGTTCACTTGTGGTGATTCGGTTTCAGTATGCATTTCATCGTGACAAAGTTGCGGAAGATATGAAGTCACGACGCATTGTGGAAGAGTGTTTGTCAGAGGTTCACAACGTTCCTGGATTGCGAATTGAAGGGGTTGTTGGACTAGAAACAGAACTGCCGGTGGAAGGTCAATCGCGTGACATGGTGACAAACATTTTGAAGGCCTTTGAAGGACAGTTTGTTGATGGCGCTGTAGACGGAACTGCGCCGGGGCCTGCAACGGTTTAAAATGGGGCGTTCGGCGGCGGGGTGAATGCAATTGGCGTTGATGGATCAAATGCCGGTGCGCTTTGTGCCAGCTGTCCAATCTGCGCCATGGAGTCTGGTGGCGGTGTCCCAAATTGTGATTTCTTTGTGAGATTTTTAAATGAAGCTCGTGAATCATCAAAGAAGAGATTCACAACGCCGGTTGGGCCGTTACGATGTTTTGCGATATGGATTTCAGCCGTGTTGCGTTCGTCCGGTGATAGATCTTCCGTTCGATAGTTTTTGTCCGCGGCTTTTCGGTAGATAAACAATACGATATCAGCATCCTGCTCAATGGAACCAGATTCACGTAAGTGAGCAAGTTTCGGGATGGCTGGTTTTTGTAATTCAACGGCGCGTGCCAACTGCGAGAGGGCGATGACCGGGATATTCAATTCACGAGCAATGGATTTTAGACCACGCGTAATTTCGGCAACCTCCTGTGTGCGATTGTCTGAGTTGCCTCCACCTCGCGATTCCATGAGCTGCAAGTAGTCGATGACGACCATGCCGAGTCCCTTTTCCATCTGTAAGCGTCGCGCTTTTGTTCGAATCTCCATGATATTTGCAGAGGCAGAATCATCAATATAGATCGGGGCTTCTGAGAGCACGCCGAGTGCGTGACCGATGCGGGAAAAATCATCATTGGCACCAGAATCTGTGAGTCGGCCTGTGCGCATACTCCACAGATTCACGTTGGCTTCTGCGCACAACATACGATCAACGAGCTGCTCTTTACTCATTTCCAATGAGAACACACCAACCGGGACTTTGCTTCTGACCGCGGCATTACGTGCGATGTCGAGAGCGAATGATGTTTTTCCGCATGCTGGACGTGCAGCCAGAATGATCAAATCGCTTTTCTGTAATCCACCCAGCAGATTGTCGAGATCTGTATAGCCGGTCGCAACTCCACGGAGTTTTCCTTTTTCTTTATGCAATTCATCAATACGCTCAAACGCTGTATCAAGAATGTCCTGAATGGGCGTGAAGCTTGCTTTGAGAAATTTTTGGGAGACGTTAAACAATTTCTGTTCCGCATCATCCAACAGCTGTTCAATATCTTCTGCTTGATCGTATCCAAGTGCGGTGATGTCAGCCGCGGCATTAATTAATCGTCGAAGCGTTGCTTTCTTTTGGACGATTTGCGCGTAGTGCAAGACATGGCTGGATGTTGGGACGCAGTTGGAAAGTTGGATGAGATACGCGCGTCCGCCGATGCGTTCTAGTTCACCTTTTTCTTGCAGGCGATTGGAAAGCGACAGAAGGTCGATCGGTTCATGTTTGCGAAAAAGATCAACGATGGACTCATAAATTTGGCGATGTTTCTCGGAATAGAAATCGGCCGTGTCTACCTGGTCACCAACGCGAATAATCGCATCTTTATCCAGAAGAAGTGACCCAATCAGGGATTGTTCAGCTTCAAGGTTTTGCGGGGTGATTTTTTCGCCGATAGCCATACAGCCGCAAGTTAGCGCGAGCGGGGGAGATCGGCAAGGTGATAAGATGTGTGTGATTCTGCCGTGCTATACTGATGCAAATGAAGACGGGAACTCGGAACTTGATACAGGGGAGTTTGGCGCTCATGGGCACCATTGTGGGTGCCGGGGTATTTGCCGTACCGTTGGCATTTCAGAAAACCGGTATCTTCGCCGGATCGATCGTGTATTGGTTGGTTGCATTGGCGATACTCACGATTCATCTGCTGTACGCTGATTTAATCGTTGCCTTTCCAGAGTTGGTTCGAAAACGGTTGCCGGGTCAAGCGCAGTTTTTTTTGGGATCTTGGGCAAGATGGGTTGCATTTCTCTCTCATCCAACGCAGGTGATCGGCGCATGTTTAGCCTATATTATTTTAGGTGGTCAGTTTTTGAATGGACTCGCTCGTATCGTTGGAGCTGATGATCATCTATTTCTGTGGCAGCTTGTGTTTTGGGCTGGTGGCGCGATCGTATTGTTTTGGGGGTTGCGTGTTGTGGCAAAAATTGAGGCTTGGATGTCATGGGGATTGGTTGCCTTGTTGTTGGTATCGTCCGCTTTGTTTGCATCGCAGGCAGATGGCATGCTTTTAGGGCTGAGCCATTGGTCCGGAATATTTGCGCCGATTGGGGTGTTCGTTTTTGCCGTGTTTGGTCTGCCCGTCATCACGGAGGTTGTTTCTATTTGTGGTCGCGATCTGATGCGCTCTCGTATTGCGGTCGCGATTGGTTCATTGAGTGCCGCGCTATTCACTTGGTTGTTTGGTATTTTTTCTGTGGCAGCAGCAGGCTCATCTGACCTATCTTCGCCGGCTGATTTGGCGGGAATATTGCATCCGTCATTTGCCTGGCTGATTCCGGCTGTTGGATTTTTTGCCGTTGCAACGTCGTTCATTACGATGACCCAAGACGTCAAAGAGACGTTTCATTTAGACGCTGGAGTCTCGAAGTTCTTGTCTTGGGTATTAGCACTGGGAATTCCGCTTGCCCTGTTTTTATTTGTAACAAAGGATTTTTTGCAGACAGTCAGTCTTGTTGGTCTTGTCTTTGGAACAACGAACGCGGTTCTAGTGTTACTCATGTCGCGTGAGGCAACACGTCGATTGCTAGGCAAGAAACGTCGTTGGATTCATGCGATGATACCTCTTATTCTTTCCATCCTCTTTATCGGCGTCGCCATTTGGAGTATTCTACATTCATAACATTATGTGGCTTCGAACAATCGGTGTTTCATTTCTCAACTGGATCGCGAATTACATACTCGTGATTTTCGTGATCGTGTACCTTCTTCCAAATGATTGGTCTGGATATGCAAATACAATACCGATGTGGATTGTTTCAGCTTTTGTTGCATTTGGATTTGCGTATTGGTTGTTCTCCTCACGTCTTCCATCATCTCGAGATACAGCGGCGGTGATCGGCATTTGGATGGTTGTGAATGCAACGATGCAGGTGTTTCACGCATTTTACTATCTCGGTTCGCTCGCACCGTTATTGTACGGTCCAGACATCTATGTTCAGTATGTGTTGGAAATTATCGCGATCATGTCAGCCAGCTATTACGTGAGACGCAAAAAGATGCAATCTACGTTTGGAGAAGGACTTGTTGACTAACGTTGTTCGGAGAGTTGCACGACGTTTTTGAGAAGCATTGCAATCGTCATTGGACCAACGCCTCCAGGAACCGGCGTGAGCCAACCCTCCAGAGGTTCAAGAGATGCCGCATCAACATCCCCAACAACATGGCCATTGGCCAATGTTGACGTACCAACATCAATGACACAGGTGCCACTCGCAACAACATGTTGTGAGACAAGATTTGGTTTACCAACGGCTGTAATAATGATTTGTGATGTTAAGAGCTCGCGACGTTGTAGATCGTCCGGTTGCATGGTTGTGACGATGGCTCCGGCTTTTGTCAGAAGGTAGGCAAGTGGACGAATAAAGATATCGCCATTGCCAATAATTGAAACATGAGAGGCGTTGACCCGAATGTCTGTTGCAGCAATTAATCTGAGGATGCCTTCGTGAAGGGGAGAGATGATCGTTCCGGTTCCGGACAGAAGAGCCTCGATGTTTGATGGGTGAAAGCCATCCGCATCTTTTTTCGGGTCAATCCGTTCGATGATGAGATTCGTATCATGACCTTCTGGAAGCGGAAGCTGGACCAGTATTCCATGGATGGCTGGGTCCGCATTCCATGCATCAATACAGCGAATCAGATCTTCGTCTGAAGTTGTTGCGGGGAGCCGCTGAATGTCTGTAGCGATTCCGACCTCAGCCGCAGCTTTTTCTTTGAGCTGAACATAGAGCCGTGAAGCAGGGTCTTCGCCTACGAGCAACACCCCCAATCGTGGTTGGAGGTTCTTTGCTGCAATAGCGGCAGCGACGTCAGCCCGAATGCTGGCTGCTAGGGTTCGTCCATCAACGCGTTTCATTGTGCAGCATGGTAGCTGATCCTAGTATTGACGTCTACTACAGGCTCTGGTAGTGTGTTTTTGGAAGCTCGTCGCAGTGTAATACCTCCCAGTTCGTTTCGAGGCACCGTTTAGCCGGTATCTCCCGTGCTTTCCCAGACGGGGGTACCCTAAGCTAGCGGTATCGAGGGGCTGTTCCAGGAGTGTGGAAGACGAGCTAAGTGAGCGAATTGGGGCTTCAGGACCCGATCGCTCTGCAGGGCAGGTGACGTCCGCGTCACAGGATCCTTGGACCGTTCTGTTTCGGCCGTTGCGGCGCCGGGGCGTTAACCCCTTCGATGGCGTGGGCTGATTCGATCGGTTCAGCATGGTACGGATGGCGAGTTCAGAGCTCGATTCCGAGCCAGTCTGACTCGACGATGAGTGCAGGATCCCTCATTGTGACGGCTCGATGCAGTTGCGTCTCACGCAAATGCGCCGTCCCTCCGATACCCTGTTTTTCTCCTTTTTCTCCTTTCTCTTCGCCACCCGCGAGCTTCCCCCGAAGCTCGCCTTTTTTTATCCTGATGTTGCAGGAAGGGGAAACGTCAGACACATTGCCCGAACCTCTTCAGCAATTTTTTCATACAGCGGATCGTTCGCCAGTGTTGTATTCAGTGCTTTGAGCACTTCTGCGCGCTGTTCTTTTTCCGCAGGTAGTTGAATGTCTTTGATGGACGCTTCAACCTCTGCCATCCAGTGTGCGAGGCGTTTCATTTCATCGACCCCCATTCCGCGTGTCGTTGCTGCCGGTGTCCCAATCCGAAGTCCGCTTGGGTACAGCGGACTGCTCGTATCACCCGGGATCGTATTCATGTTTGCGTAGATCCCAACGCGTTCTAATGCGAGGGCAAAATATTTTCCACGGCCGATTCCGGTCTTTGAGAGATCGATCACCAGAAGGTGATTATCCGTTCCTCCGCTGACAAGTTGGAATCCTTCATGAATCAGCGCATCAGCAAATGCTTTTGCATTTTCAACGATCCGTTTCGCGTAGTCTTGAAAGTCTGGTTGTGATGCTTCCTTCAGTGCGACTGCAATTCCGGCGATCGTGTTCATGTGTGGTCCGCCCTGTGTTCCCGGAATAATTGCTTTGTCGATTTTTTCACCCAGTGTTGGATCTTTCGCAAGTCCTTTTTCCGTCACCATAATCAAAGCGCCACGAGGTCCGCGAAGTGTTTTATGCGTCGTCGTCATGACGATGTGTGCATGAGCAACTGGGCTCTCGTGTTGTCCGCCAACGATTAACCCGGCGATATGTGAAACGTCTGCGATTAGCAATGCGCCAACCTCATCTGCGATCTTGGCGAATTCAGCAAATGGAATGGCGCGCGGAATAGCCGTTCCACCACACCAGATGATTTTTGGTTTGTGTTCTTGGGCCAGTTTGCGAATTTCATCAACATCAAATTCTCCAGATGGTTTGAGATGATAGGGAACGCTGTTCCAGAACTTTGCGGTCGCGCTAAATTTCCATCCATGCGTCAAATGTCCGCCGTCCGGTAAGTTCAATCCCATGATCGTATCGTGCGGTTCACACGTCGCAACGTAGATGGCAAGATTTGCCGTGCTGCCGGAATATGGCTGAACGTTCACGTACGGAACGCCGAATAATTTCTTCGCGCGTTCTTGGGCGAGGATCTCGATTTGGTCAACAACGACGTTGCCAGAATAATAGCGACGGCCTGGATATCCTTCTGCATACTTGTCAGAAAGGGTTGTGGCAAGCGCTTCTAACACGTCTCGTGATGTATGATTCTCCGAAGGAATTAATGAGACGCCGTTCAATTGTCGGGCATCTTCGTCAAGGATGAGCTTGGCGATTTCTGGGTCGTGGAGAGGAAGAGTAGACATGGTCGTTATAGTACGGTCGCGCCACGCATTTGCCAAGCGATGCCCGACGATTGTAGTCTATCGCTATGAATGCCCGAGATTTCAAGAAGGTTCATCTGATCGGCGTCGGCGGAATTAATATTTCCGCTGTTGCCAAATTATTGCTGGCTTCCGGCATCTCCGTGAGCGGTTCAGATGTTGCAGAAAATGAACAGACGAAGATTTTGATAGAGCGGGGAGCGGCGATTGCTCATGGACACGGGGCAGAGCATGTTCCGGCAGATGCAGAACTTGTCATCTATTCGTCCGCTGTTCCGGAATCAAATCCAGAGCGCGTAGAAGCAAAGCGGCGGAATATTCCTGAGCTCACGAATTTTCAATTTCTCGCAGAATGGTTTGGTGAGGCGAAAACAATTCTGGTCACCGGAACGCATGGGAAGAGCACGACGACGGCGATGCTTGGGTTGATGTTGGAACGCGCAAAACTTGATCCAACGTTTGTGGTGGGAAGCAAGGTTCCGTCTTTTCCAGAAGGAAATCTGAGAATCGGTTCTCCGGATCTGTTCGTGATTGAGGGCGATGAATACGCCCGACATTTTCTTGAATTTTCTCCGTGGGGCGTCGTCATCAATAATATTGAATTGGATCATACAGATGTGTTTGCAACGTTGGATGAGATGGTCGATGCATTCCGTCAGTTATTGCATCAGATGAAATCGGGAGGCGTGATTGTTGCGAACATAGGTGACGTGAACGTTGCGAAGTTGTTGAAAGAAGAAACAGCATGGATCTCACAGCAATCAATTCGTGTCATCGGATTTGGCGAACATGAAGCACAAGGATGGAACGTCAAACATGAAATGAAGGAAGGATGGAATCATATTGAGCTGGCTGGTTCAGGTGTGTCGTATCGATTCGTCACTCACGCAATTGGTTCCTTTAACGCGTTCAACGCGTCGGGTGCAGCGTTGATGGCGATCGCGTGTGGTGCTGACTATGCAAGCATCGCAACGTCGTTAGAGCTCTTCCCCGGCATCTGGCGCCGCTTCGAACGTCTCGGTGAATTGAATGGTGCAACGGTCTATTCAGATTACGGTCATCACCCAACAGCCGTCGCGCAAACGCTGATAGCCGCGCATGACGCATTTCCGGAGCAACGGATTATCCTTTGTTTTCAACCGCATCATCGGAATCGCACAAAACACCTGTTCTTTGATTTTGTCCCATCATTCGACACAGCAGATCTTCTCGTCCTTTGCGAGATCTATGATGTTGCCGGACGCGACGCAAAAGAGGATGAGATGATTTCATCGCAAGACTTGGTGGATGCAATCATTCCGCATGATGCGGACCGGGGAGTGACGCGAACGGTGGAGTATGCGAAGAGCCCGCAAGAAGCCATCACTGCAACGATGAAGTTGATACAACCTGGCGACATCGTGATCGTGATGGGTGCAGGGGATGTTGATGGAACTATTCGTTCTGTCATGTTGCCCATGTCATCCCGAGCGAAGTCTGACGAAGCCGAGGGATCCCTTAGTTGAGCGGCTGGCCGAAGCCCCGCTGCTCGCGAACGGCGGGGTCGGCTCGCGGACTCGCTCGGAATGACAAATAAATTATGATATCCGAACAACAACATACAGACTTCATCACCGCATATCCATCGGTTCTTCAGAACGAGTCCATGGCTGCGCACACCTATCTCAAAATCGGCGGTCCAGCTCGTCTCTTTTTCGTCGCGTCAACAAGTGATGAACTTGTAGGTGCTGTAGAGTTTGCCGTCGCACATCAGATTCCGTGGTACGTCATCGGTGGTGGTTCGAATCTCCTCGTCTCTGATGATGGGTTTGATGGTGTGGTCATTCAAGCGGCAGATCGTCAATTTTCTATCGAAGGTCAGCGTGTTACATCTGCGCCGGGTATCTTCACCGGTTTGCTTGCGAATGCAACGGTGACAGCCGGTCTCACGGGTTTTGAATGGGGAGCGGGTGTTCCTGGAACCATTGGTGGCGCAACGTATGGGAATGCTGGATGCTTTGGTGGGGAGATGAAGGATGCGGTTGTCAGCGTTAAAGCGTATGACGTTCGTCAGGCAAAACGTGTGACGTACACGAGCGAGGAATGTCGATTCGGATATCGCGATAGCCGATTCAAGCACGAATCACATTTGATCTTGAAAATCATCATGGAGTTGAAACCGGATGTGAGTGGCGAAGGACGAAAGAAAATCGATGAGATCATCGCAAAACGAAAAGACACGCAGCCGCAAGGAGCATTTAGCGCGGGATGTCTGTTCAAGAATTTTGAATATGGAGATGAGTCGGCGTTAGAGAAATTGAAACGTGAGGTTGATGAAATTCCGGCAGCAATGCTTCAGAATAAAACAATCGCCGCAGGGTGGCTCATCGACAAAGTTGGATTGAAAGGGAAAACCATCGGAAAAGCGCAGGTGAGTCCGGTTCATGGGAATTTCCTCGTGAATTTGGGAGGAGCGCGAGCCCAGGATGTGATCATGCTTTCAAGCCTCGTGAAGATGAAAGTCCGGGATGAGCTGGGGGTCTTGCTAGAAGACGAAGTTCAGTATTTGGGATTTTAACGCCCGTGGGCTACTATAGAATTGTATGACTATAAACATTCACGCCTCAGGCATGGAGCTTACTCCTGCTATTCGTCAGTACGTGGAAGAGAAGTTTGGGATGTTAGAGAAATACGCGAGTAATATTCTCATGATCGATGTTGATCTTGGGATGGATACGCATCATCATCAAAAAGGCGATATCTTTTTCTGCTCTGCGAAAATTGATATCCCGAACGATATGTTGACCGTGGAAAAGACTGAGGAGGATTTATATAAAGCCATTGATAAGGTGAAAGATCATTTGCAAGAATCATTAATTGAACGAAAAGAACGCGCTCGTGATTTACGCCGAAAAGGGGGCGAGGATAGTAACGTGGAAGAGCCTATTGTCTAAGTTTGTAACGTTTTCTCTGCGAGAACGTATTATTGAGTATTACTCATTTTTCTTCAGCCCGTTTGGGCTCATACTCTATGCACTATTCTCGTTTGTTTGTTGTTGGTTCGGTTATGGCATCGTTAATCGCAACTCCAGTATTCGCATCAGAATTAGGTAATGGGGAGTCTGGAAAAGAGATGAATAAGGCAAAGCAAGAACGAGAGGTGAAAAACCATCGCGCTGTATGTCAAAAAACGGCACAAGAAAAGTTTGTCCATTTTCAAACTGACTTATGGAAAACGCGTGTTACTTCATCCACAGAAGCGATGAAGGCATGGGCCACGGCAGAAAAAAATGCAGCAACGACATTTGCAGCGGCAGAAAAGGCTGCCCGCACAACATTTGTGGCTGCTCGAAAGGCTGCATTGGAAGCAAAGGATACGGTTGCATTGAAGGCCGCAAAAGAAACGTATAACGCAGCTCGCAAGACAGCTCGTGAAACGTATAATGCGGCACGAAAGGCTGCGATGGCAGCACGCAAAGCAGCGCTGGTAGCACGACAAGAGTCGTACAAGGCTGCGCACAAAAACGCTCAAGACGCATTCAAGGCAGACAAGGACGATTGTAAGCAATAATTGATTCAATCATTAGCCAGCCCTCGGAGCTTTACGCTTCGGGGGTTTTGCTTTAGACTTCAGGCAAACTATGAGTATATTCAATGGCCTCTTCGGAGATCCGAATGCAAAGGAAATCAAGAAAATTCAGCCAATTATTGATCAGATCAATGGACTTGAGCCGAGTATTCAGACGCTGTCTGATGAAGGGTTAAAGGCAAAAACCGCAGAGTTTAAGCAACGCCTCTCGCAAGGTGAGGCGTTGGATCTGATG
>JAGOQX010000004.1 GCA_018063105.1 Patescibacteria group bacterium
GGTATAGTATATACGAGTGGAAGAGAAACGGGGAGGTGCCCAGGCAAAAGCTGCTGAAGCGACGCAGAATCCAGACGAGAAAGACGCGCCACGCTCGCCTCAAGAGGAATGCGGATCGGGACACCGCTTCCAACGGATCGCCAAGCCGTCAGCAAGCCCGCGCCAAGCACGAGAGCGATTTCCGGATGCGATACACATTCATCCCCCATCACCTGCATCGCACGAGACAATGACTCGCGCCAAGCTCCGAGAGCGTCTGATTCTGATTCACAGGAATTTGAAAGACGTTCAACACAATACAATCCTTCACCCGTATTTTTTGCTGCCAAAATCTCTTTCACAAGTCGCGCGCCATAATCACGATCCGCATCCATTGGTTCTAACGCCAAACCAGGACGACCGTGCGCTGTTTTTGCGCGAGTGATCGCATCCTCATGTGTGACGTTTCGTTTTTCTAATGCCTCAGCAATATCCTGTTGTGATACTAAACCAAACGGCAACACAACACTTCGACTTTTTAATGTTGCAGGTAGACGACTCGCATCATCAACAACCATGATCGCGACAGCACCTGCCGCCGGTTCTTCAATGACTTTCAACAGGGCGTTCGTGCCAGACTCATTGAGACGATCTGCATTTGGAATATATAAAACGAGACGTGATGCAGAAAGTGGACGCATCGCTAACCGCTCACGAGCCGCACGAACTTGTTCGATAGAAATTTGATTCTTCCCCTCTTCAGGCTCAAGCAACACCAGATCAGGATGATGTTTCCAATGTGATGATGAAATTTCTTCGCCAAGCAATACGGAAACGAACCGCTCAGCAATTAGATGTTTCCCAAGATGCGGTTCACCACAAAAAATAAAAGCCGCTGGCGGATGATCGCACGCAGATTCAAGGACACGCAGATTCGCAGCGTGACCGATGAGGTCGCTTCCAAGGGATGGCATGGAAAGATGGTATAAGCTCAGATGAGAAAAAAGAAGCCCCCCGACCACGCTTGCGCGCGATCGAGGGGTGAGGAGACGACCGATTGCTACATCATCTGAACCCAGCCGACCTGGCAGTTCATGCCCTTCTCGGTGAGATTGTCCACCAGGGTGTACGGCATCGAGTCGCCGTTCGCACCCTTCACGGACACCGAATCGTTGTCGGGGTTCACACACCCGACGGTGACCTTGCCCCCCTTCCAGTCGTAGCACTGGAAGCGGAACGACGCGTCGACCCAGACCGGCGGGGTCGTGACCGTGTACACGCCGTTCCCATTCACGACCGCGTTGCCGAGGTCGAGCCAGGTCGGAAGATCGGCAACCGGCTCTGGCGCGTTGTGCTGCGACGGCCACGGGAGGAACTGAGCCTCCGTATCGTCGCGCAGATCACCCTTCGCGACCGGCGAACCCATGCAGGTGCGCAGGTCCACGTACTGACCCGCAGGATTCCCCACGAACGTGATCGTGAGGGTCGTCGTCGCGTTCGAGGGCTGCGTGCCCGTCCCCGGATCCGACGAGGTCGTCGTCGGACCGGAGCCGCCCGCGGCCGGCTGGGTCGTGGTGGTGGTGGGCGCCGAACCGCCCTGGTGGTGCCCGCCGACCGAGGTCGTCGCGCCGCCACCCGCACCGCCGTTCGGCGTCGTCGTGGTGGCCGAAGCCGCCGCGGTCGTCGTGTCCGGCGTGGTCGCCGCCTCGTTGACGCCGCAGGCGACGGAGAAGAGCATGACGATCGAAGAGACGAAACGAAAAACGTTCGAGCTGTTCATGAGACCCTCCAAAGGAGCATGGACACGATCGCATGCATTGCGTCGTGTCAGTTGATGTTTATCCCGTCCCAGTTTGACCTGAGGCGGTTTCAGAAATCATTCAATGGCTTGGATGACTTGTGAAATGTGCCTGCTTGAATGTGAAATTCAAGCAGGCGAGAAACGAACGAAACTAGAAGTTGATCTGACCGCCGACACTGCAGCCGGCCGTCACGTGGACGACTGCCGGCTCGTGGCGAAGATCACCAGGCCCAGCGAACCAGTTGGCCGGCCCCACCCCGAAACCCGGGTGGCAGCTGAACCGGAGATGCTCGAACACCGTTGCGGTGTAGTCGAACTCTCCACCGAACGAGTAGCCCACGCCCTGCTGCTTGAGGACACCCTCGTAGCCAGCGGCGTGGCTCGACCAGAACTGGTACGAGCGGACCAGGAGCCCGAACGACTGATTGTGGTTGTCGGTGAAGTGCCACCGCACACCAGCCGCCTCGGTCACCACGGTAGCCGGCCCGGTCGCGACGTTCAGATACGGACCGGCACCACCCTGCAGCTGCACGGCGAACGGCGAAGTCGGCGTGAACCGGAACCGGAGATCGAGCTCTCCGATCAGCGTCGCACCCCAACCCGCGGGACCGCGGTAGAGCGCCTGGACGTTGGCACCGGGGGTCACCTGGAACGTGTTCCCCTTCTGCGCCGGCTGACCCGGCGTGTTCATGATGACCGTACCGCCCGCAGCCTTGAGCCTTGCCAGCTCGTCGAGCAGCGACGTGTACAGCCGGATGAACGCGTCGATCCGACCGGAGTCGTTCGGATCGCCGATGAAGAGGTAGAGCTTGTCCACCCGCTTCTTCAGGTCGTCGAAGTCCTTCTTCGGGATCGCGTTTCCGCTGTCATCGATCAGCTTCTGCACCCCGGCCGGGAGCTCGAAGAGCCCATTCCGAGGAACGCAGACCCGAGTGACCGGCTTGGTCACATCGGGCACGGCGACGAACAGCGGATTCTCGCACGTGCAATCGTGGCCGACCTTCTTCGGCAGCGAAGCGTCGACTCCCGTGCAATGGTAGTCGATCGGCTTCGCCGGCTTGGCAGGCACCGGCTTGAGCTGAGCAACCGCACCGAGGCAGTCCTTCAGCTGCTCCGCGCTCTTCTTCGAGGTGTCGAGATCCGCCGTGCAGACAAGGAGCTTGGCCGCACAATCCTTGTCCTCGGCGCACTCCTTTGGCGACATGCTCCCCGCATCCGCAACCGGAGCCGGAGGCGCAACAGGCGCCGCAGAGACCATGGGCCGAACCGCAGGTGCCGGAGGGGCAAAAACGCTCCACCCCTGAGGCAGCTGCTGCGAGTAGCTCACAGACGACCACGCGACCACGAGGGCCGCCAGAGCGAACGCAAACACTCGAAACCGATTCATAGCGTCCTCCGCAACGGTCACGTGACCGCTTGGTTCAGAGTTCTTTTTTTTGAAAGGCCGAATTTTCCAGGTTTTTCAGACCCTGGAGCCGTCCCGCACGAGGGCTCGGGAGAGGAGGAATACTCCCAAACCTCTGCTCGGAACGGCTTCAATGTCCGATTCTTGACTCAATAAAGCCAAGAAATTGCTAGATAAGGAACAGGTATAAGTACCACGTTTAACCTGTTTTGTCAAGCAATACGGCTCTGTACCCAACCTAATCAGAAAAATGAGGTGGGAGCAAGAGCCATCCCCACCTCATCTCTATCATCTGCTCGTTAGAAACTCCCCCGTCTTTTTTGGCCCAATATCCAGGCAATACCTAACAAAAATCCAGCAGCTGCACCAAATGCCCCGTTCATCACAAAGTCTGGTTTTGCAAAAAATCTGGATGGAAGCGGGTCATCAATAATCTGAACGCGAACCGAATATCCAAAATAGTTCGGAGCGATTGTTGCCAGCTCCTGCGCAACTCTCACGGCAAGCTCCTGCGCCTGCGCACGATCTGTGTGATAAGCGATCACAGACATCACTCCAGTATCCGGGCTAACCTGTGCTTCAATCGTTTTCTTCCAAAGCGCACGTTTTGAAATTTCATCTGTTGGAAAATACGCTGCATCCACCTGCGCCTTTGCCATCACTGCATTAAAAAAACTGGACGTGTAGATAATCTCAACTAAATTTTGCGCAATGCGTTCCGTTGATTTGATCGCTGTGTATGGATCGACTCCTGCAGCATTTGTCTGAGTGATTAAAATACGTTCCGTGGACGAGTAACGTAATGGCTGTGCGATGGAGAATCCAAGAACAAGTGCTGCTCCTGCAAGAACGCAAAACAGCAACGCACCCCAAGATCGTTGAAACACATGAACGTAATTAATCTGAGACATACAAAAGATCAAAAAATTATTTCAACACCTCACTCGTCACCGCTGACCCTAAGCTAACCGGCATATCTGTATCCACACCGTTCCGAAGCACACGTAACGTGATCGTTGTCCCCGGACGATACTCCGAAAGAATCTCTCCAAGATCAGCTGTCCCATCTAGAATATCACGTTCGACACGCAAAATCACGTCACCCGCTTTCAATGTTGCTTTTGCGGCTGGTGAATCACGAAGTACTGCCGTCTTCCCTCCTTTTTTATCATCGTGCAACCATGCACCGGCCGCAGGCAACTCTCCACGAGAACCATCAACGCGCATCGTCGCAAGATCAAATGATCGCACGCCTAATGTCGCATGACGAATTTCTCCATTTGAGAGTAATGACGAAAATGAAGCTGCAATCCCTGATGCTGGAACAATACGCATCGGTTCACCGACCTTGCTATCCACAATCCCAATCAGCGATCCGTTCGGATCCCATGCTGCACCACCAATATCACCTTGAGCCGTCAGTTCGTTCAACGTAATGCGACGTGTTGCATTTTCACTACTCACCACATCTTGCGCTGTCACACGTGCTCGGAGATCCACAACAGAGGATGGTCGCAACGCATCCGGACGCGTCTCTAACCAAACCTCTGCACCAATCGCAAGTTCTCCAACATGCGTAAATGCAGATGATGGCAAGCCAGATGCCTCAATCTTGAAAAATACCGTCTGATTCAACCGATCAAGAATCATGCGCTGTGGAGCGTAGCTTTGACCATCATGCCACACGGAAAGATCTGCCATGCGCAACCCCTCGACCGCTGAAGCGTGCGTCACAAACCATCCATCTGATGTTAACGAAACAGCCTCACCCAGTACCCGATCTTCCGTCAGGATGCGCTCTTCAATGGTCCCTGCTTTTGGCTTTCGATACACCACGCCCAACGAAGATGAACGTCGAGACACAGCAAACGGTGGAACGAGCGATGAAGCTGTTTTTCGTTCAAGTGGCAATATCGAAAACGTTGGAATACCTGGAGTCGATGACGTCGTCAGGACCGGCTGCGTCGTTGAAGCAACGGTCTGCACGTCTACACGCTGACGACCACTGATAGCCCCTGCAACAGCGCCGGCCGTGGCACCACAAACAACCGCAAGCACCACAACGGACACATAACTCACAACATCAAACTGTTTCATAACCATTTTGCTGAAGCGATACCTCCAATGAATAAAATAATCGCGATAACTGCTTCGGACCATGCTAATCGAGAACTCGGAACAGGATCATACACATATCGACGAACACGTAACACCGCGCAGATGACTAATGCAGCAATACATCCCTGCATGTTCATGCTCAGTGGAAGCAACGTTCCGATCCAGCCCACCTCTATACCAACCAATCCTCCAATTCCCATCCATACCCGCTGCTGTTCTGTTGTGGCTCCCGGATGACCCGTTGTCCGAAACAATAACGCCCCAAGTATACCGAGAATCCCAACGTACCACAACTGACTCGCATGCAAAAAAATCAATAAGCCAGAGGCTGCATACGACGCGTACCAAATCCCCAGAGGCACATATGCAATGTTGACATGGGACAATCCATTCACCGGATAGGCAGACGGATGCCGTGCCCACAAAAACAATAACTCCAAAGAAATCGCTGAAGCAAACCCAGCGATCAATGCAATTGTCCAAATAGATAACCGACTCTCCGCAAGCAACAACCCGAACCCAAGCGCCAATATCAATAAAAACGTTGGCGTCATTTTTTCAATCACATCAACAGCACGAACATGCTTCCAAGCGATCAGAAGAGACGCTGCGGGGACAAGAAACACGCCAACAATGACGAGCCATGGATAAAAACGCGGATAAGCGGTTTGGGACAAAAAAAGAAACACCTGTGCAATGCCTACGAGATACGGAAGGAGTCGCAACAACAAAAACATGCATCAATAGTTTGACCTGTGCGTGAACCAAACGCAAATCTGACCACTTTATGGTGAAGCGATAAGCTCAATCACACCATCCGAAAGTTGAATATTCCGGATTTTTGCCGCTCCAAATGAGCCAGACCACGTCCCCACATCTCTCGAAAAAACACTACTTGCCATACGGTACGCAAACGAAGGAGATAACGGGATATCCCCAATCTGAACAAACGATGGATCAAATCGAATTCCATCAGCCGTCGTTGTTGGCACAAAACGTGCAAGGAGATCAATGTGCTGCCAGGAGGATTGAAATTGACCAAAAAGCTCCACATCGGTCGGACGAACTACAATCTGTGCATATGACTGACGCCAACCACCACTTCGCAGCGTCGCATCAATGGCATTCATCACAACGCCAGTTAATTCTTTTTCCGTCACACGAACTCGAAACTCTTTCGGCACACTCCCCTTCGACACTGCCCGCGACGGAATCACTTGATTAAAAAAACGGGATCCGAGCATCACTCGAAATGCATCCATCGTGATCGGCTGTGCGGAAATTAATCGTGTTGGAGTTGGCCCATGATAGGCGGCACTGAAAAGCGGAACATGAACAACGCCCGTTTTTGCAACAAATAACAGCACACCGCTACACAGTAGAAGGATCGTGAGAATCAATGCAAGCGCACATCCAATCGTATTTTTTCCAATCACCATCATAATCGCTGTCGTATCTCCTGAATAAGTGACGCTAGTTTTTGATCGGCCCCAGGCTCGTGTTGCAAACGTGCATGTAATGCAACAGCAAGCTGAAGTTGCATATCCCGATCAGCAGCCACAACCCGCAATGCTAGGACAGAATCAAGAGCCTGCTGAACATCTGCATCCACAGATGCGGGACCCACCTGTTCTACAGCTTGAAGAACAGCAGCGCGCCAAGATTGATGAGTAGAAGACGGATCAAGAACCACTGCAGAAGCTAAAGTTGTTTGACGGTGGAATAGGTACGGTCCTACCAACAATAGTACAACAACAAACAGAAGAACCGACGCGGTCAACCCAACAACGATACGTAATGAATCACGATGCGCTGCTACATTCAGCTTGGACATGTTGGTTTTTTTGAATACCGATATAACTCCGTCAACACAGCTGAGAGCGCCGTTGCAACTGGAATAGCTAGCAATGCACCGACCATGCCAAACAACTTTGCTCCAACAAGCAAGGCAACGATCGAAATCAACGGATTTAATCCAACCGCTTTTTGCATCACCTTCGGCACAATAACATGACCTTCAAGCTGCTGAATAATCACAATCACGATCAATGCAAGCAGTGCCTTCATTGGCGACTGAGTAAATCCTAAAATAACAGCAGGGATCGCACCGAGGATTGGACCAAGATACGGAATAAACTCCGTGAACCCACCAAACAATGCCAAGACAAGTGCTGAATCAATTCCTACAATACTTAATCCAAAATAATAACAGGCACCAATAATCAAACAGAGCGACATTTGACCGATCAACCATGCACCCATCTGTTCCTCTACGCGTTTCAGAATCGCGACAGAAAGCTGTTGATATTTTTCCGGAATAAAATTCCGCAAGATGTTACGCGCATCCTCTTCCTGAACAACCATGTAATACGCCATCACCAAAACCACGATCAATCCAACAAGACCACCGAACACATCTGTTAACGTAGAAAAAATTCCGGCTGCTGCTCGTGAGACCTGCCCTTCAAGTGAACGAACACCCTCTTGCAAATTATCCGTTAGACCATATGCATTTGAAAAATCTCTCAAAGACTGAACACCACTTGAAAGCACCTCCCAAGACTTACCGACGCTACCCATCACTTTTGCGCTTTGTTCAATCAATGGAGGAAGAAGCAAGCCAAAGGTCACAATACCCAGACCGAATAACAGAAGATACAACGAGAGAACGGTCACACCCTTTGGAATGCGTTTTGTCGCCAAATATCGCGCAGGCGGATGAACAAGTGCGGCCAAGAACAATGCCGCGAACAACAGCGCCAAAATATCGCGAATCAGATAGGCGAACCCGAGGGCGAGCAAGATGAGGAGAACTTTGAGAATCGACCAAGTTTCAATGCGGATATTTCGTTCGCTGATTGCCATAGGCCTATAGGATATCACATCAACCACCACTTGAATTGTCGATTGTCTTCAGATCAGCTACGATCAGGGGCATGAAGCCGGTTGCCAAAAAACTATTTGCCGAGAACCGTAAGGCTCGACATGAGTACGAAGTCCTCGAAACCCATGAGGCTGGGTTAGTGCTAACTGGGCAGGAAGTACGGTCTATCCGAGAAGGTGGGGCAAAGCTGGATGGAGCCCATGTTGCCATCAGCCGAGGTGAAATGTGGCTGATTGGGGCGAATATCCGGCCATATAGCAATGCAGCCAAGCTCGAAGGCTATGATCCGGCCCGCAGCCGCAAGCTTCTGGTGCATCGAAGTGAAATGGAGGAGCTATTTGGCAAAACTCAGCAAAAAGGCTTGACATTGACCCCCTTCTCGTTGTATCCTTCGGGCCGACAGATCAAGCTCTCGTTTGCGCTTTGTAAAGGCCGAAAAGCCCATGATAAACGCGAACAATTAAAGAACCGCGATCTGGATCGCGACATTCACCGCCACATGCGTGGGGAAGATGTCGATTAAGGGGATGCCTAGTTTCGACGGACGTGGATCTTTTAACCTGCAGATTGAGCTGGGACCCCTCATAAAACGATCCCAATACACGACAACTGCCAACGTCATGTCCAAGGTAGAGGCCGCGATTGCTTCGGCATTCCGCGTCTCCTCACCTGCAATGGTTCTCGCTTAAACCTAAGCCGAGACCACGCTCCCCTACGATGCTGCCCGACAGCGCGGGACCGAGCGTCATATTTCGGGCTTGAGTACAGATCCTCGCATCCTATCTGTACTGACCTGGCGGATGCGGTAGACGCACGTATTTCGTTCGCTCTCTAGCGCGCGCTCTCCATCCCATAAGCGAACTATATCTGTAGATGGTTACCTGGTTACGGCCCGGACGGGGGTGCAACTCCCCCCATCTCCACCACGTAAAAATCAATCTCCAAAACGATTTTTACGTGCCCCGCGTATAGCGGCGTGGCCGCACGCGGCTTCTACGCCGTGGCGCAAAAGCACTATTCACCTGGTGCGCTTTACGGGGCTCCCCGTTCGATTGATTCACGTGGCACAGCCATGTAATGTAAAAAAACTCTTTCACTCTAATGCGCATTCATTATAAACGACGATTTACACAAAAACCTGTTGGCGCGGTATACCGTTTGAATCAACAAATTACCGTTCCAAAAGTTCGTGTGATCGATGATGAAGGCAAGTTTGTCGGCCTCCTCGACACCGAGGAAGCGATCAAACTCGCAGAAGCACGAGAACTGGACCTGGTAGAGGTCTCTCCAAAAGAAGATCCACCGGTGTGCAAGATTCTCGACTACGGCGCATTCAAATACCAAAAGGATAAAGAGATGCGAGCGCAAAAAGCGCACGCCAAGAAAGTCGAAGTCAAAGGCATTCGCCTGTCCGTCAAAATGGGTGAACACGATATCAACGTCAGAAAAGATCAGGCCATCGGGTTCCTTGAGGGCGGCGACAAACTCAAAATCGAAATCATCATGCGAGGCCGAGAAAAGGCCCACGGTGAAATTGCCACAGAGCGCATCAATGACTTCATCAAAAACATTGAAAAAACCTATCAACTCTTTATTGAACAACCCGTAACTCGACAGGGCGGCGTCGTGTCAGCCATCGTCGGTCGCAAATCCTAACTATGAAAACACACAAAGCAACAGCAAAGCGCGTGAGAATCACAAAGACCGGAAAGCTGATCAAGCGACACGGCGGACAAGACCACTTTAACAGCCGCGACGCCGGAAAGATCACCCGCAAGAAGCGCCGCGATCAAGATGTTTCCGCCGTCTACGTCCGAAGCATCAAAACGTTGATTGCTTCCTAATTCCCCACATCATCATTAACTGAATATGCCAAGAGTCAAACGTGGTACACACCACATCAAACGCCGAAAGAACATCCTCGCCCGAACAAAGGGCATGATGTGGGGACGCAAATCCAAGCTCACCCTCGCAAAGACCGCCGCCCTCAAAGCCGGCGTCAACGCCTACCGTGATCGCAAGTTGAAGAAGCGCGACAACCGCGCCGTCCAACAGGTCCGCATCGGGGCAGCTGCAAAGGAACTCGGAACCAGCTACAGCAAAGTTATCGGTGGTCTTCACAAGAAGCAGATCGGTTTGGACCGCAAAGTCCTCTCCATCATCGCCGACAAATACCCAGAAGTTTTCAAAAAGATTATCGCCTAACAGCGAGAAACAAAAAGACGCTCCAAAAAAAATTGGAGCGTCTTTTTTTATGTGGTATACTTTTGCCAATACATTATATATGTCCAAATTCGATCTTCCTTCAAACGCCGCGAGAGAGCTCTCCACGTCAGAACAAAAACCAACAACACCAAAACGGAAACGACCGGACACCGCTGACCACATGCCGCGTGTTATTGTCCGCAAGGAACCAGGCGTTGAAGAAAATGAACAACGGATTCGAGAACAGATTGCGCAAATCGGAAAATCTGAACGCATTAAGCAAGCTGAATCGATCATCAAAAAAGCAAAAAAGTTTTTTGAAAAATATGAGGGAATTGAAGGCAGTGCGGACCAAGAAGCTCTTCTCGGAGAACTCCAAAATGCACGTGAAGCCTTAGAAGAAGAGCGCACTGAAAAACTCACCGAAGAAGGAAGTCGCAACAAAGATCTTCTCAATAAAAACGCAGATCTTCATGCTGAACTCGTAGAGCTAATCGAGGTCGCTTCAAAAGACTCCTCTATCAGCTCATCTGCGTACCATGAGGTCAAAGGAAAGAAGGAGGAAAAGGAACGAGCAACAGGGAGAGTTGAAAACAAAAAAACGCTAGAAGTCTATCAACAACAAAAACAACAGGAATATACAAAGGCGAAATGGCAGACGTCTACACTGGCAGAGCTAGTTCACAAGGCATACGGGGTTGACCCTGCTGAAATCTCAACATTGAGCTACTGGCAACGCACGAAGATCAGCGCAAAAGATCTTTTGAATGGAAATTTGATCAGCAAATGGCGCGATGCATTACAAAAAGAAGATGCACTTGAAAGCGAGGTCAAATCATTTCCAAAAGAACGCATCGGATTCACATTCCCGACTGAAGAAAAAGTTAAAGAAACGCAGACCGCACGCGCACCGAAGCAAAAACGTGATGTCGAGTTAGGAGAAGTTATCGGCCAACAATACCCAGAACAGACCGGAGAGATCGAACTTCCTGGAGCAAAAGAAACGGCAAAGAGAATGCAGGATGCGGAAGATCTTGAACGAGCTGAATTCGAAGCTGAAAAGAAGAGCATTGCAAAAGCACGAAAAGAAGCAATTCAAGAAGCGTACGAAGAAAAGATCAAACCACCAGCAGCCATTTTTGAGGCTGGCGAAAAGGCACGAAAAATTAATGAAGCCCGCTTCGAACAAGCGCGGCCGATGAGCATTGAAAAAGCGGCTGAACTTCTTCCGTATGCTTCACGTGTATGGGAGTTTGCTAACGAACAGATCAAGCAACACGAGAAAGATAAGAACGCAAAACGCGCACTCGCTCAGCTCGACATGGCTGACCCAACAGATAAACAAAACAATAGTGCAACAAAATATGTTTTCGCACTCGCTCGCCTTGCAGAAGCGCAGGAATCAGGCGATGCGAATCAGATTGCGATGACACAATCCATGCTTGATCAGCTGAATGATGCACTAGGCATTGATAGACGAAATAGTCTCATTGCAGCGGCACTTGCTGGAAAGTCAACATCATTTGAATCTAAGAGGAAGGCTGATGCAAAAGGATATGCAACAGCTGCGCGTGATCGAAAGGCTCGGTTCTAAAAAGAACATAAAAAACACTCGGTACATGACCGAGTGTTTTTTATTTCTGTAATTTTACGTTCGCTCAATAATCCTCTTCAGCATCTCCCCACTCAACTCTTCAAATGACATCATGCGTTGATCCTTCTCCCCTCTCCATCGAACGGTCAGCGGCTCGCCACTCGCTTCTTTGTCACCAACGACAAGCATGACTGGCGCCTTCAAACGTTCTGCATTGCGAATCTTCTTTCCAACTGTCTCTGCCGTTTCATCAATCTCAATGCGCATGCCAGCAGCCTGAAGTTTCTCGGAAAGCTGACGCGCAAATTCGATGTGACGATCTGCAACAGGCAAGATCATCGCCTGGACCGGCGTCAGCCACAATGGGAATACACCGGCCGTGTGCTCAATCAAGATCGCCATGAATCGCTCGAGCGAACCCATGATCGCAGCGTGAATCATCACAATGCGCTCCTTGTCACCTTGTTCATTGATACAGGATAGATTGAATCGTTCCGGCATGCTCATATCAAGCTGAATCGTTGCAACCTGCCACTCGCGCCCAATGGCATCCTTTGCCATGAAGTCGAGTTTTGGTCCGTAGAACGCGGCTTCACCTGGACCGTCGTATGCGTCAGCATTCTTCTCCGTCGCAATCTCCCGCAACATGTTTTCGGCAAACACCCAGTTTGCGTCTTCACCAAGATATTTCTCCGGATGTTCTGGGTCGCGCATGGACAAGCGAACTTTTAGCGTGAACCCAAACGCGCCGTAGAACTCATGGACAAAATCCCAAATCTTCAAAAATTCTTCTTTGACCTGAGACATTCGGCAAAACACATGCGCATCATCCTGCGTAAAACCACGGACACGAGACAGACCAGCGAGCTCGCCGGATTGTTCATCGCGGTAGCACATCGTTGTGTTTGCGTAACGCTGTGGCAACTCACGATAGCTCCATTGCTTTCGAGCATAGATCTGCGTGTGATGCGGACAGTTCATTGGCTTCAATGCAAACTCATGCCCTTCACGCGAAATAATTTTGAACAGATCATCCTGATACTTCTCCCAATGCCCACTCGTCACGTATAAATCTTTTTTCGTGATGTGCGGAATTTCTACCCGCTCATATCCTTTTGCGCTGCGAAGACTCCAGACGAACTGATCAAGCAATGATCGGACGAGCGTTCCCTTTGGAGTCCAAAGCGGAAGACCGGCACCAACTAAATCAGAAAATGTAAACAGGTCTAACGCAGGACCAAGAACCTTGTGATCACGCTTCTTCGCCTCTTCCAGCATCGTGAGATATGCGTCCAATTCTGCTTTCGTCTCAAATGCGACGCCGTAAATGCGTGTCAGCTGGGCCTTGGCCTCATCACCGCGCCAATAGGCACCAGCAACTTTTGAAAGTTTAAATGATTGCGGATCAATCGTGTTCATTCCTTCGGTATGACCACCGCGACACAGGTCTGAAAATTTCCCCGAACGATAAAACGTCAGCGTCTGACCCTTTCCAGAAAATTCATCAATCAATTCAAGCTTATATGGATTTGACGCATACGCTTTCTTCGCATCATCTGTAGTCACCTCTTCACGATCAAATGATGTCCAGGTCGGCAAGATTTCGCGCATCTTGGCTTCGATCTTTGGAAGATCGTCCTCAGAGATCGGCTGACTAAATTCGAAATCATAATAAAACCCGTCATCGATTGCTGGACCGATGGTTCGTTTCGCATCCGGCCACAGCTCCAACACGGCTGCTGCCAAGAGATGTGCCAACGAGTGGCGACGCTGCTGAAGAAGTTCTGACATAGAGGGAGAATTGATGAATAAAAAATACCCGACGGTCCACCGAGCCTACCTCGGTCTCCATCGGGACGATCAGCCTAGGCTGACCGTGGTTCCACCCGCTTTCCCCGGCGTGTGCCGAGGCGCTTTTTCTTTGATTCTGCGTGGACCCTGGTTGGTAGCCAGTTCGAGAATACAATACGCAACGCGACGATAAACGTCAACTCAGCCTATTCCACCACCACATCTAACCGATCTTTTGTTGAAGGAATTTTATGAATCCAGGACGGTCGAATTTTAATGTCTACCGATTCAACACCATCCGTACCCATCAACTTTGTCTTTGCTTCTTCATCCGTTAAACCATAGATTGCCTCTTTTGAAAGTTGAGGACTCGTCACCGTTAAGCGAGAGGAGGCCTGCGCAGCAAGCGTGATGCGAGCCTTCTCTGCATTCAAATCAACGCTTTCAACGGTATACACGACGCGAGATGGATCATAGTCAAGAAGTTCACGACCTTCCGGAATTTTATCCTTGAGCTTCTGCCGAATGATCGCCTCCATATCCTTTGTTGGATAGTAGACCGCTGTGACATCTAATTTTGCTGAGGCGAGGAATTGATCTGCGGATTGACCAGGAGTCACATTATTCTTTGAGTCTAGAACTTTCTGAACGTAGACAACGCTCCAATCACTTCCAACGCCAGCCTTCGCATCAAGCGCTTTCTTCGCCTGTTGGAATACGGTGTCTTGCAATGCCTGCTGCGACTGAGTCACTTCTCCAGCACTGACAATTTTTGCCGTTTGGGAACCACCCGTAAATCCGCTCACCGTTTCAGCGTAGATCCATTTCTGTAAATCAATCCACAACCCAGGAATAGACAGCTTCGTACCCACTGGAAGTGCATAGCTCGCGCCGGCCGCGTCAGAGTGAGCCGTCACCAGAGCCGTTTCTTTGACACCGAGCGTCACGGTTTTATCAATACGGTAGAGTCGACCATCTGAGGTTAATAATCGCGTTTTTTGAACCAGAGTCTGAGGACGTGAATAGTTATTGATAATCTTTACCGTTCCCTGAACAACCGAACCGACCGACGTTGCCGCCTGCGCGTTCACAGAAAATTCCTGAATTTTTTCAAACACATCATGCACGACGCGTCCTTGAAGCTGTCCCTGCTGAGGATTTTTTGAAACCTCAATAAATGTATCAACATTCGCCGTATTTCGTTTCACCTTGATCGTCACGCGCGCGTGGACAGAAGAGACCCACAAGGCACCGATCACAACAACGATCGTCAATGCAAGAAAAGAGAATGCAATGTTTCGGTAGACCGCAGAAGAAGGCGGTGGCGAAAAATGACTACGACCGGTTGGACGCGAAGAACGGATGACCATAAATCTTGGTCAAAGTATACCATATCTACATCAATCGCACAGTTCCCTTGCCTAATAATTCCTCAATCGATCTTACAACGTCCTCATGAAAGGTTATTTTGGAAGAAGTTTTGATTCGTCGCTGGCTTTCAATATCATCAATCAAGAAGAAAACCGGATGCGGACCAGCATGCTCATCAAAGATCTTTCGAAGTCGAAGAAGTGCTGTTTCCGGAAGGTTTGCACGAAGATACACGTTGATGGTTAGCGGCGTCACACCGGGCCCAGTCATGGTTTCAGCAGGCTCGACAACGGGCGCCTCTACCTCGCTGCCACGATTCACAACAATTTCATCAATATTTTCAGGCGTAATCTCAAATGCAGCTTCTGCCAACAACTTCATTTCTCCGTCTTTTTCCTGCGGACGTCCAGACACAATCAAAGCTGTGTCCACCTCCCAGCACGCAACGGTGTCTTTCAATACACGTGGAAAGACCACGACTTCAACGGATCCAGATAAATCTTCAAACTTGATAAATGCCATCGGCTCATTATTCTTGGTCAAAATCTTTTTCGAGATCGTCACAATCCCACCAACGCGAACGGTTTTTTCTTTTTTATGCAGAAGCAGTTCATTCACCGGCACAAGAATGGATTTCAACCGACCATGATATTCCAAAAACGGATGCTCACTCACGTACAACCCGAGCAACTCTTTTTCCCAAGACAACATCTCACGCTTCTTTGCCGGCGGAGCTGGACGCAACTGAATCGTTGGCTTCGCAGAAGCCATGGCAAATAAATTAAACTGACCGGACGATGAATCGCGTTCATGCGTTCGGTGGAATTCGATCAGCGCCTCCATGTTAAACAATAGACGATTACGATCACCGAAGCGATCGAGGGCGCCAGAGCGAATCAAACACTCGAGGGACTTTCGATTAATCGACTTTCCTGGAACACGGGTAATAAATTCTGCCAGATCCAAATACGGCCCATTGACTTTTCGCTCTTGAATGATCGTCTCAACCACATCTTCTCCCAGGCCCTTGATAGCCAACAATCCAAATCGAATTGTCGGAATCTTCGCCTCAGCTCCAGGCTCAACAACGCCGACGACGGTTTCTTTGACAACGGAAAATTTCCCAAATGACTCATTCACATCTGGCGGCAATACCAGCATCCCCATGCGCTTACACTCTTCAACTTCAATCGTAATACGATCTAAATTCGTGCAATCCGAATTCAACAGCGCTGCCATAAAACAGGCTGGCCAATGCGCTTTCAAATACGCTGTTTGATACGCAATCATCGCGTAACAAGCCGCATGTGACTTATTAAAACCATACGCGGCAAATTCTTCAAACTGTTGAAAAATTTCTTCTGCTACTTTTTTCTCGACACCATTCTTGATAGAACCGCTCACAAACTTTTCCTTCATCTCTGCCATCAACTTTGCAATCTTCTTTCCCATGGCCTTGCGCAACGTATCAGCCTGACCACCGGTAAAACCGGCCATATCTTTGGACACTTGCATCACCTGCTCTTGATAGACCGGAATACCATACGTATTTCCTAAGGCATTCTTTAGCAATGGGTGCATGTACACAATCTTTTCCCGACCATGCTTTCTCGCAATGAATGATTCAATAAATTGCATCGGACCCGGACGATACAGCGCGACCATTGCGATAATATCTTCAATATACGACGGCTTCAGTTCACGAATATACTTTTTCATTCCGTCCGATTCCAACTGAAAGACACCCGTCGTTTCCCCGCGACCCAACAGCTCAAACGTCTGCTCATCATGAAGTGGAATTGCATCGATATCAATATCCTCTTCGTGAACTGCTTTGACGATATCAATACAGTCACGGATGATGGTTAAATTCGAGAGACCCAAGAAATCCATTTTCAATAGTCCCGAGACCTCTGTTGAATGGAGGGAGTATTGAATAACCTGATCAACATCACCACCTTGCGCTTTTTGGAGTGGCGCATATTCAACGAGTGGCCGAGGCGCGATCACGATGCCACATGCGTGCTGCGATGCGTGACGAGCTGTACCTTCAAGACGAATAGCTAAATCAATCAACAACTTAATCCGAGGCTCACCCTCGTACATTGCACGCAGCTCTGGATTTTCTTTTGCAGAAATTTCAAGTGGAATATGTTTTCCCTGAACTGGTGGTGGAATAGCTTTTGCCACACGATCAACCTCCTGAAAGGTCCAGCCCAACACACGACTCACATCGCGCACTGCGGCACGAGCAGCCATCGTTCCAAACGTGATGATCCCAGCGACACGATCGTGACCGTATTTATTTGATACATACTCAATCACGTCTTTTCGTTTGACGTCATCGAAATCCATATCAATATCCGGCATTGAGATACGATCGGGATTCAAGAACCGTTCGAAGAGCAATCCGTACTGCAACGGATCAAGGTTTGTGATACGCAACGAATATGCGACGATGGAACCTGCCGCAGAACCACGACCAGGCCCAACGATCACACCGTTATCTTTCGCCCACTTCACATAGTCATGCACAATTAAAAAGTACGCAGCGAAACCCATGCGCTCAATCGTCGACAATTCAAAATCAAGACGCTCGTTTGCCTCAGGTGTTGGACCGTTCGGATATCGAACCTGCATTCCAGCCTCACATAATTCACGAAGATAGCTGTTTTCTGTTTTTCCTTCTGGGACTTCAAACACCGGCAACTTGTTAATCCCTAATTCCAATACAACGTTACATCGATCAGCAATCCGTCGCGTGTTCGCGATCGCTTCTGGTGTCTCGGCAAACGCTTCAACCATCACCTCTGGAGCAACCATCGAGTGGTCCATCGATGAAATCGAATATCGATTATTATCAGACAACATTTTTCCATCATGAATACACTGCAATGCGTCCTGCGCTTCCGTATCTTCCGTCGTAACGTAATGAACATCCTTGGTCGCAACAAGTGGTGCACCGGTTTGCTTTGAAAGCAAGATCAACTGCAAATTAATATCGTTCTGACTTGCGGATTCCGGATGATGAACGAGCTCTAAGAAAAAATTATCTGCGCCAAAAATATCCTGATATTCTTTTACCAGTTCAACCGCCTTCTCCATGTCATGCGCCTGACAGGTTTTTGGAATCTCACCTTTGCTGCAACCAGATAATGCAATCAACCCTTTTCCATATTGGCGCAAGACATCCTTGTCCATACGCGCCTTGTAGTAAAACCCTTCGAGGTATGACATCGACACTAACTTCAACAAATTCTGATACCCCTCATTCGTTTCTGCGAGCAACGTGAGATGCGTAAAGCGATCATCAATTCGAGCTCGTTTATCAGTCAATTTATTCGCCGCAATATAAGCCTCTACACCAATAATCGGCTTGATCCCCGCCTTCTTCGCAGCCTCATAAAATTCGATCGCACCATACAAGGCGCCATGATCGGTCAACGCGAGCGCGTCATACCCAAGTGTCTTCGCGCGATCAACAAGGTCTGTGACGTCGCCCATGGCATCCAACAAGGAATACATGGAATGGACGTGCAAATGGACGAACGGAGACTTCGGAAGAGCTTCAGGCGTATCTGGCATATTCAATAGATTCCCGCTGACAGGACAAGCCCTGCGGGGTTATTTTTATGGGCGGACTGTAGCAGGCGGAAATCAAGTCAGCAATGCGCGGACCGGACTATTATTCAAAATCCGACAACAGTCGTTTTCCCTTTTTCTTTGGCACTTCTTTTTCCTCTTCTCGGGACTTGAAAAACGACATCGCCGTCTTTCCGATTTCTGCGAATGTTCCAAAATACGACAACGTTGATTCAACGCGTTCTCTAATCGCCATCGCGGCAGTTTCAACTCTTGCAATCTTTTCACGCGTCTCCCCTACAACCTTATTTCCTTGCCGGAGTAGCGTTGCTAATTCGTATAACGCCCAACAGAGGAAGACAGCTACCCAGATAATGACGATGGTAGCAACGAGATAAAAAAGATCATTTGTGGATGAGAGGTTCATGCCCTCATGATATCACATTACCGAATCTCTGCGCCAAATTTCTGTTTCAATGTTGATTGAATTTTCTCCATCAATCCATCCACGACTCCGCTTTCCAATGTCCGATCTGATGCGCTAAATGTGAAGTGCATTGCGACAGACTTTTTGTTTTCTGGAAGATTTTTCCCAACATACGTATCAAACCATTCAACATTTGTAATAAGCGAATCAACCGTTCGAATCACTTTCGCGAGTTCCTCATATTCTGTCTCTTGATCAACCATCACAGCTAAATCACGCTTTGCTTCCGGAAAGGCAGGAATCGAAACGAACTGACGAGCATGCGATGCGTCTGGAATGATTTTTTCAAATGGAATATCAACGAGCCCGACTGGCCCATCCAATTTGAATTGCGCTGCGATCTTTGGTGAAACTTCACCAATTGTCGCGATCAATTCTTCTCCACGAAACGCTTGCGCTGATCGACCCGGGTGCCAAAACGCATCATCAGATAAGCGCTTCCATTCAACACCAGAAATTCCCATCTCAGATAAGAGATGTTCAACATAGCCTTTTGCGTGTCGCCATGGATTTTTCATTCCCATGAATAACGCACCAACCTCGAGTTGCTCATCTGGAAGATCAGACCAATCCGCTGCTTTTGGATAGTAGACATTTGAAACTTCGAACAAACGCTGTTCTGGAAAACGCTCGCGGTTTTCCGAAGCGGTCTGCAACAATCCAGGCAATAATGTTGTGCGCATCACTTCAAAATCTGTGCTGAGAGGATTTTGAACATGCAACATTCCGTTCGGGTCATACCCCGCCTTCATTACTAATTCTTTAGAGATAAATGAGTACGTATACAGCTCCGTCATACCTGCACCTTTTGAAATATCACGCACTTGCTTCTCCCAATACAATTCAGGCTCCATCGGACGAGATGCGACATCGCACGGAACGACTCCTGGAATATTCGCGTATCCTTTGACACGTGCAATCTCTTCAACCAAATCTCGCCCATCTTCGATGTCATGATCGCGCCACCATGGAACGATGACGGAGATTTTTTTCGCGGTTGCAGTCACAGTGAAACCAAGTCGCTTCAAAATAGCGACCATCTCTGTACGGGCAACTGGAACGCCGATAAGTGCGTTCACTTCTTCGACGCCGATCGAATATTTTAATGGAACGTATTTCGCTGCTGCGACGTCAGTCACGTTGGACGCGATGTGACCACCAGCTAATTCTTTCACAAGCTCAACAACGCGAGCGAGAGCCTCTGGCAATGCTTGCGTTGATAACCCTTTTTCAAATCGCAACTGCGCATCACTTTGCAAATTAATCTTACGAGCACCACGACGAATGCAGACCGGCTCAAAATTCGCACACTCGATGATGACGGACGTTGTCGATGCAGAAACACCCGTTTCTTCACCGCCCATCACACCAGCAATCGCGACCGGTTTCTTTTTATCGGCAATCACCAAGATCGAATCTTCGAGCTTGTATTCTTTTCCATCCAACGCTTTAATCATCTCCCCATCATGCGCGAACCGAACGTTGATTCCGCCTTCAAGTTTCGCCGCATCAAACATATGCGTTGGCTGAGCAAGTTCAAGCATCACGTAGTTTGAAATATCGACAAGATTATTGATCGGGCGAAGACCGGCGGACAGGAGGCGACGCTTCATCCACCATGGAGACGGCTCAACGCTCACGCCATCCATCTTGATCGCCATATATCGCGGGCATTGTTTTTTTGCCGTTACGCTGACAGACAACCCCCTCTTAATCTCCCCCTTCGTAAGGGTGAGAGATCTATCGGCATGACTCCCCTCCTTACGAAGGAGGGGCTGGGGGAGGTGCACCGGTTTCCAAATCATCTTCTTATCCAAAATCGCCGACGCTTCACGCGCCATTCCAACCATTCCCATCGCATCAACGCGATTGGATGTCACTTCGATATCCATGACTGAATCAGAAGAAAGGTCGAGAAAGTCGGACAATGAGAGTCCAGGGCGCATGCCATGCGCCCCTACGAGGGACAGGTCCAAAATCTCGCGTTCACCATGTGGAAACGCATCTGCCAGACCGATTTCACTTGCACCACAGATCATCCCGTCGCTTTTGACTCCACGAATTTCCGCCGGACCCAACGTAATCAACTCACCTTCTCCGTGCCACTTCACTCGCGCACCAATCAGCGCAACCGCAACCCATTGATCAACTTCGAGATTTGATCCACCACACACAATCGTCGATGGTTGCTTTTCTCCGATATCAACTAACGCGATACGCAACTTATCCGCATTCGGATGCGGGTTCACTTCCAGCACATGACCAACGACAACTTTGTCGAGGTCTGCACCTTGCGGATAGATCTTTTCAACACCAGGACCAGAAAGCGAAACACGTTTCGCAAACTCATCCGGCGTCACGCCTTTGAGATCAACATATTCTTTCAACCAATTGTAGGAGACGAGGGAATTCATAGGTTAAAACTGTTTCAAGAATCTCAGATCGTTTTTATACAGGATACGAATATCATCCAACTTTGTTCCTTCTTTCATCATGTATGTTCGTTCAACACCCCAACCGAATGCGAAGCCGGAATAGACTTTTGGATCAACGCCGCCAGCCTTCAAGACGTTTGGATGAACCATTCCTGCGCCACCGAGTTCGAGCCATCCGCGTTTACAGACACGGCATTTTTGACCGTCAGCATTCAAGCCACTTCCGCCGCATGCACCACAGGAAATATCGATTTCAAATGATGGTTCGGTAAACCGGAAATGATATGGGCGAAGGCGCGTCTTTCGATCCGGACCGAAAAATTGTTTTGCGAAATAATCCAAGGTCCCACGAAGGTGAGAAATGGAAACGCCCTTATCGACAAACAATCCTTCGAACTGATGAAACATTGGCACATGCGTGACATCAATCTGTCGGCGGTAACATTTTGCAATATTGATAATGCGAACTGGAAATTCTCCCCGCTCCAACTCTCGCACTTGCGCATTCGATGTGTGCGGCGTCATCACCATCTTTCCCTTACTCGAAATCGGCGCATCCATAAAAAACGTTTCCCACTCATCGCGCGCTGGGTGATCTTTTGGCATGTTCAAACCTTCAAACGCGTAGTGATCCCAATCGATTTCCGGATAGCGTGTTCGCACAAAACCGATCTTGCTAAAAATCTCGGTGATCTCATTGATCGCTTTTGTCATGATGTGCAAATGCCCTTCTGGCGGTCGAATCCCAGGCTCTGTCACATCTTCTCGTTCTGTGAGCGCAAGTTTTCCCAGACGATCGCCCTCAATCTGTCCGCGCTTTGCATGGATCATCAATTCGATCTGATTTTTGATGTCATTTGCCAACGCTCCGATCTTTGGTCGCTCTTCAGCTGAAACAGATCCGAGCTGTTTTAAGATCGACGTCAGTTCCCCCTTTCGTCCTAAGACACGAACCTCAAGTTCATCCAACTCAGATAATTGGCTCATCTTCGCCATCGCTTGTTCAGCTTCCAGGCGCAACGCGTTTAATTGGTCTTGCATATCGGGAGCAACTGTAACAAACAGTGGCGAAACTGTCACTTTTGAAACAGTCTGGAGATATCATGAATACTGACCAACAAAATAAGTCCGATCAGGAGAAGAAATGCGATTCCATGAATCTTGTTTTCCAGTTTTCGATTCATCGGCTTTCGACGAATCTTTTCGATAATCAAGAACAACGCACGCCCACCATCAAGAGCCGGGATCGGAAGAAAATTAATGACCGCAAGATTCACAGACAACATTCCCAAGAATTGAAGAAATGGTGCGATCCCCTGCTTCACCACCTGACCGCTCATCACCACAATGCCAATTGGACCCGATACATCCTGTGCAACCTTCTGCTGTACAACAAGGTCCGTGATGATTCCGCCAAATGCTTTGGTAATCAATACCGTAAGGTTTGCCGTTGTTGTAATACCCAACCAAAACGCCTTTGGTAATGGAAATGAAACATGCGCCACATCAGCTAATGCAATCCCAAGTCCCAGTCGATTGATATCACCGATCATTGCCGGCGTCACAGAGACCTCTCGTTTAGATGTCTCATCCGCCAGCGTCAACTTCATTGGCTGTTCGCCTTGCAATCGAATCTGTTCTCGGAATGCGGCTGCATCTTTCGGCGCAACACCATTTGCATCAACAATTCGATCACCGATATGCATTCCCGAGCGCTCAGCCGGTGAACCCGGCACCACTTCCATCACCTGAATAACGGCTTGCGAAGAAACAACACCCGGCGGTACATCTTCAAGCGCCACGTTTGTCCCCATTGCGTATACGGCCGTAAACAGAAGAACCGCAAGTACCCAATTCATGATAACACCCGCAGCAACGATCAATAGACGCTGCCAAATTGGTTTTGCATTCAATGAATCTGCATCCGTTGTTCCGTAATCCTGCTCGCCTTTGATGCGCACAAACCCACCAAGCGGCAACCAGTTGAATGACCAGATCGTGTTCTTATATGCTTTATCATCAGCTCCACTCACATGTTTCCACTTCCCCTTCTCATCACGAACAAACCCAAAAATCCGTGGCGGAAATCCAATCCCAAATTCATCTGCTTTAACCTTAAATAATCGCGCAACCAGAAAATGACCCAACTCGTGAATCAACACCAATACAGAAAGCGCAATAACAAAAATAAGTATGGACATGGGAGTAGTCTACGCGCTTTGTATCAATTCTTTCAACTCATTCACATGCTCTTGCAATACTTCTTCGCTTCGGGCCTCAACATTTAGTCGTAATAATGGCTCGGTATTGGATGAGCGCACATTAAACCACCAATCCTGCGAAGGCATGCCCGTTGTTCGATATTCCAATCGCAATCCATCGATCATCGAAACTTTTGTTGCATCCGCAAGATATTTCGTCTTAATCCGTTCCAAGACCGCATCCTTGTCTTTCACTTCAAAATTTAATTCACCGGAATGAACGTATCGCTGCAACGGTTTCCACAACATGGATAACGGCTGTGTTTTTGATGCCATACGCCGAAGCATCAACAGCATCGCTAAATCACCGGACTCACAATTCCACAATTCTTGAAAATAAAAATGCATGGAAACCTCACCGGCAAATACCGCATCTGTTTTTCGCATCAACCGCTTGATGTTTGCATGACCGACCTTACACATCTCTGATCGCCCACCCGCATCAGCAATCGCTTCTGAAACCATCCATGACGAACGAACATCGTAATGGACCAAGCCGCCTGGATGCTCTCGCAAGATCTCCTGAGCTAAAAATGCGGTGATCAAATCTCCAGAGATCTGTGTCCCTGTTTCATCCACAAACCCAACGCGATCAGCATCTCCATCAAATGCAACACCCATCACACAATTATCCTTCACAACGATCTCTTTCAATCGGGTGAGCGTTTCTGCCTTGATCGGATTTGCTTCATGATTTGGAAATCTCCCATCTGGATCAAAATACAACGGCACGACATCAAGCCAAGACAGATGACTTAATAGCCGGGGAAGAACGGCCCCTGCCATGCCGTTTCCTGCATCAATCGCGATGCGCATCTTCGGCATGTTATCTGGTAATCCAGCGAGTTCAATAATGTGCGCAACGTATCGATCCAATGATGTTGAATCATCTGTCACGCTTCCCATATGCTCTGCCTTTCGTTCTTTGCTTGCAAGAAATGCATCACGTAATTGTTCCATCCCCGCACCCTCACCAACCGGCGCGCAATCACCGTGAGCAATTTTGAAACCATTATATTTCCCCGGGTTATGCGATGCCGTCACCATCACTCCAAGATCAAACGCGCCATGTGCTAGTCCGAGGAGTACGTTAAACATTGGCGTAGAACACAGACCAATTCGAACAACATGAACACCGCTAAACAATAATCCATCGATCAACGCGGACTCAAGAGAAAACGATGTCGTGCGCATATCACGACCAACAAGCACTTTTTTTGGACCAAACTCTACGGCAATAGCTTTTCCTAATCTCCGTGCAAACGCTGAATCAATCGTTTCCGGCGAAAGAGCCCGAATATCATACGCTTTGAAGGCCGCTCCCAGGGTTGCATCAGAACTCATAAGACTGGACGAAACATGCATTATTTCTTATACTTACAGCGTAACACTCCATCATTCATTTACCAAGAATCCCTCTCAAAACGGATTCTTCAACAATCCTATGGGTATGTGGCTCCTCCTTGCCGTCGGTCTCGTCGTTGTTTGGGTCATTTTCACATATAATGGCTTGATTGCGCTAAAAATTCGCACAGACGAAGCCTGGTCAGACATTGATGTTCAGTTAAAACGCCGCTATGATCTGATCCCGAATCTCGTGGAAACGGTCAAAGGCTACGCTGCGCACGAATCTGGCACATTTCAAAAAGTCATTGAAGCTCGAAATACGGCCATGGGCGCATCGTCCGTAGCAGACAAGGCCCAGGCTGAAAACGCACTAAGCCAAACGCTTAAAAGCATTTTCGCATTACAAGAAGCGTATCCGGAATTAAAAGCAAACGAAAACTTCTTACGCTTACAAGGCGACCTTACAGACACGGAAGATAAATTGCAGGCCTCACGCCGATTCTACAACGGCAACGTTCGCGACTTCAACACGAAACTTCAGGTTTTCCCAACAAACATCATTGGAAACATGCTTGGCTTTATCAAGCGCGCGTTCTTCGAAATTGCCGAAGCTGAAAAAGCGACCCCACAAGTGAAATTCTAATGCCTACAACATACAACGCCATTGACAGCAATCGCCGACGAACATGGATCCTCATTTCCATCTTCGTTGGTTTTGTTGTTGCTGTCGGGTACGTGTATGGCTATTACATTTCAGGTGATGGTCCATACGCGCTCATCGTCGCACTCGTCGTCTCACTGGTCATGACGGTATTTTCCTGGTTTGCTGGAGACAAGGTTGCACTCGCAACAACCGGCGCACAGGAACTTACAGATCGAGAAACGTTTCCAACGCTGTGGAATGTGATCGAAAATCTTTCGATTACTGCAGGAATTCCAAAACCGCGCATCTATATCATCCAAGATGAATCGCCTAACGCATTCGCTACCGGTCGCGATCCTGAACATGCCTCCGTTGCCGTTACAACAGGCTTACTAACGCTCATGGATCGATCGGAACTGGAAGGCGTTCTTGCGCATGAACTGTCCCACATCAAAAATCTAGATATTCGACTTTTCATGCTTGTAGCCGTTCTTGCTGGAACCGTCGTGATCCTCGGAGACTATGCGTTTCACTTCGGCGGACGTCGTCGAAGCCGTGATGAAGGCAACGGAGGCGGAATCATCGCAATCCTTGGCATCATCTTCATCATTCTCTCTCCGCTCATCGCCCAGCTCATCAAACTCGCGATCTCACGTCGCAGAGAATACCTAGCCGATGCATCCGGCGCTCTCCTCACCCGCTATCCAGAAGGATTGGCGAATGCCCTCCAAAAAATCAAAGACGCACATCTTCCGCTGCAACGGTCCTCAGCTGCAACCAATCATCTGTGGATCTCGGCACCGAACCTCTCCAACTTTCTCTCAACACATCCGCCTATTGATGATCGGATCACCAGACTCCGAGCCATGTAATCCGGCTTTCCTCTTCCCACCATCATGCTCACTCCAGACCTCCTCGATCGATTTACCACGCACCTCAAAGAAGCGCTTCAAAAAGCGCTCAGTTTTACGATTCAAAGTGGGCGTGAACTTGTTGACCCAGGCGATCTTATTGTTGGCTTGCTCCATGAAAAAGGAGCTATTGGCGGAGAGCTGCTCCAAAAAAGTGGGATCACGTTGCCAAAAGCAGAGGCCGCGTTTCGAGGGGTTCCGCGGATCATTTCAACCATTGCCACACCTGATTTATCCGCTCCGGTAAAACGCATCATTGAAAAGTGCGTTCTTATCGCGCATCTCCATGAACATAAATACGTTGGAACAGAGCATCTCCTTTCTGCGATTCTGGAGATCGGATCTACTGATATTCAACACCTCCTCGAAACGTCTGGCGTAGACACTGACACGCTTCGGAATCAGATTGTTCAGATGTTGAAATCCACATCACATTTTCCAGAACTCGCGCTTCAACAAGACGGTGAAGAGAGTCATGAACGGCCACGAGAGCACATGAATCCAACCGCGTCACCTCGACCAGCACAACGCGTATCAGCCCTTGAAACGTTCACGCACGAACTAACTCATCCGCAAACTGCTGATGCGCTTGACCCCGTGATCGGACGCGAACGTGAATTGGATCGCGCGATTGAGATTTTGTGTAGACGAACAAAAAACAATCCGATCCTCCTCGGTGAACCTGGTGTTGGAAAAACAGCGATCGTTGAAGGACTTGCAAAACGATTAGCGAGTGGAGACATCCCGGATGCGCTTCACGGAAAACGACTCCTCTCATTGGACCTCGCCCTGACCGTTGCCGGAACCATGTATCGTGGTGAATTTGAAGCGCGCATCAAACAAATTATTGATGAAATCAAAAACGATCAGGATGTGATTTTATTTATCGACGAAATTCACACCATCGTTGGCGCTGGCTCAACAACCGGCTCATTGGATGCCGCAAACATGTTAAAGCCAGCGCTTGCCCGCGGTGAAATTCGATGCATTGGCGCAACAACCTGGTCAGAGTTTAAAAAACATATTGAACCGGATGCAGCACTCGAACGTCGGTTTCAACCCATCAGCGTTTCAGAACCGTCCATCGAAGAGACGCTCGAAATTCTCCAGGGCGTTGAAACACAATATGCAAACTATCATCACGTGCGCTATGCCCCGGAAACGGTTGCAAGCTGCGTGCATCTTGCTGAGCGATATCTCACTGATCGCTTTTTTCCAGACAAGGCGGTAGACCTGCTAGATGAAGCCGCCGCCTGCGTTAACGCACGACGACGCTCCACAGAGCGCATGGAACGACTCTCTGCATTGGAATTGGCGATTCATGCTGCACACGAAACAAAAGAACAGGCCGTTATTGAAGGCAAATTGGATGCTGCGGAACACTCAGCAAAAAATGCAGAGAAGCTTGAAGATGACTACACAAAGTTAAAAACAGCCTACGAAAAAGCACGCGCCAAAGACGTGCCCGTTGTAACGCCGCAAGATGTCGCCGAGGTCGTTGCTCGCATTGCCAACATCGATATTCGATCTGTTCTTGCTACAGAACGCGAACGACTCTCAACGTTGGCAGACACGCTCCGCACACACATCTTCGGTCAGCATGACGCGGTCAACGCCGTCTCTGACCTGATCTATCGATCACGACTTGGGCTTGGTGATCCAAAACGTCCACGAACGGCCGTGCTTTTTGTGGGTCCATCGGGAACTGGAAAAACAGAAACAGCACGACTCATTGCTCGCGAACTATTTGGTCGAGAGGATGCGCTCATCAAGCTCGACATGTCTGAGTTTTCTGAAGGACATACCGTTTCAAAACTCGTTGGCTCCCCTGCCGGGTACGTTGGATATCGCGACAGCACAAAGTTGATTGATGCACTGCGAAAACGTCCACACTCCGTGGTACTCTTTGATGAATTTGAAAAGGCGCATGGAGACGTTCAAAACTTATTACTTCAAATATTAGAAGACGGCGTCATTTCGGATGGAACCGGACGACCGGTTAGCTTCCGTCATGCGTACATCGTACTCACATCAAACATTGGAAGCGACAAGCTCGGAACAACCTCGCTCGGATTTGGACATGAACGACGCAACGCAGATCACACCATTGCCGACGAACTGCGCCAACGATTCCGTCCAGAATTCCTCAATCGACTGGATCGCATTATCACCTTCAAGCCTTTGGAGCAGGATTCATTGAAGCAGATTTTAGATCGTGAAATGAGACAGGTCATTGAACGCATCGAATCTGTTCAACGGGTTGCATGCAAATCCAGCAACGATGTTCTTGAATGGCTTCTTCAACAACCACTTCCAGCCGAAGAAGGTGCACGCGCGGCACGCAGGCTGATCGAACGGGAAATCACCTCGCCGATTGGAAGACTTCTTTCTGAAAAACCACAAAAGAAACAATTGAGTCTCAAAGTAACGTCAACTGGACTCAAAATTTCGTAATAGAAGCATCTATGGCAAATCCGTCCCTTCGCTCCCCCGCAAAACCAACAAAAAAAATTGCCGGACTTCAACGCCTCGGTCTTACCGTCCTCCAACAAAACCGCCGGCTTGCAGATGCGCTCTCTTTGCAATCTGACAAATATTTTGATCAGCGCACCACTCAACAAGACCCATCAACCATGGGCGATACTGAGCTATCTGATGACAGCATCTCATCATCCGGCGATGCACCACGACGATCCGTTCTTGATCTTGGGACAAAGAGCTACGCAAAACCAGAAGGAGAAGAACCATCAACAATGGGCGGAGGACTCCAAGAAGGAACATCTTCTGACATTGCTCGTACTCGTGCGCTTCAAGAAGCGATGATGTTACGGCAATCTCAATTTGTAGCGGCCGAAACCGGGACACGTCAACAAACCGCGCAAGCTCAAACAGGAGCTACGCAGCCAGAACAAACAGAAGAGAATGAGGATACCGAAGATGAAGATGAACGAGCACAACAGCTCATGCAGGATAAAGCGCAACAGCTTCGTCAACAGGCAGAAAAAAAGGCCAGAGACAAAACAGCGAAAGAACGCGCACAACAAATTCAAGAGAAGATGAAGCAGCGGATGAATAAGGCCACAAAAACCGCTTCACGACTCACGCTTGAAGGAGCGGAAGTGGCCACATCTGAAGTCATTGTCCCTCTGCTCATTTTGATCGCTCAGCTAAATGTTCAAATGATCATGAAGTATTTTTTCAAACCCATGCTTCTTGATGGGAGATTTGGAAATAGCGTCGATAACGCGATGAAAGGGGCGCCATGGATCGATCAATCATTAGTCGAAGACATCATCACCGTCAATATTGATATCATCCTCACATGTGCCGGCATCTGCTGTAATCCGTGCTGCTTACCATTTGTGGTGTTAGCAATAATTTCAACAGTGATCACAAACCCTGGATCAGCGCTCAAAGCAGTCATTCAGCAATAAAAGTGGTATACTGTACGTATATGTCAGAACGTACAAAAAAGATTTTATTTGCTGTATTTTTCATCCTCTTTTCCCTCGCAATGGGATACGCATTGTACTGGATGCTCTTTCGCTCTCAAGCAACGCTACCTGGGCAACAACCATCTGAGCAAGAACTCACTGGAAATCTTCCAACAGCTGCAAGCGGCACCATAGGTATTACGCCAGACGTACAGCCAACAAATCTTCCTTCAGCCGGAGAGGTCCCAACCGCCCCAGGCGCAGAAACGCAGACCGGCACACGACTACTTCGTGACGGAATTTCTCAAGCCCTCACACCATCACCAGATGGAAACGGTGCACGATTCTACAATCCAGAAGATGGACGCTTTTATCGAGTATCCGCAGACGGAACGATCACATTGCTGGGTGAAAAACAATTTTTCAATGTCGACAAAGTAGACTGGGGCAAACAAACAGATCAAGCCATCTTAAACTTTCCAGATGGAACGAACGTGTTCTATGACTTTGCTGAACAACGCCAGGTTATTCTCCCAAAACACTGGGAAGATTTTAATTTCTCATCAAACGATCAACAGGTTGCTGCAAAAAGCATCGGCGTAGATGAAGCAAACCGGTTTCTTATTGTGAGTAAACCAGACGGGTCAGAAGCAAAAGCAATCGAGCCACTCGGCGACAACAGCGGACTTGCACATGTTGCATGGGCCCCCGGCGGACAGATCATCGCCTACTCCCAAACCGGCCAACCACAAGGAAACAACTATGAGGAAATCCTGATGATCGGACAAAATCATGAAAACTTTCGATCACTCATAGCACCTGGTCAAGACTTTTTACCAAGCTGGTCACCAACAGGAAAACAGATGCTCTTTAGCGTTTGGAACCAAGATTCAGGCAACAGACCAAACCTTTGGATCAGCTCTGGTGAACCATCCACAATGGGTGCGGGCCGAAAAAACCTCCATATCCAAACATGGGCGGATAAATGTGTGTGGGCTGATGATTCCAATCTGTATTGCGGCGTCCCACAAGGACTACCAATCAATGCAGGCATTCAACGCTCTGATTTCGCGACATATCCAGACGACGTCTATCACATCAATCTCTTGAACGGCACGTTCCAAAAAATCAATACGCCGGATCAAACACACCCAATCCGACAGCCCGTCTTAAATCGTGATCATAGTAAATTCATCTTCGCTGATACAGAAACGGGAAAAATTTATAGTTACGATATCCAATAATTCGTATGCATCGGAAACAGATCATCCTCATCGCGCTCCTCGTCATCATCATGCTCAGTATTAGCGGTTGGATGATTTTTCGCGGTGTCCATCTTGCCCAGAATTCGTTTCTAACCGGTAAACCACCAGAAAACATGCTAGAAGCACTTGTTCCACAAACGATCGATCCTGCAAAGATGCATCCACCTGCCGTTCGTCCCGCTGATCCAGTTCGATATGGCAACGTCACCTCATCAGCAACGGTCATTGTCTTTGGGGATTTTGAATGTGCATCCTGTGCCGAACTGGTTACAACGCTCAACACAATTATCCCAACCTATAACGGAAAAGTGCGTCTCGTATGGCGCGATCTTCCAATCACCGAACAACACTCAAATGCAATGAACGCGGCGGTCCTTGCACGATGCGCACATACACAAGGACAGTTCTGGCAAGCGCATGATGCATTGTTTCAAACAACAAAACTCAATTCATTTACTCTACAAACGATCATTAATCGCCTCAACCTGAATAAAGCAGCCTTTTCTGCATGTCAAAGTGATCCAAAGATACGACAAGCGATCGAACTCGATGTGAAAACCGCTGCAGCTGACGGAATTCAAACTACACCTTTTATCTTTATCGGAACAAAAGCCATCAACGGATCCATCACAGCAGATCAACTCAAAAAGGAAATTGATTTGTTTCTAAAATCATGAACCGTTCCCGACTTCAGCATCTCTTTCTTCTCCCCGTCTGCATTGTCGGCAGTCTCTGTATCGCGATCCCAACAAGTTTCGCCGCAAGTTGCTGCAAATGTAAAACCGCTTCAGATGCTTCAAACAATATCTGCATGACCATCGCGAAAGATGGATTTGATGCAGCAACTCAATGCAAAGACCTGGCAACATTGTATCCAACGAATGAAGCATTAAAATCGCTCTCATGCGAATCAATGGAGTGTGGGAATCTCAAATTGATTCCAGATGGTGGAACGTGTTCAAGCAGCGTGCTTCCAGAGGTGTACGGCGCAACTACAGCAACGCCAACCGAAACAAAACCTAGCATCGCCCCGCAGCTCGAAATTTCAATACCTGGACTTTCATTCCCATCGCAACTTCCAACAGATGGAGGCATGATTCAAGTTCCGTTTCTCGCAATGTACATCGGAGCCCTCTATAAATATCTCGTCGGCATCTGCGTCATTGCTGCAGCACTCATGGTCGTCTACGGTGGGTTTAAATACATTCTCGGCGCATCATTTGCGACAATCTCAACAGGGAAACAGACGATTCAAGACGCACTCATCGGACTCGTGCTCATTTTTGGTTCATATACGCTCCTCGCCTCGCTTAATCCAGCGACAGTCTCACCGCAAACGTTAAGCATTCAAGCAATCGCACAAACGGCCTTTACCGTTCCTGCAGAAGAACGAAAACGAGTCATTGAATCTGCAACAACGCCATCCAATCCTGAACCAATTACTCAGGAAACTGCCGTTGCTCAATCTGGTGGCGCAGGTGGTGCAGCCAGTCTAGTCTCAGCGATTGGTGAGAAAGCTATGAAAGCTCCGGGAACAGTGGTTCAAGATGCAAATGGAAACTATGTTGCGCAAGGAAGATGTCCGAATGACATGATCGCGATTCCTCATTCGGATGCATACAAACCCATGGCTGATCCAACATCAATGCACCAGCCCGTAAATGTTCCTTCATTTTGCATTGACACATACGAAGCCCCAAATCAACTTGGTAAAAAACCCATGCTCGGCCTCGTTGTCAAGGAAGCGGATTGGTATTGCCAGTCCATTGGAAAAAGGCTATGTAGTCGCGATGAGTGGGAACGCGCATGCCTGGGACCAGATGGAAAAAATATCTATGGTTATGGACCAAAATATGAGCCAGGGGTTTGGGTAAGCGCGGAAAAAACACTGAGCGCCGATCTGAAGAAAACAGATAACAAGCCAGCACGCTGCAACTACGATACACCAACGCCAGGTAAGCTCAAAGGCTTCATCCAGGTTTTTGGCGTAATGTATCCGGTTAATAAACCAGAACAAAGCATACTTGTTGCAAAAGATATTTTTGTAAAAGACCCGAAAAGAGAAGGAAAAAATTTATATGATGAAATGCAAGAAGAGCTCCAAGGTATTAACGGAACAGAGCCAAGCGGTTCACGCCCATTATGCATCACGGCAGAAGGCGTTCATGACATGATCGGAAACATTGCAGAAACTGTAGCGGCGCAAAACAGAACAACAGTAGATCAACGAACAGCCACACCATCAACAGCTATTATTAGCTCTAGCCCATACCGTGTGATGAATTTTTATTGGTCTCCTATTTCGCATCTTGCAGACACAAAAGCAATTCCACGGTGCACATTTACAGGCGGAGGAGTCCACCCACTTGGATACAGAACCCACGAGGTCGGGTTCCGCTGCTGCTTAAATCTGGATTCAACTGCAGGAAATTAATAGCCAGAGAAAATCACCTCACGATGTAGGGGGCTTATATTTTGGCTTACACCCTTTCATCGAACCGTGCGGAGGGTCAGGAGGAAACGCACACTTGAAACAATCAGATGGGTACACGCCTTTATAATCAAAGTGCCACATCTCGCTACACAAGCGTTTCCATCCGGCTTCCGCCATAATCTGCTGCAAGATGGTGGCATTCTCAAGCCCTAAAGAAACCGCCTCGTCTACCTGATTCGTACCAGAATTTTTATCACAAATTGTCCCAAATGCTGTTAGCTGCTTCTCTTTTCCATCTACCATTTTCTTTAACATAATATCAGCGGCAATTCCCAATCCATGATTTGAAGATCCGGGCAGCCCCATCCCTCCGGACTTTGGCGGATTATCCCCAGCTGCAATACTTTCCGCCGTCCGTCGACAAAAATTTTTTACTTGATACTCCATCGGCCGCCCAACTTCTGTGACATATAAAAAATACCCTTTTCCTTGTGCAATTTTTCCAGCCTTAAGCAATGCATCATGCGCCTCCTGAGTTACGGTTATAGCCGGAGGATCCAACATGAGCTTTAACCCATACTGCTCAATTTGCTGTTTTTTATCTTTTGGAAGATCTTTAAATGTGATCAACGACTTCTCCGCTTCAATGAGTCCTGCCGGTTTCGGATCCATATGAGGCTGTGGCAAACAATACTTGTTGTAACAGTCCTGTACCGATGCACATAACGCCTTAACCTCTGTATAACCGTTTGGTCCACATCCTTGGTTCTTATTCAGGGAAAAATCAATACCCGCCAGACCACCAGACTGTTGTTGCGGAGATGATGACGATCCACCCGAACCACCGACACCCGCACCGACTCCCGATTCACCTGCACCCCCAACTCCCGCGCCAGCACCAACGTTATTCCCCGTTGAGTCTGTCGAAGCTTCTGCTGCCGCACGAGCATATTGGCTTGGAGGCTGATCACCGTGTTGGATCGCTGAATAATATTCCAGATCCACCGTTTGAACTGTAAGGGGTTTTAGTGTGCCCAACGACGGATTCATCACTTTTAACAAAGTAGAACTTGCAAAAACCAATATCAATCCAAGCACTGCGTCTTTGATACGCTCTTTCCCATCCTGAATACCCGCACCGGTCGCAGCGATAATATATTTAAATCCACCGTACACAATCATCACGGCGGCGGTGATAACAACAATACCTAGGAGAAAATTATATACTCCATTTATATAGGCCCCTAAAAAGCCAATTTGGATGCTGTCTTTTTGAACACTCACCTGCCCCGAAGAAAGATTTACACCCGGTATAGCGACTTCTAATTGAGGCGTTACAAAATCAGAAACCTTCGCAGCATCTGCAGCAAACGCAACGTGTACTGGTACGATGGAAAAAATTCCAATACCAAGACCTATCAGTGCGACGCAGCATAAGACACGTACAACAATAGGCTGTTTTAATTCAGGCATTCTCATGAACGTTTTCATTGTACCATTCGCGCATTTCCATATCCATCTTATCCATTTTGCGCTATCATAGACTTAATTCATGACCTCATTCTTTCATCGAATACGAATGACTTGTAGGATCGTCTCACTGATGAGTTTTATTGCTCTGTTACTCATCCCGTTCTACATCACCCAAGCTGCAGAGCCGACCACAACCAATAAACCTTCCTATGTGCCGGTTGTTCCTAGTCTTGAAGTTGCCATTCCCGGAGTCTCATTTAAAGGAAGCGAGGTCGGAATTTCGAATGATCCTGGAGGGCAAAAAGCTCAGATGCCGTTTCTGGGACAATATATTGGGGGCGTGTACAACTATCTTATCGGGATTGGCGTCATTACCGCTTCCGTCATGCTGATCTACGGCGGATTCTTGTACATCATCGGAGCAACATTCACACAGATCAGCAAAGGCAAAAGCGTAATTCAAGATGCACTCATCGGACTCGTCCTTCTTTTTGCATCATGGACAATTTTACACACGCTCAATCCAAACACGCTCAAATTCGCATCAATCAGCATCGACGTGATTGATGAAGACCCATTTTCACTTGGACAATATTCATTTTCTCCACCGGTTGGCGCAGCACCAATTCCAGCGATGACAACCCCGAGCGCACCAGCACCATCCGGAACAGAAACGACACCGGTCAAACCTCCCGCTGGCACAGGAGGAACACCCGCACCTGCAACGCCTGAAAACACCCCTCAACCGATCAAAGTCAATACAGATTCTGCTTCAATCGCAAAAGATGTGATCGAAGGTGCAAAACTTGCCGGCGTGAATCCATGCACCATTCTTGCCATTTGTAATCAAGAAACGCGCCTCCGGTCTGTGTGGAATGGGATTCAAGGAGGAACGCCGAAAGAGAAGGCGGGCTATTTTGGACCATGCGGCGTAGGTCTGTCCTTTATTCAAAAAGATTGTGCTGCCGGGAAAAAATGCAATCTATTTACCGATCAGATACGAGCACAATTTCCAGACTTCCCTCCAATCCTCCCAAGCTCTGCAAGTCCAGAAGAGAAGTTAGCCGACAAAAATGCCAGACGTGAATGGTTACTGCAAAATATTAAAGGAAGTGCGTTTGTCGCATCGCTCTTCTTCAAAAATGGATATGACGGCGGAATCGGCAACGAAGTCTTACGACTCGCTTCATATTCTGCGGGCCCAGAATCAATACGAAAAGCTTTGCGATCGAACGGAGCTTGCACCCCAGAGCCTAATTTGACCGTCGCGCGAGCATCATCTGATGCCGGTTCAGCATTAGCAAAATCGTGCATCCCAAAATATACCGCCATCGCAAAAGCAATTAGAGGTCACGTGACCTGTGAAGACGAAAATTATGCTTGCGTTGACGTGAAACCAAACAAACGATCTGAATACGAAGGTCACTGCCCTTCAGACGTCAATAAACTGTGTTTCGCCATGGACACGGACACGTACGCTCGAAACGTGTTGGAATTCTATCCACAGATGCAGAAGACCTACGGGTGTGATAAATAGAGGTCATGGCAAAAAGCGATCTCGTCTATTCCTGTTCAAAATGTGATGCACAAACACCGAAGTGGTCCGGTCGCTGTTTAGAATGTGGAGGCTGGGGAACGTTGCAAGAAGGAGCAGCATCACAAAAGCCATCCACAGCACGCACGACAACTGCAACAAGTGGACAATTGCAATCGTTCAGTGGACACAGCGCAACGGCGGCGCCCATGCGAACGACGCATCTTGCAAGTCTTGATTTTATTCTTGGCGGTGGCCTTGTTTCCGGCTCCGTCACACTCATTGCAGGAGAACCGGGTATTGGAAAATCAACGCTCCTTGCGCAAACAGCGCTCGGGATCGCACTCCAAAAAGGCAACATCATGTATGTGACGGGCGAAGAATCACCATCACAAATTTATCGTCGACTATCACGCCTTGAGACAACGATTCCAGACTCGCTCACCTATCTCGATGAAACAGACGCTGAAACGATTGCCGCAACCATTGCAACAGAAAAACCGACATTGTGTATCGTGGACTCCATTCAATCACTACGAACAACAAACACGAATGGTGAAGCTGGAAGTACGGGGCAGGTAAAGGCGTGTGCAGCAATCATCACTGAGGCTGCAAAAACACACAACATCCCCGTCATTCTGGTTGGACAGGTGACTAAAGATGGAGATGTTGCCGGACCCCGCGTTCTCGAGCACGTTGTGGACACCGTGTTATTTTTAGAAGGAGATCACGAACATCGCTATCGCGTGCTGCGCTGTTTGAAACATCGATTCGGACCAACGGATGAAACCGTACTGCTCTCCATGACAGAGCACGGCCTAGAACCCGTGATGGACCCCTCAAGCGAGCTGTTGCGCGATCGATCGCGTGGCGTTTCTGGTTCAGCAATCACCTGCTTAATTGATGGACATCGGGCGATCCTTCTCGAAATTCAATCACTTGTTTCCCCGGCCGGATACGGAACACCCGTCCGACGAGCCACGGGCGTCGATACAGCTCGACTAGGGATGCTCCTTGCCGTCCTCGCCCGACGTGGCAGCATTCAAGCAACGGACAAGGATGTGTACGCAAACGCGGTTGGTGGAATTGATGCGCGTGACCAAAGCGTTGACCTTGCCCTTGCAGCCGCAATCGCGAGCGCAGTCAAAGACAAACCACTTGACCCTCGACTCGGAATGTTTGGTGAAATCGGATTAGGTGGCGAACTTCGACCGGTCAGCTTTCCAGAACTCCGATTAAAAGAATTTGCCAGAATGGGATTCACAACCATGATCGTTCCAAACGGCCAAGGCAAAAAAATCCAAGGACTCGAAATCAAAGAAGCAGCAACACTCAGAGAAGCTCTTGGAGCGATTGGATTGTTTTCATAATCACTCTCGATGCGTCGTCTCCTGTAAATATTCAACTTGAGCTTTGAGCGTAGGATATTTTTCCAACATCACATCTTCCTCCAACATCTCCTTTGCAACCTCCTTCGCGTCTTTCATTAATTGAAAATCATCGATTCTCGCCATTTCAAACATCGCCTGTCCGCTTTGCTGTGTCCCGAGAATATTCCCCTGTCCTCGTAATTTTAAATCTTCTTCTGCAACCAAAAATCCATCCGTTGTTCGTTCCAAAATGCGAAGACGTTCTAACGAAAAGGCATCATCAGACGGCATGAGCAAGCAATATGACTGATGTGTTGAACGACCGACACGGCCTCGGAGCTGATGAAGTTGTGCGAGACCAAATCGTTCAGCGCCTTCGATTGCAATCACGGTCGCCTCAGGAACATCAACGCCAACTTCAACAACCGTTGTCGCAACAAGCACATCGAGCTCGCCACTCGCAAATGCTTGCATCTGCGCGTCTTTGTCCTTCACTGGCATTTTTCCATGCAACATTCCGATCCGACGACCGATCAATGGACCCGTTTGCAATCTCCGCATTTCAGCTTCAACACTTTTCACTCCAAGCGTGTCAGATGGATCAATTAATGGACAGACGATAAAGACTCGATGACCCTGGGTGAGCTGATCCTGAATCAGTGCGTACATCGTATCGCGACCAGATGCACCGACGTAGACATGTGTTTGAATGGGCAGACGGCCCTGCGGTTTTGTTTTAATGATTGAGACATCCAGATCTCCAAGCATAGTCAATGACAATGAACGTGGAATCGGCGTCGCACTCATAGAGAGGAGGTGCGGAACTTTTCCATCCTGACGCGGAGCAACCACCAGCGTCTCACGTTGAGCTACACCAAATCGATGTTGCTCATCTACAACAGCTAACACAACGTCTGGCGGCGACTGACCTTTTTCTAAGAGTGCATGCGTCCCAACGGCGATCACACGACCACGAGACAATCGCTCTCGCGCCGACTCTGCATTCAATTTTGTTTCTTCTCCACCTTCAATAATTAATCGCGAAGACGATGTCATGAGCAAGACGGGAATCTGATATGGAACAAGCAAACGGCGGAACGTTTCCAGATGCTGCTTTGCCAATAAATCCGTTGGCGCCATGAAGACGGCGGATCCACCACTTCGATACACAAGCGCAGCAAGCATTGCGGCAACAACTGTTTTTCCGCTTCCAACATCACCCTGTAGCAATCGCCGCATTGGACGATCAGATTGAATATCTTTCACCGCGCTCCACACGGCCTTCTTTTGATCTGCTGTTAATTCAAATGGAAGACCGGATACGAAGCGTTGCGCAAATAATTCATCAAACGTGAATATCGGCGCACCTGCTCGATCCGCTTCTTTTCGTGCCGTCCGAAGAGCGAGTTGATAGACCAGTAATTCTTGAAACGCCAAACGACGCCTCCCCTGCCCCGTCTGCTCAATCGTCTCTGGCCGATGGACGTACTGATATGCCTGCGGAAGAGAGACGAGATTCACTCGTTTCAAAAGTGACGAATCTAAATATTCATTCGGCAAGACCGTCTCTTCAACCGTTTGCCGCATGATTTTTCGTAACGTCTTTTGCGTGATTGAACCATGCAACGGATACACCGGGGCAACAGTTCCAGCGGCAAGCGTCTCATCAGAAACGGGTTCCCACAACGGACTTGTAAATCCACGACCAAGACGGGGACGCATGGTCACGGTTCCAGAAATAAAAATCTCATCACCAACGTTCAACTGCTTCACAAGCCATGGTTGATTAAACCATGTCACCGGAATTTGTCCGGACTCATCCTCAACTATTCCCTTAATCATCACAAACCGACGACGAAATGTTGGCAGCTGTTTCAACGCAACAACCTTTGCCTTAATCGTCACCGGCTGACCTGTTGGAATTTTTGCGATCGGAACAAGATTCGAATAATCATCATATCGCCGAGGAAACATCGACAACAACTTCCCCACCGTTTCAATCTCCAGCGTCTTCAACACCCGTCGCTGTTGAGGCGATTCAAGGTGAATAAAGGAGATAGGGTCGTCCCATTGAAGCATGAGGGCATGGTACGAAAATCGAACATAAAAAGCAAAACCACACAAAAAGATATCCCCTTGAGCTCACCGCGTATGCAGTGTTCTCAAGGGGAAGTTCCTGTCACGAGCCCGACAGGAGGGGGCGAGATAAAGGTAACCGACTAGGCAAACGGGAAATCACTCACCATCCATAAGGCCTCGCTCAGTGATCGTGAGATCCTCACAAACATCAGCGGCGAGCTTTTCCGCGAGGCTCACAACCTTGAATGGACCCATCCCGTCCACAGCGTATGCAGCTTCCGGACAGGAATCAGTGATCATGATGAATTCAACGAGATCCTTCGCAGCCATAACTCGCTCCACAGCTCCGGGCTCGAAGTCCGGATGCGTACTGTAGATGCCGACCTTCGCTGCGCCAGCTCTAAACATCGCTTCGACGGCTGCAAGCATCGTCTTCGCCGTACGGAGAATGTCATCCACGAGAATGACGAACTTACCTCGCACATCCGCCTCTTCACCTGGGCACAGCGTGACAAGTCGATCTTCCCCTTCCGTCCCGATGCGCACCTTGTCGCATGCGACCATGTGAAATTTGATCCCGTCTTTAGCATTCCCATTAAATCGACGAGTAAAGCTTTTGCGAGCACCTCTGTCGGGGAATCCGATCACGACCTGTTCATGCAACCCGTTCTCTCGGATCCAATCCTTGAGCAACGTCGTACCGGTTCGCGGAATGATCGTCATCGTCTTCGGAAACATCTCGAGGACGGGAAGAGCATGAATATCGTAGAAAAAGACTCGGCATGCTGCACCGCTATTGCTCGCCAGATCATCCGCAAAGCCAACGGCACACGGCACGTCGCCCTCTTCATCCCTGCGCTCGCTCGTAGCTTCACTGTGAAATGGCACCAAGAGCTGCATCCGACCCGGACCAAGTCGCCTCAAAGCGTTCAGGACGCGCATCTGCGGCTTGTAATCGAGCTGATTCTTAAACCCCATCAGATAGGAAACACTTGATGCACGAATGTCATCAGGGTCTTCGAGAATCTTCACATTCGGCTCCCCATTGGGGAACGTTTTCCATTGAAGTTTCCCCAGCCGAATCTCACCCGGACGCGCCGCGACGATCCTTTCGGCCAGACGGCCCATACTCGGACCCGCAAGCAGAATTCGTTGTCGCATGTTTTCATTCTCCAGGTTGTCGATGAACGCTCAAACCAGCCCGCGCATCTTAAACACAAAACCCTGTCTTGTGAACAGGGTTTTACGTGGTGCGACCGAGTCGATTCGAACGACTGACCTCCTCCTTCGCAGGGAGGCGCTCTATCCAGCTGAGCTACGGCCGCTTAAAACTAGATCTTCAACAGCCGCGCGACTGTATCAGAGAAATGCTCTTCTTGCAAGTTCAGGTCCTCATCTATGTACTTTTTCAGGTGATTTCGCAAGGCAATAGGATCCTGGTCGTCCAGATGGATCCGCATCCGAACCCCCGTTAAGCCCTTTGGCTGGATATATAACAATTTGGTTTCTGGAGGCTGAAACAAGATCGCGAAATCGCTTAATTCATCGAACTGATAGAACGTCCCGTCATATACCACCCCATTTGATCCAATTTGAATCAAAACATTCCGAGGAGTCTCCTTATTTCCACCCAAAATCAAGATAATACTCGTCAGCAATACGATAAAAGCGAAGAGGTAATTTGCGGTGTAAACAGCGTACACGACGAGCAAGACCGCGATAGCCATCATCCACACGTACCATTTCGGCCCACGCTCAACAGGTTCAAACGACGGCGCCTCCCACACAAACAGATCTTGTGCGCTCGCCATCTGCTCTAAAAGCTCTTTTGAATAGGCCATATTACCTGAAGTATAACACGGGAACCGAGGGGTTGACGAAATCGCCATTTTCTGGCATATTCCCTCGTTATTTCGTAATCCAACCGTGGGGATCTCTCTCGTATTCCTCCGTCGATCCAAATTCATGATTGCAACATCGTGGCTTCAGATCGAATTTTGACAACAGAATAACAGACAACAACCAATCGACAGGAGAATACCATGTCCAATTTGGCACGTGCAGACAAGTGTATCAACGTCACGTGGCGGTCGGAAAACAACGGCTCCCACAATCAAACGCTCCACACGAAAGAAACGATCCCGAGGGCACTCGAGCTCCTCCTCGAGGTGTCGATCGCCTGGGGTGGAAATCTTGAGGTCGACTCCCCCACGTCACTCCGCTCCATGAGTCGGGTCCTCGCGACCACCGACTACTACACGATGAGCGGAGACGAAAACGAGATCGGTGTCCTGACGAATGCAGCGAGCCTCGTTCAACGCAGCAATAGGGATCCATACGTCGCGCTCAAACTGTTCGAACAGACCATGACCGACCTCGGAATCGAACTCGATCGGGCCACGCTCATGCGCATCGGCGCATCTCAACGAAGCCCCACGCTTCGTCGGGTACTCATCATCATGCTCGTCTGTGGCATCAGAGATCCACTCGATCTCGATGCCGGGATCACGTTCGTGCAAAAAAGCGTTCGATCTCTTATGTATAGCACCGAACACCTCTTCCCCCTCATGGAGCTCGCGCTCGAGATGCCCGAGATGTCACTGCGCGAGATCATCGGGCAGACGGGACACAGCACATGAGCACAAACAGGACGGCTGAGGCAACTCAAACCGACATCCGCCTCGGAACCGTCATTCGTTTCGATGCGGATCGAGGATTCGGCTTCGTAAGCGGAGATGATGGAAGAACGTACTACATCGGAGTCGGTGCAAGACGCCGTATCCTCCATTACGGGGTGAACGGTCGGCGCACGCTCAAGCACGGCCCGCAGACGACGTTCGGACCGCCGACAAACGAACGAATCAATCCGTTCCCAGGAGACCGACTCATGTTCCGGGTCGTCCCACCACGGGATCTCGGAAAGTATCCGAGTGCCTACCCCTGGGGCTTTGTCCCCGATCAAGAACTGACCGAAGGAGGTCAACCGTGAACGAAAGCGACGAAATTCTCGCGTTCCTCGCACTTCTGCAAGCCGTGAAGGCAGGCCACGTTCTGCTGACGGAGAAGCAGCTCCGCGAAGGAGTGGTGACGTATCAGCACCGAGGGTACAGCTTCGGCATCGAGGTCTCCGTCCACGGACGGAACGACGAGTTCGAGATCATGGCCCAGGTCAAGCTGGAACCGCCGGACGCAATCGGAACCATCGCCACCTCGCTCTGCGTCCTGAGACATCGCTTCAAGCAGATGCCCGTAAGCTACCCACACTTCTGGAACTACGCCTGGTTCGACCAAGACGAAGTTCACGCCGAGTGCCGAATGCAGACGACGCATCGCGAGTGCTCCGAGGCCATCGAAGCCTAAGCACGCAATCCATGAGCCCGCCGACCACCCTTGGTCGAGCGGGCTCTTTTCATATCCGTGATATACTTTTATCAATAATTTTATGGATACACCCTCAACAATTCCACCGATCGCACCAGCTCCGCAAACACCAGCCGTGCCACCAGTGACCACAGCGAATAAGCTGGCACCTTTTCTCATCGTTCTCCTCATCGTCGTCTGCGTTGGTGCTGTTGGATGGTATGAATACAGTCGATATAGCGCATCCAAACAACAGCAAACGGCTCAACCAACAGGGACTCAAATTCCAACGATATCACCAACCACGACCATGGCCACACCAACGCTTTCACCTGAAGAATTACAACGACCAAAATCAATGACAGAAAGTGGCTATAATCAAGCCTTTACCGCAGCCGTTGCGCCAGAACTTCTCGCAGAAAAATACACAGGTGCAGATGGCGTGTATGTGAAATATGTAGATGGCGAAATACAACTTCGTATTCCGGGCACGATTCCAAATCTTGATTTTACACCAAATCAAAAAGCAACGATCGCCCTCTCATCAATCACAAATGCAACCGGTGCGAATGTTCTTGATGCAAAAAGCTCATTTGAAACAGACACGTTTTTCACCAACGTTGATCTCACCAAAACAATTGACCCTGTCTTTTCCTACAAGGGCTTCCGTCGTATTCACCTGATTGAGGGTGCATCATTCGATGAAATGACCAAGATTGAAGGAACGATTTCCGTACAGCTCCCTATTGGTCTTGCAACAACAACGATCGCGACAACAGAAAAAAATCAACCGAAGAAAGGGATCGGAACGACAACAATCACTTCATGGGAAGCTACTGATTCTTCGGAAACATCTGAAACAAAAGTCAGTCTAAAATACGAAGGCATCCAAGGTCAGCTTCTAGCAATCAAAGGTTTTGATGCAGCAGGTCAAAATCTCTCAATTTTTTCAACATCAATCCAAACTGTGGATGCAGCAGGAACGCAGATCTATGAACTAACCTTTGACGGCGCACCGGCAACACTCACGATTTTTGAAACTGAGCGTCTCTTCACAAAACACATTCCATTCGTCATCACTCTCACCCCACAACAACAAACAACTATGTCAGAACCAACCAACGCCACACTTGACGAAGCAACAAAGAATGCGCTCATTGATGCAGAAATCAAACGCGAAGCCATCTTCGCTACCAACGACGCCAAAAAGATCCGCGCCTATATCCAAACAACGGCTGACGCAACAGGACAAGCCGATGTTATGGCAGACGTTATAAAAATGAGCGACGAAGAAATTATTCAACTCGCAAAAACAGTGAACGCCATGTTCAATCTTGGAACCCCTGAACAGGTTCGGGCCGCACTCCTCTCAGATAAAACAACCTGGACCCAAATTTCACCGGATTCCGTGAAATACACCTATCACGTCAGCAAAGATGAATCGAATAGCTCGACACTGATGAAAGGAACGGACGGAAAGTGGTACTAATCTTTCCCCACCCAATAGACTTTCTTCTCCTCTCCCTTTAAAAAATCTTCATGCAAGCTGGGCGATGCGCCAGCAACAGAACCAAGCCGAATGAATTCTTCGGCTTGTTTTGTATCTTCAACAGGAATAAACGTTGTGCGCATCGAATCCTCGCTATCGGCCCAATCAACCTCTTCGTAAAAATCCTTGAGATACAGTTGACCGCACTGTGTACATTGTACGAGTCGTTGGCTCATATGAGAGTCTTCCGAGTATGTCACGACCGTCTTGAAGGCATTGGTCAGATCAGTCTCGGTGAGCACTGCCGTATTCCAGAGATGGCATTGGGTGGGTTTCATATTCAAGAAACTACATCTTTGTCCAACTCCTGGCAATACAATTCAATCCTTTTCTGACTGTCCAAAATTGGTTTCAAAGATACTTCTTCAACTAAACTATCCTTCTCATTATATCCAAATGGATTATCTAAATCCTTAATAAAGAAGATCATATAAATGAGAATAAAGCTAACAAATGAAACGAAGAACACGCTTTCATAAAAAGGATGTATTTTAATAAAAATAAAGCCAAGAACAAGAATGCACGTAATAATTTCTGTCACCGCATATCCAGTTCCTAAAAATGGCGTTTCTCTGATCGTATGAATCCGATTAACCATTTTTCGTATCGCATTCTGCTCCTGCTTGAGACGCACGATAAAATTAGCCTGCGTCTGGTTTTCTAGTGCAAGAAAATCCTCATTGAATGAACGCAGCTTCTGCATTAGTGCACTTGTTTTTTCTTTTTTATAAAACCAGTCTATGAGTGCAGCATTAAATTGCGCCAATCGATGGACATACTTTTTTGCCTCTATACTTTTCGTATTCTGAAAAATAATCAGCCCTTCATCAGCCATTGATTCTAGACTTGCCGATAAATCGCCCGGCAATTTTTCGCTCTCCTTATAATCAACCAGCGTGCCAGAAATCAAAAATCCGATTAAGAAGATGTTCGCAGAAATAATCGCGGTAAATAAAGAATTTAAACTTAAAAATTCATACCCATAATAATGCGTTCCAAATTTTATGGCGATAATAGTTGCAACAAAAGGAACCGTCTTTAACGCCAAACGCCAACGCGTGTGAATCAACGATCTTGTAAAAATACCCTGTATCATATGGATGGATTTTTTTTCTGTTGCAATCTCGCTTTCACAAACTCAATGACAATGGGAAGAACGGAAAGAACGATGATCGCAATAATAACTAATGAAAAGTTGTCCTTTACGCTAGGGATATTCCCAAAAAAATATCCCAAAAGCGTGAAACCAAACACCCAAACAAATCCCCCGACAGCATTATAATACACAAATTTTGTATAATTCATCTTCCCTATCCCAGCTACAAACGGCGCAAAGGTTCTCACGATAGGCACAAAACGCGCCAAAAAAATCGTCTTACCTCCATACCTATCGTAAAACTTCTGAGTCCTATCTATGTGCTGCTGATTGATCGGAATTTTCGGACTATGAATCAATGTTTGTCCAAAATAATACCCGATCCAATAATTCACCGTATCGCCAAGAAAAGCGGCGAGCCAGAGCATTACAAGTAATCCAATGATATGAAACGAGCCAAGTGCAGAAAAGGCTCCGCTCATAAACAGAAGTGAATCACCGGGTAGAAACGGGGTAACGACTAAACCAGTTTCAGCAAAAATAACAATAAATAACACCAGATACGAAACCGCTCCGTATCGGACAATCATTTCTGCCAAAGAAGTATCTATGTGAAAAATGAAATTAAAAATTTCGGGAAAAATATCCATTATAATTTTTCAATCTCTTTAAAATCCTTATCCGGTAGGTATAGGATGATAAGACCAAAAACAATACCACCCAATGCAGACCATATATGACCGCCACCAAAAATCCATTTATCCAATTCGTCTAATACATACCAGATACCACGCCAAACCAAAACGATTCCAATAATGATCGAGATATTTGTCGCGAGATATCGCAACGTAAGTTTATGTTTTTTCATATATTGCCGATTGAGCACGGCACCAAAAATACATCATCATACAAATTTAAACAAATCCCTCACCCCTTTATGAGCCTGCCTTAAGTTTCTTTATCTCCTCTTTAAGTTCAAACATCTTCAATTCCCTCCCCACCATGAGGTGGTTTATTTTCTCTAATTCTTCTATCTTCTGCTTTAACTGCTCTTCAGAAAATGATAATTTCCTATCCGATGCCTCACGACTTTGTATTTCTTTTACAAGTTCATCATTTTTAGCTTCAAGTTTTTTTGATAATGCAGTTACCTCCTCCAAAGGAAGGAACAGATTTTTATAAAGGTCACGACTTCCCACATAGATCATGATACTACCGATAGAAATCAAAATTGGCATAATAAAATATAGCCACTCTCCACTAACCACACCAATAGCTCCAAAATATTCTACAAAAGCATGAAGTGTAATCGCGATAAATACACCCAGAGTAATTTCAACATATCCTATTATTATGCTTTTGCTCTTTTTAACAAGGACAAGCAAAAAATATACAGATATAATCGAAAAAAATATTGAAATAAGGTTTATATTCATACAATCTATATATTTATTGTTATTTTACACCTTTTTCTTTCTTACATACAATATCTCCATACTCCTTCCCTATGGGGGGGGATAACACAAAGATAACATGATGCAATTATTGAGAACCATCAATTTAGACTCATTATCTCCTGAGACTCTGAAGAAACTTACACTTCGACGAACAGCACGAGCCGCTCTGTTTGACAATGAAAAAAATATTGCCCTCCTACACGTTCAAAAAGGTGGATACTATAAACTGCCCGGCGGCGGAATCGATGAGGGTGAAGATCTCATGACGGGTCTGAAACGAGAATGTAGAGAAGAAACAGGATGCGAGATTAAGGTCGGGCCAGAGATCGGAATGGTGATTGAATATCGTGGTAAATTCAATATAAAGCAAGAATCATATTGCTATATCGCCCAAGTCGTTGGCGAAAAAGGCGTGCCAGATTTCACGGAGCATGAACGATCATCAGAATTCAAACTCATCTGGGTTCCGCTAGATGAAGCCATTCAACTCGTCTCACATGCGAATACTGAAAACTATCAAGGACGATTTATTGTGCCAAGAGACTTAATTATTCTTCAGCGTACAAAAGAGCTTCTCTGAGAGAACCAACAAAGATATACTATCAAAATGTCAACGACTCATCCTCGTGTTTCTGCTGCTGCTTTGAAAGATATTTCCGCGCGACTGCACGCGGAGCAGGTTCATCACCGCATTCCCCTTTCTGTTCGATTTCCAAATTTGAAGCCGTTTATTTTGTTTACACGAACAACGGGAACGAGCATTAAACATGCGCTCAATAGAAAGATTGCAAAAAAGAGATCCTCTGTTTCACTTCCCTACCGCATTCACAAACACCAATCCTTGCTGCTCCGAAAACTTGGCACCTCAGACATGCGACTTCAGCGAAACAAGATTAAAAACCTTGCAGCTGCAATTAAAACCATCGACGGGGTCGTTATTCAACCAGGCGAAATATTCTCGCTGTGGTCATTAGTCGGCAAACCGACAAAGCGGAAAGGATATGTAAATGGCATGCTTCTCTCACGAGGCAAAGTCATCGAAGGACTAGGTGGAGGCCTCTGCCAACTCGCGAATCTGCTTCACTGGATCTTTTTACACGGACCGGTAGAAATCACGGAACGGTATCATCACTCCATGGACGTCTTTCCGGATTCTGGCCGTACCGTTCCATTCGGAAGTGGCGCCACAATTTTATATAATTTTGTAGATCTCAAAGCACGCAACGTCAGCACGTCCCCTATTCAAATTCGCCTCTGGATGACGGATGATAAACTCTACGGCGATCTTCGCACCACAGATCCAACCCTCGATGGATATCGCGTCACTGAAACGGACGCTTGCTTCGTTCTCTGGCACAAAAAATGGTACCGCTACAATCAACTCTGGCGCGTGAGTAAGGAAAAGAACAAAAAGCGGGTCAGCGAACTTGCCCTGACGAATTTAGCGCCTGTGTTGTATAAGGTGGATGAAGAGATTTTGAAGGAGAATGGATCCGCGATTGTGAGGTTGTGATTGATCGAGAAGATAATGTGTTATCAATCTAAGTCACACCAAAAGCGACATTGGGTTAGCTCCACAGGAAAAATGGATCAAACGAATACGCGTATAATCGCAACAACTGCAATCAAAATCCAAATGATATTCAAGACCGTGGATTGATAATCTTTTTTATGCAACGAGGCCGTAACAATTCCGAGCGAACCCGTGATATTGAGGAGCTGATACGAAACGCTCGTTGGTGACAACATTGAAAAACTAACCAAAGCGTACGCTGAGACGATCGCGATCGTGCCATACCAGCCAAAGAGCTCAATCATTGTTTTCATGCTACAAAAGAAACTTAAATACGCTCAATTCTTGGAACGTCCTTACCAATCATAAAGTCATCGATGTACCGATTCAAATCATCTACAAACGATTCAACATTTTCTTCCACTCGTGTTCCTTTAAAGAAAGGCTGTAAATTAATCGTCTTACCGTTCATATGGAACGATTCCAATATTTCGTTCACACCTCGTTCTGCCGGCTCCAGATACAATTCTGAATAATCTTGCTTATCAAGTTCATCGCGTTTTTCATATTCGGCTAAACGTGATTCATATTTTTGCACCGCACTACGTAGTTTGTCCATCTGCGACAGCACCTCGTCTATGCATTCATCAAGTCTTTCCATCTGTAGCATCGTATCGATATCTCCATACTCCTCAAGAACGTCCTCCACGACAACTACCTTGCTCTCTTGCTTCGTGACCTCCCCCACCTGCGATGCCAGTTTATCAAAATGCATAAAATTTTCGATGAAGAATATGCACGAAGGATATCTCCTAGACCAAAGTCGGGCAATACCGCTAATCAACTAGCAAGACAGTAAAGAACGAAATACAAAACCGCGATAGCCGTTCTATCGCGGTTTTGTATTGGTAAAAATCTGATCCAACTGAACGACTTGACAGATGTTTTACTTAGTGTATATACTGACACTAACTAATACATCTAATCCGTTATATGAAGAAACTCCTCTACACTCTCGCTGTCCTCATCTCAGCTCTCTTACTCATTGCCACCTGGTTTACATGGATCCCATTCAACATGATTGAAATGCTAGGGTTTGTCAGTGGTGGCTGGACCGTCTGGCTCACGGTCAAAGAGAACGTCTGGAACTGGCCAATTGGAATCGCGAATTCCGCCTTCTTCCTGGTCCTCTTCCTCCGATCCGGCCTCTATGCAGACTCAGGTCTCCAGGTGTTCTATATCGTCCTCGGACTCCTCGGATGGTACTGGTGGCTGTATGGCGGCAAAGATCGCACGCAACTCAACGTGCAACACGCCAGCGCAAAAACGCTCATCGCTCTCGCGGCGATCATCATGATCGCAACCTGGCCGTTCGCCATCTACCTTCGCAGCATTCAAGATGCCGCCCCATTCCTAGATGCACTCACCACAGTCCTCAGCCTTGTCGCGCAATACCTTCTTACAAAAAAATACATAGAGAATTGGTACATCTGGATGTTTGTCGACGTCATCTACATCGGCCTCTATATCTACAAGCAATTAAACCTGACCGCAGTCCTTTACTTCATCTTCTTGTGCATGTGCGTCCGAGGATTCATCGAATGGCGTCAAACCCTTCATTCATCTACAACACCCGAACACAACGGATATGTTTAAATTTAAACGCGGACTCGTCATCGGAAAATTCTATCCACCACATCGAGGTCACAAATATTTGATCGATACGGCAAAATCTCACTGCGAACAGCTCACTGTCATCCTCTGCTGGAAACCCACCGAAACGATCTCTGGACTTCAACGTACTCATTGGCTTCAAACAATTCATCCTGATATTCATGTCAAAGTCATAGAAGACAATAAACTCGCTGATGATGATTCGGCCGGATGGGCGGCATTCACGATCAAAGTCCTCGGGTACGTTCCTGATGCAGTCTTCACCTCAGAAGCATACGGTGATCCATACGCCTCGTTCATGGGGACAACACATATCTTGGTAGACAAACAAAGAACATTCATCCCAATCTCTGCAACCATCGTACGAAAAGACCCGCTTGCCTCCGCCCAATTTCTTGAACCGTGCGTTCGAGCATACTTTGCCAGACGCGTCTGCGTGCTTGGCGCAGAATCCACAGGAACAACCACATTGGCGCGTGATCTTGGCGAACAATACAAGACGGTCTGGATTCCTGAGTACGGAAGGATGTATAGTGAGGGCAAACTCAAAGCCGGCCCAGAAGCAGAATGGCGCAGCGAAGAGTTTTTGCACATCGCCCGTCAACAAGCTGCCATCGAAGACAAACTCGCTGAATCATCAAACGGCCTTGTCATCTGCGACACAGACCCGTTTGCCACCAGCATTTGGCACGAACGATACATGGAAAAGCCTCTGCCAGAATTAGATCAGTTTGCCGATGACCGTAGATACGATCTCTACATCGTAACCGGCGATGAGATTCCATTCGTCCAAGACGGAACACGTGACGGAGAGCATATTCGCCACAACATGCATCAACGGTTCATCGAAAAATTAACGCAGCATCATAAACCATTCATCGTCGTAACCGGCAATCGAGAAGAGCGCCTTCAAACAGCCAGCGCTGCCATCAACAAGATTCTCATCACGCCCTATGCCAACACCTGATCTCAAATTCGCAGTCCTCGCAACCGACATCACCATTTTCACCATTCAAAATGGCGAGTTACGAATCCTCCTCATCCCCGTACACATCCCACCCTTCTTTCAGCACATGCAAGGGCTCCCAGGCGGCTTAATCAAACCAGATGAAACAGCGGATGATTCCGCACTCCGACATATTAACGGCAAAACTGGCTTGCATATTACATCCATCAAACAGCTCTCCACATTCAGCGCCATCAAACGCGATCCTCGAGGAAGAGTTGTATCAGTAGCCTATCTCGCATTCGTCCCAGAAGAGCAAGCAAAAAAAGTCACGCTCGTCGAGGGTGCGACATGGGTCAACGCACTACGGCTTCCAAGGCTCGCATATGATCACAATGAAATCGCCAAAAAAGCACTCGAAGTTCTCCGCGACGAGCTCTGGTATTCAAACCTCAAACAATCCATCCTCCCAACCAAATTCACCCTAAGCGAAATGCAATCCGCATTCGACGTCATTCTCCATTCCACATCCGACAAACGAAACTTTCGCAAAAAAGTTGCAAGCCTAGATATTGTGAAAAAAGTCGCGGGAAAAAAGATGGATGGGGCACACCGGCCGGCGGAATTGTATACGTTTAAGACAAACCGATAAAATGTCGCATCTGTTTTTCTAAAAATTTCCTACCAGAACCGCTTTTCAAAAACTTCTCTCGGCCTAATGCGTTAAGTTTATGCAGATATGCTTCGTAATAGATCAAGATAAAAGGCCGGCGTACATACGTTGAGATATTCTTCCCTGAATTATGGTCTAGCAAACGTCGATGAACGTCTTCAGTGTAACCAATATACCAACCACCATCGAGCAGACTTTTTAGGAGATAGACGAAGTACATATCCATACCGCTGCCATAGATCGAGAGGATTGTCAACTTGTTCGTAATTCAAAAAAAATACACTCCTAAAAAGGCTGTGCCACGTGAACCCTCGCACACGGAGCCCCGTAAAGCGCACCAAGTGAATGTTTCTCTTGCGCCACGGGGCACGTAAAAACCCTCGTTTGTGCGAGGGTTTTTACGTGGCGGAGAGGGAGGGATTCGAACCCAAGCGGATGGATGACGGAATATCGCTCAACACCGCGAAGAAGTTGGCAACGAGGACAAGATGCAATAAGAACGTGAACACTCGCAAAATAGCAGGAAAAATCTCTAATTAAATAAGCATGGGCAACCGGTAGGCAACGGAATGGGAAGGCATGCAAAACCCCTCGTGAGAGGGGTTTTGTGTTACGTCTTTCTGATCTTCCTTGATTCGTCTCCGAGACAAACTTGATGCTTCAGATTCCACCAAAGATGCCGAGCGTCAAATAATGCATCAGGATTGGACGAGCTGGCCATCAAACGCCTCAAATGTGTTTTACCGACCTCTTGTGATCGTTGGTAGGCTTCGCCCGCAGAACGTCCTTTAAGCAGGCCTAGAGGCACCTGATTCGACATTTCCATGAATGGTTTTGCCCGATCATCTTCAAGGGGTCTATGCCATTTTTCGTGCTGCTGAACAAACACAAACTTGTCGTCGTAACCGATGAATGTTGAACCGGCGTTCTGGGCAACCTTCTGCCCAAGCTCTTTCGCGGCGTCACATGAAACGGCGTATGTCACCCTTCCAGCCAATAGTTCATCGTTATCTCCGAGTGTAACCAACGGTTCATCATCATGACCCGTAACACATTCCTCGTTGCCATGACCTTGTAATACGACCAACTCCGGATCGAGCTTTTCAACCCGTCCTTCAAAGTCTTTACGATTCGCTTTTTCTCGATACAGATCAACGCACTGATAATTGGCGGATTTCGCAGCTTCAATTACGGCCTCGCTCCAAGCGGAAATATATCTTGTCGTTGGATCATGTTCTGGCCGCGTTATGATCATCATACTTCCGCTGCCTCTTTCCAAGAACGCAACCACTCCATTTCAATTTCTTCAATCTTTCTACCGATTTCATCACCTTGTTCAACGTGTCGAATCATCTCGTCACGCACAAAACTCCCATCCGATCCAATGGAGACGGATGTATCCGGAGAAAGTATCGATAGACGCGCGAGAACTAATTTACGGATCTCGTCGTCTAAAGACATTTCCGCGTTTCGTGGTTCATTCGACATATCATTAAATAACACCCAGCAATGCCAATTTCTCTAAAATCTTAATTGAGAGCTGAGCATCATTCTCAACTTCAATATATGCCACTTCCCAAGTGATCGGCCCCTCGGGATCCAATGATAAGACAATTTCTTTCCGAGCGCCAAGTGGCAAAGTCGAGTAGACTTTGAGAAAACGCGCTTTTAGTTCCATAGAGAGAATTTAGCATCATTGCACCCACTTTTCCATGGGTACCAAAATCCCCAATCCTATCCCGAGGGAATGCGGCTATAGACGCCACAGTTCGGATTGAGGGTGATTCTATGGTTAATTTACCGAAAGAGACCATTTTGGTCAAAGGGATCTCCACCGTTTTCGCCACAATGGCAGAGAATGTCCATTCACGTAAAATTGCCGTTTATTAGTGAATAGACCCATTAAAATGGTCTCCATTCACTAAAAGTTTTTCCATTTTAGCCAAATTTTGGGTTTTTAGGTTTTTAACCTAAGTTTTGGAGTTTTGTGTTAAATAAAATGAGCTGCAGATATAACGGCAACTCATTCTATCCAGCTTCAGCTAACGCTTTTTCTTAGAACGCCCGCCCCGTGCTTGCGAAAGCGCGCTTCCGGCGATTTTCTTCGTTTTCGATGAAGTTTTGCCCGAAAGCAACGCTTTCGATGCGGTCGTTGCAACTTTTCTACTTGTTTGTTTTTTATTTGGCATATTATTTCACCTCCTTTCAATTGCTAGGCGTAAGCTGGTGCATATTCCCTATAAACCCGCACCGTCTCTTGGTAGATGCAATCGATCAGTCTTTCAGTCTGCTGTTGCTGGACGATGCCTCGTTGGATCAAAAGCAGCCGGACGTTCTGCCTAATTCTTGCCTTGATAGTTTCATTGTTCGTCCAATCAATCGTAAGGTCACGCCGAATACGCTTCGTGAGATCTTTAACGAACTCTTGAATGTTTATACCCGCATTCTTAAGATCTGGATCGGCAGCCAAGGTATCGTAGAATGTGATTTCCTCTCCGGATAAGCCCAGTGCCTGACCCTCTTGGTCAAGCCTCTTTATTTCATCGGCGATCTCTAGCAGCTTTTTAATGATTTCGGCCGAGCTAATGACATTGTTTTCGTATTTTTCAATCAACTCAGTCAACATCGTTAGCATCGTCTCATAACGTGCCTTATTCGTACGCATGCGAGTGACAATCTCCTGATCAAGCAGCTTACGAACCGTATCAACAGCTAAGTTTTGGTATTGTGATTTCTTGATCTCCTCCTTGAATTTCTCGTCAAAGATAGAGACGCTCTTTCTCTCACCTTGTGTTGAGAATAGATCAATAATCTTTTCTGCTCCGATCGCGCCATGAATCAGTGATCGAATTGCACTTTCCTTTTCCTCAGGAAATACCGTCTTAGGAACAACCGTCTGTTTATTGATACCTTCACGAACTGCCTGGAAAAATTGAACATCGCTAACAATATCCATCGCCGCCTGATTTGGCATGACGAGTGCATGTAGCTTGGAAAGTTTTCCGACAATCCCGATGTACTCCATCTTCTTCTCGTCAGACAGAACTCCATCCTTTGAAATAATCTCGTTTATGCAAGCTTGGAGTAATTGGGATAATTCGCTTCCTTTGCTCTTTCTCCAACCCGAATAATCAACGCCACCGAGCAAAGCTCGAGCCTGCCCATGCAGTTTATTCATCTCGCTGATAACTTCGTCCAGCGGCAAAAGAACGTCCCGCTGAATATCGGAGTCGTAGATAGAGAGTGCTGTCTTCAAGTTTTCAGCAATACCGATATAGTCGACAATTAATCCGCCCGGTTTATCTTTGAAGACGCGGTTCACGCGCGCGATCGCTTGCATTAGCCCATGATTCTTCAAAGGTTTGTCCAAATACATCGTATGCAGGCATGGCACGTCAAAACCCGTAAGCCACATGTCACAAACGATAGCTATTTTGAGTGGATCATTCGTTTTTTTGAAGCGCTTTTCGAGAGCCTTCGTATCACGCTCTTTCTGAATTTCATTTGCAAATTCGTCGCTATTTGAAATCACCACCGCGCATTCTGGTACACCCTTAATTTTTTGCAGCTCCTTATACATCGCGACCGCAATCCTTCGACTCATGGTAACGACCATCGCTTTGCCTTCGATTGGATGGTTATTGAAGTGATATACAATATCCTTGGCAATTTGTTCGATGCGGCTGTCTGCTCCCACGATCTCTTCAAGCACAGCCCATTCCTTTCGAGCTTTCGCCTTTTCATCAACTACAATCTCGCCCAAAAGATAGTCGAGTTTTATGTCGATAAACTTATCAGCCAAATGCAAAGGCACGAGCCTACTTTCATAGAGAATATCTACTGTGGCTCCATCTTTTACTGATTGCCCGATCTTGTAGGAGCTCACCACATCGCCAAAGACAGACATCGTATCCTTGTCGTACTGTGAGATAGGAGTTCCTGTAACGCCCAAGAAGCTGGCCTGTGGCAACGCTTGGCGAACATTGCCAGCAAGCATGCTGTATTGAGTGCGGTGTGCCTCATCCGCGATAACAATCAGGTTCTCACGGTCGGTAAGAACATTTTTTGCATCCGGATCATCCTGAAACTTTTGGATCGTCGTAAAGATGAGCTCGCTACCAAGATGCGTTAAACGATCACGGAGATCCTTGATGCTCAATGCTCGCTTCGCAAGGGTACTGTAACCAGTTCTACCGAACGTCTTAAAGAGCTGATCGTCGAGATCTTCACGATCTGTCAAAAAGACATACGCCGGACTCTTGAGTTCAGGAATTCGTTTTGATTTGTTCACATAGAAGACCATGGACAATGACTTACCAGAGCCCTGTGTATGCCAAAAAACACCAATCTTTCGATCCTGCTGGTCGCCAATCGCACGAACCGTGCTTTCTACTGTTTTATTCACCCCATAGTATTGATGGTACAAACACATCTTTTTGGTATACGTGACCGCTTCGCCATCGCCATCAGCCTCAAACACAAAGAAGTTCTGGAGTACGTCCAAAAAGCGTTGCTTGTTGAATAATCCTTTCACAAGCACATCTAACTGACTCGCGTCTTTTGGAGCATCGTGTTCCGAATCAATGCCCTTCCAAGTACCGTATCGTTCCCATGAGGAAGAGATCGTCCCATGTTTCGCATTGACGAGATCGGATAATACAACGACCTGGTTAAACAAAAAGATCTTTGGTATCTCTTTTTTGTAGTATTCAACGTCTCTGAATGCCTCGCCGATATTCGCCGATTCACGAACAGCACTCTTCAATTCGAAAAGAGAAAGTGGCAGGCCGTTTACAAAAGCCACGCCATCGAGCCTGCAAACGGCATCAATTCCTTTAACAGTAAATTGATTGACGAACAAATAATCGTTTCCTCCGGCATTCGTAAAATCAATCAGTTTAACAATTTCGGTTTTTTCTTCGCCGCTCTCTCGCCATGAATGCTTTTTCCCATCCGTGATCCAGCCATACACCTCCTTATTCCCAAGAATTGAGTCAGCATTGTTATAGTCGAGAATCTCTTTAGTGACCGTCTCAGCCTGTTCGGATGGCAACTGCGGATTCAAACGACGAATAGCCCCAAGCAACCTGTCTTTCAATACGACAGTTCGAAAATCGTCGCGCTCAGCACGTGGCTGTCCGGGATTGATATCGGGACCATAGATATATTCGTACCCCTGGTCTTTGAGCCAATCTATAAGAGATTGCTCGGTTAAGTTTTGCTCGTTGAGTGGGTTCATATGTTTCATGCTTCGATTGTTGAGATAACAGAAGACTCGATCTCCTTCCCAACAGCTTTGATATCAAATTTGATATCTTTATAATTCTTGCACTGGAACTCTAGATATTCACATAGTTGATCGAAATCTAAATCGCCTTTTTGAATATCCGAAGGATGAATAGAGATTATTAACTTTTCGCAGATGCATTTGTACTTGCTCGCATCGATGAATGTATCGATTATGTGCTTAATCACTGTATTGCGCGTGATTAACGAGTTCCTTCCATGTTGTGTATTTATTAAAGGTATAGATACCGACTCTCCTTTACTAGCATCCGAAGACAGAAAATCCCACAATCCATTCAAGGCCATCAAGAAATCATCGAAGGTTGAGCTAACTCGATTGTTTTCATTTTTTGTTGAGTTCACTAATAGATAGAATCTTTTTCCTTTTTGTTCTATCTCAATAGCTTTTCCAATCGGGAAAGGTGGGCTATCAGAACTTAACTTTTCGGCAAGATCACTCTTTAGGTGTTCTTCCTTAGAATCGAAATAGTCCATTAAGAGCTTGTTTAGTATGCTCTTCGCCTTCTTGACGTTCCCACCTAAGTACAGATCGAGTTCATTGTTTATCGGTACAACAAGAGCTCCTTTATTCGAGAAAGCGTCTCCTATCTTGAGTTCAACCCAAGAATCTTTATCACGTATTTTCCCCGTGAAAGAATTTCTCGGGCGGTTTTTACAAATCCCAAACAAGACACTGATTACAATAAAGGAAAGAAAATGATCTCTGATCTTGGTGAAGTCGGGGAAAAAATATTGCGCAACCTCAACCATAAGCATTAAAAAACCGACCGCTGCAAAAAAATCGGTAATAAAGCTCTTCCAGTTTTTCATCCATCTATTTATCATAATCCGAGGTTCTCATATACCGAGCCTTTATAGTAATAGGCACCTTCTTCTCCTTTTGAACGATATG
>JAGOQX010000045.1 GCA_018063105.1 Patescibacteria group bacterium
CCTAACGATAACGCAACGAGTTGCTTTTGAAACTGAAATAAATTCGGTGTACTTCGAGAAACGCCGATCCCGTAAATGGCGAGCAACCCAATTGCCGCAAGCGCAACCGCTGCAAGCAACAACATCCAATCATAGGATCGTAGGATAGAAAAAAGACGTCTCATAGCAAAAAGAGTGACACATGAGAACGGAACTACACAACACCTATCTTACTGAGCGAAATATTCTGTTGGTAAAAAGACCTTTGGATTCAAAATATTTACCTGTGGAATAATTTCCGTCTTTGTGACGCTTGGCAGATTATCAAACCAGGTCATTTGAATTGGACGCCTCTCCCCCGGCGCAAGATGATCAAGCGATATCTTATTGATATCAACGAATGATGACCCACGATACAACCGAACGATCAGATCAACGGACCAGAATCCGAACCCCGTATCATTCACAACGGTAAATGAGGTCTGACCCACACGACTCGTGCCAATCACAATATCTGTATCATATTTAATATCTTGAAAATCTAATGCCATTCGTTTTTTTGCATACGCTGGATACTCAGGACCAACCTGAGCCGGATCAACTCGATGCCAACGAATATTTTCAACTTCTAATACAGCAATCCGTCCACCCTTCTGCGTTGGTTTATATCCAAGCTCCGTTAGCACCTGCGTACTTCCAGGTAAAATATATCCGGCACGCATTGGTGTCTCCTCGCCCGAAAGATTAAATCGATAGTTGAATTCCGCCCACCATTGCGCATTTGGATTTGACGCCTCCACCATCATGTCAAATCGATTTTCCGTTGTCTGCAATACACTCACCTGCGATAAAGACACGTTCTGCGGACGATCCGTTTCCAACGCAACAAGTCGCTGCTGATTCACCGCGATGTCACGAGTAATCCGAGACTCCCGCGGATACGAAATCGCAAATGCATCCAACAATCCCCAAAAGGAATACCCCCACAGAAGCACCGCAATCCCAATCAACACACCACGTCCAACGCGGCGAACCATGATTTGATTGCGCGTCCACCAGGATGCAACCTTCAATTCTCCAGGTGTAAAGCGAGAAGACTCTCCGTTTTCAGGCATAATTATCGACAGTGTAGCATAGTCGAACATCTCGTGCGCCTTGTCTCTTCTCTTTTTTACCGCTACCATCTCCCCATTCAACTATGGCAAAAACCGAACCAACAAAAAAAGCGGGCAGTTACGGCGCAGATCAAATTTCCGTCCTCGAAGGACTCGACCCAGTACGCAAGCGTCCTGGCATGTACATCGGTTCAACCGGACCGGAAGGGTTGCACCATTTGATTTGGGAAGTCGTTGACAACTGTTTCGATGAAGCAATGGGTGGCCACGCGAATGAGATCACCGTCGTGATGAATAGTAACGGCACCGTTTCAGTCAGCGACAATGGACGCGGCATTCCGGTTGACATTCACAAACAATTCAAGGTTTCCGCTCTCGAACTCGTGCTCACCAAACTCCATGCAGGAGGAAAATTCGGCGGTGAAGGAAGTGGATACAAAGTCTCAGGCGGTCTCCACGGCGTCGGTGTATCCGTCGTCAATGCACTCTCCGTCTGGCTCGAAGCTCGCGTCCAACGCGATGGTGGAGAATTCACTCAAGAATACGAATGCGGAAAACCAAAGACCAAAGTGAAGCAGGTTGGGACAAGCAAAAAACACGGCACAACGATCACATTTAAACCGGATCCAACGATTTTCACGACCGTTGAATTTGATCTGAAATATATTTTGGATCACTTGCGCCAACAGTGTTATCTCACAAAAGGAATCAAGGTCACTGTCATCGACGAACGGCTCCCAGGTCAACGTGATGTTTTTGGATTTTATTTCGAAGGTGGCGTCGCTTCATACGTGCGTCATTTGAACCACGCAAAAACACCAAAGCACGATTCTATTTTCTACGTCAGCAAAGATTCTGACGGCGTAAACGTAGAAGTCGGCGTGCAATACGTTGATGACTACAAAGAAGTCGTCCTCGCATTCGCCAACAACATCTACAACCCAGAAGGCGGAACACATGTGATGGGTTTCCGTTCAGCATTGACGCGCGTCTTGAATAACTACGCTCGATCAAAAGGATATCTCAAAGAAAAAGATGAAAACTTGACCGGTGAAGATGTGCGCGAAGGATTGACCGCGGTTGTGAGCGTGAAAATTTCTGAACCACAATTCGAAGGACAAACAAAAGCAAAACTTGGAAACCCAGAAGTTCGCGGTGCGGTTGAGACATTGGTGAATGAGGCACTCGCAACATTCCTCGAAGAACATCCAAGAGATGGCGAAGGGATCATCGCGAAATGCGTTCTCGCACAACGCGCACGCGCAGCGGCCCGCGCTGCTCGCGACACCGTATTACGCAAAGGCGCCCTCGAAGGATTTATGTTGCCGGGAAAACTGGCAGACTGTTCATCGAAAGACGCAACACTCTCCGAGCTCTACATCGTTGAGGGAGATTCGGCAGGAGGTTCTGCGAAACAAGGACGCAATCGCGACTTCCAGGCTATCTTGCCGTTACGCGGAAAAATCTTGAACGTAGAACGCGCTCGCCTCGACAAAATGTTGGCGAACAACGAAGTCAAAAATCTCGTCATCGCCATGGGCACCAACATCGGCGAGATGTTCGACATTGCAAAACTTCGTTATCACCGAATCATCATCATGACAGATGCTGATGTGGACGGCGCACATATCCGAACATTGCTCCTCACACTCTTCTACCGATACTTCCCACAACTCATCCACGAAGGTCACATCTTCATCGCCCAACCTCCACTCTATCGCGTTGCCATGGGCAAAGATATTCGCTACGCATTCACAGAAGCAGAGCGTGACCTTCACGTTGAAGCACAATTAAAAATCAAAGCTGAACGAGCGAAGAAGAATGCAGGGAAAGAAGCACCGCCAGAAGAAGCTGAAGAAGAGGCACCGGTCGTTGAGGCAGAAGAAGGTGTCACAACAATTGCGGGTATCAGCATCCAGCGATACAAAGGGTTGGGTGAAATGAATCCTGAGCAGTTGTGGGAGACGACGATGAACCCAGAACACCGCATGCTCAAAATCGTCTCAATCCGAGACGCGGAATCAGCAGACTCAACGTTTGACACACTCATGGGATCAGAAGTCGCGCCACGAAAGAAGTTTATTCAGACGCACGCGAAGCAGGCGAATTTGGATGTTTAGTTTCATAACTCCCCCAAACCCCCGTCTCAAGCGGGGGTTTTGGTTTTTTATAGACTATCCAATCCCCTTGCCAAATCCCCCACTCTGTGCTAGTATCTTCGCAATAGCCCTGGGGAAGGGGCTTTTTAAAAACCTATGAATCTCATCAAACAATTCACCGATTATCTCCGTTCGTCACAGGAAGAAGTGAAGAAAGTCTCTTGGCCATCACGCCGCGATACGATTCGCTATAGCGGACTCGTCATCGGCGTTAGCGTTGCCGTTGCCGCCTTTTTCGCCGGTCTTGATATCGGATTCACCAAATTGGTTGACCTCGGTCTGACCCAGCGCAATGCAGCGCCTACGCAAACAGCTCCTGAGGCGGTTGCACCAACCTCTACTTCTGGAAACCCATCCATTGATTTTACAAACGTTGAACCTATCGTAACCCCAACAACAGAAAGCAACGGAATCAAAGTCGCCCCAGTCGTTCCTTCAGAGAAAAAATAAAAACAAACTATGCCTAAACAAACCCTTGACTACGGCCGACGCTGGTTCGCCATTCATACCTATTCCGGGTATGAGGAGAACGTGTGCGACAGCTTGAAGCGCCGTATTGAAACCATGGGGATGCACGATAAAATCTTTAACGTGCTGGTCCCGATCGAGAAGAAAATCAAAATTAAGAACGGCAAGCGCAAGCTCGTGGAGGAAAAGATCTTCCCTGGCTACGTCCTCGTTGAGATGATCGTGCAGGATGATTCCTGGTACGTTGTCCGCAACACACCAAACGTGACCGGCTTCATCGGAACCGGCACAACACCAACACCGCTCTCCGATAAAGAGATTCAAGGCTTGCTCAAACGAGCTGCCACGACGGAAGAAGCGTCCTTCTCCATCGATCTCCAGGTCGGTATGCCAATCAAGATTGGCGACGGTCCGTTCAAGGGCTTTGAAGGCAAGGTCATTGACATTGACGGTGCAAGAGGTAAGGTCAAGGTCTTAGTCTCGATGTTTGGCCGAGAAACCCCATTGGAACTCGACTTTACGCAGATTAAGAA
>JAGOQX010000046.1 GCA_018063105.1 Patescibacteria group bacterium
AGGTTGCACAGGTGCGCTCCGTGTTGACCTGTAAGACGAACCGCGGGTTGTGTCAGCAATGTTACGGCTACGACTTGGCCTACAACGAAATGGTGTCCATGGGTACGGCTGTCGGTATCGTTGCCGCTCAATCCATCGGTGAACCGGGTACTCAGCTCACCATGCGTACGTTCCACATGGGTGGTGTGGCCGGTGCAGATATTACGCAAGGTTTGCCTCGTGTTGAAGAATTGTTCGAAGCCCGTCCGCCAAAGCATCGCGCTGTGATTGCAGAAGTTGCGGGTGTTGCAAAGATCATCCAGGGCGAACGTCGCATTATCGAAACAGCATCTGGTCAGAAAGTGATGGACACGTCTTCCGGTTTAAAGATGATCGCCATCCAGCACGTTGCTGTTCAAGATGAGATGTATATTCGCGACACATCCGCAGACAAGATCAAGGTGAAGGATGGTGCAACGATTAAAGAAGGGGAGCTCCTCATGATGCGCCAAGGTGATATCGAGGTGTTGGCTCAGCACAGTGGTGTTGCAAAGGTGAAAGCAGATCGCGTGACCGTGATCTGGGAAGGCCCTGCCTCACTCGAATATCCAGTGCCAGCCGGTTTCCAGGTGTTGGTGAAAGACGGACAAGAAGTCCAGCCTGGCGACCAGATGACAGAAGGACATCTCGACCTGCTCCAGCTCTTCCGCTTGAAGGGTCGCGACGCGGTTATGCGCTACTTGCTCAAGGAAGTCTTGTCCATCTACGCATCACAAGGTCAGAAGATTAACGCCAAACACATTGAAACAATCGTGCGACAGATGTTCTCTCGCGTGTACATCAAGGACGCAGGAGATACGGACATGTTGCCGGGCGAAGTTGTGGAATTGGGTCGTGCGATGGAAGAAAATGCACGCGCCAACGAAGCAAAGGGAACGCCAGCCGAACTTGAAGAGTTGTTCATGGGTGTGACCAAGGTCTCACTCTCAACAGAATCCTTCCTGTCCGCCGCATCGTTCCAAGAAACCGCTCGCGTGTTGATCAACGCTGCAGTCACGGGCAAGATCGACAAACTCGAAGGCTTAAAAGAAAACGTTATCATCGGTCGCCTCATCCCAGCCGGAACCGGCTTCGGTGTGCGCCACGATATCGAATTCGGAACAGAAGAATCAGCGCCAGCAGCCGAAGCTCCAGCAGCAGAGGCGGTCTAGGGCGGATAGAGATAGAGTCAAAAAAGAGGCTTCGGCCTCTTTTTTGCTGGAAAGAATGCGATGGTTTAAATTTAGCTTAACTATTTCGATTATGCTATCTTGATGCTAACATATCCTATGTTTCCTTTTCAAAACTCTAATGAGTACCTCTTGTTCGTGAAGAAGTTTTATTCACTTGTAGATCTTCAACTTAGTCGAGCTGAAAAGATGGCTGAAAAGCAACAGTTTCACGATATCGTTCCGCTCATGCCAGGGATCGTATCAATGGTGCTTTCCGTATATTATTTACGCGGAGAAGACGGTTTTTTTCTGAATGATAGGCCACAACCCTTGGGAGACACCCAAAAAGAGTTGTATCAGATGCAGGATGCAGTGGGGATACGCTTGCAAAAATTGGTGAATGCGATTGGTTCAGGATCACAAAAAGAATATGATGAATATCTGGAGCGGATTACTCAATACCTCGTTCGAGCGAACGCAAGACGAGTTGAATGAGGTGATGAGTTATTTTGCAATTGCGTATGGATAAGTTCGTTAAACATGAAATCGCGACATCCGAAAGCGCTCAAGAAAAACTTCGAACAGATCGTGAGAATCGAGGAGCGGAACAGATTACACCAAAAACACGCCAAGAATTACTTCAAGAAGCTGAAGGAGTGAGGAGAATGATCGCCGACACTGAATTACGACAGAAGCGAGAACAGGGTGCGAGAACTCAATCAAGCGAAAAAGATGAGCAGGCCGTTTCGCGATTGTCGGATATGTTTGGAGAGCTTTCGACCGTTGTCATAAAGGTGCATGAAGAAAGTACAGCTTTTATGAAACTAATGGGATCGCACGATCTTCGTGAGGTTGATGAGCTAAACAAGCGACTGCAGGCTATTGAAGCTGATCTTGCATCAGGTACTTCTCACGAAGCAGAAAATCCACACCTGACTGAAGAAGAGGTTCTTGAAACATCGAAAGATTTGATGCCTGATGTGAAGCAGGAGATATCAGCGAATACTGAAAAATTGGTGGTTTACACTAGTGAAGACCTAGCGCAGCGTTTTCCTACGCCTGAAGGCTTTTTTGATAATCCTTCACATTGTATACTTTTCGATCATGCAAAAATGTTTTTATCCGGTGAACGACCAGACACGACGATGGAAGAAGCGAGGTATGCAGAATCGTTTCTTGATGCCCTTACTCGGTCAGAGGTTGACGATGTTCTAGAAATTGAAAAAGAAAAACAATTGCGTGAAAATAGTGATCCAATTTTAACTCAACGATTGAAAGAGATTTTAATGTCTCATGGAGCTGAATCAAGATTGCATGCCCAACGAGAAATATTGGGTATTCAGCAGACGGATGAGGAAAAACCATTTGACATCATTGTTGTACGATCGCCGGAAGGTCAGCGCTTGCAAAGCCAAAAAATTAAGGCATGGAGAGATAGGACTGGGGCGGTGGCGCAATTCATGTATCGCGATTCTGATGGTCGCAGGATTCCAACGATATTTCTCCCTGATTATGAGGCTGATTCCATTCTTGATCCAAAAAACCCTGTAGCTGATACCGACATGAAAATGATGGAACATGAATATCGTCATACGCAAAGAAAATTTTCATTCGGACACGATCGTTTGTTTCGTTTAATCGATGAAGTGTGTACCAATGTGACAGGTTATGGGAAAGAGACCGCTCTTCTTGGAGCCCTCTCACTTACTACGCCGGAGCTTCACGGAAAAGATTTTAAGGCTGCATATGAATTGGGTGATGAGAATAAAAAAGCTGAATTGTTGCGCAAATTCGCTGAGTCTTTTGGTTCAAAAGGTTTGCTGTTGCTTGGCGGAAAGAAGAGCTCTGAACATTCCGAGGATCATGATGGGTTGAAAAATCTTCCATTCAATCCGCCCACAGACACCAGGAACAACGAAAACGTTTGCTTCGCCGAATCGTTGCTGCGGTTAAGAGCTGAACAATCTCCGGATTTCCTGAGTATCTTTGAACAGCGAATCAAGCAGCCCGACGTTAAACGTGGCACATTGGAGGCTTGGGCAAATATGTATCTTAAGCCGTATTTTTCCAAAAGCGTAGATTTCAACGTAAGTCTTATGGGTCAGCTCGTCGAACGTCTTCAAACAGAAATCAAGCGACGAGAATTGGCTGGAGAAAAAGGATTATATGATGGTTTGTGATTAGTCATTGAATGTAATAGGAAAATGACTCAAATGGTTTGGTTATGGTTCAATATTATGGTAGCGTATCAATACAAATGGCTTCGGCTCGACTCCATCGGGTGATGGAGGAACAAGGACGGTTTATGGAAAAAGCTCCATGAGCCGTTTTTTGATTGAAAAATACCCTACACAGACGGAATCTTGCAGAAAACGTTTCATCATGATTCAACTATACAGCATCATGGATTTCTTACTGCCAAAAGTGTTACCATCACCTCGCTATGTCCCGTCACTCCAAATGGCATAAAGTCCGACAATTCAAGGGCGCAATCGACGCCAAGCGTTCTGCCTCTTTTACTAAACTTGGGCGTGAGGTTATGGTTGCGGCGCGGGAGAAGGGTGGGGATCCGGCTATGAATGTTCGGTTGCGTGTGGCGATTGAGCGGGCGAGAAAGGCATCCATGCCTCGGGATAACATTGAGCGCGCCATTCAAAAAGGCGCGGGCGGGGGAGCGGAGGGGCAGTTGGATGCGTTGATGTATGAGGCGTATGCGATGGGAGGTACGGCGCTTATCATTGAATCACTCACGGACAATCGAAATCGTGCAGCGAATGAGGTGAAGCATATTCTATCCGATCACGGAGGGACGCTAGCATTGAGCGGATCGGTCACGTATCTCTTTGATCGAGTTGGAGTTGTGATGATCACGGGCGTGCTCCCGGCTGATCAGCACGATGATATTGAACTCGCGTTGATTGATGCCGGTGCGACGGATATTTTGGAACAGGA
>JAGOQX010000005.1 GCA_018063105.1 Patescibacteria group bacterium
ATGAAGAGGCTGAGTTGCAGAAAGCGAAGGAGACGGATATCAAGCCTGGAGACATGTTCAAGCTCGGACGTCACCGTCTCATTTGCGGCGACGCGTCAGACCCGAATACGGTGAAAAGTCTCATGGCTGAAATCAGGGCGGATCTCATCGACACGGATTTGCCATACAACATCGGACTTTCATACGACCGCGGAGTCGGCAATAAGAGTAGCTATGGCGGCAAGACCGATGACAGCAAATCGGACGAGGAATACCGGCAGTTCGTAAAAGCGGTCATGCAGAATGCCCTCTCCGTAGCGAAGAAGGACGTCCACATGGCGTGGTGGTGCGACGAGCGCTATGTCTACCTATTCCAAGAGCTCTACAAAGAGCTCGGCGTCGATTCCAAGCGCCTCCTAATCTGGGTGAAGAACAACCAGTCAGTCACACCTAAAAACGCGTTCAACAAAATCACCGAATTCCTTGTTTACGGCACCCTGGGAAAGCCGTACCTGAACGACAAGATCAAGAACCTCCACGAGGTACAGAACAAGGAAATCACGACTGGCAACCGCGTCATCGAGGACATTCTCGACCTCATCAACATCTGGCTGGTCAAAAGGTTGCCCGGATCGGAGATGGAGCACCCGACGCAGAAGTCACCGACGATCCACGAGAAGATATTGCGCCGCTGTACACGCCCCGGCGATATCGTCCTCGACCTGACTGCCGGGTCAGGGAGCATGTTGACGGCGTGCGAACAGATGAAGCGCACGGCCTATCTCTGCGATCACGAACCCATCTTCTGCCAGGTCATGATTAACAGGTTTAAGAACGTCTCCAATGAAAAAATCATCAAGCTCAATTAAATACGGCGACGCGTTCCGTCTGGGATCGCATCTGCTTTTGTGCGCCGATTCCCGGAACAAGGAGATGGTCGCAGGGCTCATCGGCACGCGGAAGATCAAGGCCGTCATCACCGACCCGCCGTATGGCGTGGCGGTCACCGAAAGCAAAGAAGGCTTCCAGACGCTCGCGAAGAACAAGCCGATCTTAAACGACCATCTGCAAAGTGACGGGGAATATCGGGCGTTCACACGCGACTGGATGGAGGCGATACGTCCGCACCTTGAGCGCAAGAACTGCTTCTACGTCTTCAACTCGGACAAGATGGTATTCGCCTTGCGCGACGGCATGCACGACGCGGGATTGAAGTTCGGGCAGCTCCTAATCTGGGTAAAGACGCATGCGGTCATCGGGCGCATGGACTATGCGCCCCAGCACGAGCTTATCGCATACGGCTGGCACGGGACGCACGAGTTCTTGAAATCCAAAGACAAAAGCGTCCTAGTCTGCCCGAAGCCGCAGAAAAGTGCGATGCATCCTTCCACCAAGCCGATTGATCTGATCAGACGGCTTGTCTTGAACAGCACACGGATTGACGACGTGGTCTTCGATGGATTCCTTGGATCCGGCACGACGCTCCTCGCGTGTGAACAGACCAAACGCATATGCGTTGGGGTCGAGATGGACACGGAATACTGCGAGACGATACTTGACCGCTTCGAGAAGCTGACAGGAATAAAGCCGGAGAAGCTATGAGTAGAAAAGATTCGATCCAAGCGAGACAGGGCAAAATCAAGGATGCCCTTCTCGAACAGCTTAAGCGTACGCCGACCTTGGAAACCGCCTGCCAAAAAGTCGGCGTCGCCAGAGCCACCGTCTACCGCTGGATCGCGGCAAGCAAAAAGTTTGCCAAGGATATCGATGAAGCCCAGCGGGAAGGAAGGCTCTTCATGTCGGATGTTGCAGAAAACCAGCTCTTCTCCTTGATCGGCGAGAAGAAGATCGAGGCGATACGGCTCTACCTCACCACCCATAACCCGCGCTACGGCAACAAGCTGGAATTGTCCGGTTCGCTCACGGCCAAGGACGAACAACTGAGTAGGTCGCAAAAGAAACTCATACGAGAAGCGCTCAGGCTCTCGTCACTCAATATCCATGGAAAAGACCAAAAGAAAAACGGATAACGAGGGTCAAATGTTCGAAGATATCCTTTCGGATCAGCTCTTGCGAAAAAGCTTGGTTCAGAAGAGCCTCGAATACTTCTTCCCGATCTACCTCCATGAGTACATGGAGTTTGAAAACGCGCCCTTCCACAAAGAGATGATGCGACTATTGCAGGACGAGCGAATCAAATTCCTGACGTTCGTCGCCTTCAGAGGATCGGCAAAGTCGTCCATCGTCACCGTCGGATACGTCCTCTGGTCGCTCCTCGGCGTACAGCAGAAGAAGTTCATCGTCATCTGCTCGCAGACGGAACAGAAAGCGCAGGCGCACCTGGCGAACATCAAAGACCAGCTGAAGCATAACGATCTATTACGGAAAGACCTCGGGCCGTTCGAGGAGGAAAAGAATAAGTTCGGCACGGCGACCGCCATCATCGTGAAGCGGCTGAATGTGAAGATCATGGCAAGCTCGACCGAGCAGAGCATCAGAGGCGCGCTGCACAACAACCACCGGCCTGACCTCGTGATCCTCGACGACATCGAGACGACGCAGTCCGTGAAGACGCGGGAAGGCAGGAACAAAACCTTCGAATGGCTTGTGGGCGAGGTGATCCCCGCCGGAAGCAAGAAAACCAGGTATGTCAGCGTCGGGAACCTGCTCCATGAGGATTCCGTGCTCAAGCGACTCCAGAAGCGCATGGAAAGCGGTGACATGAAGTATGTCCGAAGTGCCTACCGCGAATACCCCATCGTCGACAGCAAAGGCGATCCGCTCTGGCCCGGAAAGTACCCGACGCGGGAAGACGTCGAAGAAGAACGTGAGAAGACCATGGATGAAGTGGCGTGGCAGAGGGAGTTCATGCTCAAGATCATCTCCGCTGAAGAGCAGATCATCAAGCCCGAATGGATCGCTTTCTACGACAAGCACCCTACGGACAAGCTGCGCGGGATCTATATCGGCATCGATCTTGCCGTGAGCGAAAAGGAATCGGCGGACTGCACGGCCATTGTCGTTGGGTACATATACGGCATCGGAAAGAACATGAAGATCTATATCCAGAGCCATCCGTACAACAGCAGGTCATCGTTTCCCGTCCATGCCGAATACATCAAGGACAAAATCGCGGCAGAGAAGCTCGTCCACAATCGAGTGAAGGTCTATATCGAGGACGTCGGCTATCAGAAGGCGCTCATCCAGTACTTTGAAAGCCAAAAGTATGACGTCGAAGGCGTGCCCGTCGGCAGGAGCGACAAGGCCGCACGGCTGCGGCTCGCAACCCCGCTCCTGAAAGAGGCTCGCGTCCTGTTCCCGGAAGACGGCTGCGAAGAGCTGATCGATCAGCTACTCGGCTTCGGCAAGGAGCGTCACGACGACCTCGCGGATGCGTTCTCAATGCTTGTACTAAAGGCCGTTGAGAACAATCCGTCGCACAACGGAATCATCTTCGGATGAGCTACTGAGCGATAACCTTGCCGTCGAAAATGATCTTTTCCGCCTTCCAGCTGGCGATATTGTCCGGGTCGCCGCCGGTGTAAATCATAACCACTTCCCAGTTTGAACGAACCGTCGCCCCGAAGCCGTTCTGGCTATCCACGCAGGAGGATACTTGGTACTTATTCTCTCCGAGGTTGGTAACCGTCGCGCGGCAGAAGTCCGCGCTCGATGGGGACTTGAGTATGCGCGAGATGTACGGCTTGGCATACGCTGTCGCATTGCCCTTATAGTCCGCTTCCTTGACCGCTGGCGCTGTCACTGTTGAATGAGAGCCGCCTTGGCTCGCGATCAAACCGATAACGTAAATTCCGAAGAGGACGATGAAGACGGTCGCGATCGGGTGCTTCGCAAACCAGATCTTTTTGCTTTCTTCTTTCATAGCTTTTTGGAGTTCTTCTTTAGATGGTTGAGTTTCGATATCGAGATAGATAAGGTCGTCTTTTTTGGCGAGGTAGTAGAAGAGATAAATGAAAAACGGAATCGCAAAACATAAAAAGAGCACAGTCGCAATGAGGCAGCTGAACTGCTTCTTTCGCATGAGCTGTGCCGTGGTATGCGTCTGGCTTATGACCTGGTAACCGTGTTCAACGGCGATCCGAACTTGAGCCTTGAGATCTCCTGGGGCTTTTTGGATCAGCCAACGCGGGTTGGTTTGAGGCATATGAATTAATTGATGAGACTAATTAGACCCGCGGGTTTTGTCCTAAAACAAAAGGACACCCCTGAGGTGTCTAGGCCCAAGTGTCAGAAACCGGAGTCTCTGGCGCTTGTTTTATCAGGAGTGCCCGTTACGTCGCGTCAACGACTCCTGATATAGCAAAGTTAGCCCTGCTACTGGGTTTCTAACACTCGAACCTAGACGACGATAATGTAGCTTAAAAGCCCTTAAAAGTGAAGGGGAAGTTACCTACAGAAGCATTGTGGGAATTTTCAATACAGAACCAGTGTTTTAAGGTCTGGAGCATGTCTAATAATCTTATTTTAAAGACACTAGATAAGATATTTTCTAGTGTCGAAACGAAGCTTGTACTTCTTTTGACATATACGGCCTTGTCGTCTTAAGATCTGAAATTCGGTTAAAGATATTTTCCTGGTTACACTCAGAATACGGACACCGTGCAACAAAATTCTCGTAATCAACCCTTGTTTCAAAGGCAAGAGAAACGCTATGTTCTTCCATACGAGGTGCTTTTATAGATAGCTGATCTTATTACGCTTCAATTCGCTGCGCAGTTCCAAATAGTCCGGCATTACCTTGGCAACTAGATTCCAAAACTTCTGCGAATGATTGAATTCCTTTAGGTGGCAGAGCTCATGAACAACGATGTAGTCGGCGAGCTTCTCCGGAAGATGGATGATTTTGTAGTTGAAATTCAGGTTTCCTTTTCTAGAGCAACTACCCCAGCGCGTCTTCTGATTTTTAATATTGATTTGGTTGAACTTGAATTGATATGTTTGATTGAAGCGTTCAATTTTTTCTTTTGCGAGATTTAACGCAATCTCCTTGCTCGTTAAGTAGTCACGCTTGGTGCTTCTCGGAAGAATATTTACTGACGCGCCTTTAAAATACTCAATTTTATCAATGACCCACTGGGACTTTCGGATGATGAATTGTTCAATCAGGTTCGTATCCATTGCGACCGGAGCGGTTACGACAAACGTGCCGTCGCAATAGACAGCTAAACGCATGCGTCGAGCTCGTTTGCTCACCTTGAGGGTGTATTCGACTTGTTTTTTATGGAGCTCGATGCGTTTTTTCATATGCTTAGAACTTTTTGATCACGACATCCACGAGTCGGTTCAGATATTTGTGGAAGTCTGTCACTTTTATTTTGTCTTTGTAGTCTTTGAGAATCAATTCCTGCAACGTACGTTTGGCTTCTTTGATGAATTCTTCTCGCTTTGATGAGTCCTGCCAGTTCGCATCCAGGACATCGGCGAGACGGGCGGACATTTCTTTGATGAATTTCTTTACCGTCTTTTCATCCATTTCCTGCAAAAACTCTTCTGAGATGACAAAGAGACCGTATTCTTGGAGCGAATATCCAAGCTCCTTCGCTTCTTCTGCTTTGGTCTTTATATCATTCAAAAGCTCGTAGTATCGCTTGATGCGTTCCGCGAGATCGATTTGATGCTTCTCGAATTCTTCTCGGATAGCCGAGAGACGTTCGCTAAACTTCTTGAACGCAGGATGGGTATCGATGTTGATAGAGATCTCACGCTTGAGCATCTTCTCGAGATTGAGTGCCTTCTCGTCATCATTCATCTTGTCCAGCTTGTTCAGCGTAGCAAGATCATGCACATTCAACTCGCGGAAGTTTTTGGTAATGCCCTCGTAGTCGATCTTGTCCTGAATGAGGCTTTTGATTTTCTCACCGTATTCCGCGAGAGAGAACGCATCAACGCCTTCTGGTTGAAACTCTTTGCTAAAGGCCAGATAGAAGCTGGTAATCCATTCAAACTTACGAATATATTCCATCAAGAACGGATCCGGTGAGAGGATCTCGAACAACATCTTCAGGCGGCTATATTTATCTTTGAAGAATTGTTGTTTGTTTGTGTTGTCGATGAAGATCTTGAGGCATCGACGCAGATTGTCGATCGACGGGTCTTCGATATTCACCCCGACAAACAACTCCATCACCTCGTTCAGGACATCAACGAAGTCGCGCTTCAAACGTTCAATATCAATCATCGCGCTATCAACGATGCTTTCGTCGAAGTTCAGCGCATCGTATAGATTTTTTGTGACGCCGTAGTAGTCGATGATCTTGCCGCAACCCTTGTTTGGATACACGCGATTCGTACGCGCAATAGCCTGCAAGAGGTTATGGTCGCGTAACGGCTTATCGAGATACATAACCTGCTCAACCGGAGCATCAAAACCCGTAAGCAACATGTCACAAACCAACAAAAGCTTCAGCGGATGCGACTGATCCTTGAAATTCGCGATAATCTTCTCGCGCTTCTGCTTATTCGTATTGTATTTCTTCAGGTCGTCATCATCACTGTTCGGATCGCCTGGCGAGTACACAACCTCCGTCCATTCCGCAGGGACGAGGGCATCAAAGAGCTTCTTGTATTTCGCCGTAGCTTCACGGTCATAGCAAACAACCTGAGCCTTGAATCCGTTCGGAAGCACATAAAGCTTGTAGTGCTCGACGATATCGCGAGCAACCGCTTCCATGCGGCGATCAAGCTTGATAAGAGCCTCTTTCTTTCCGTATTTCTTATTCAACAATTCCTTTTGATCTGGCGACAACTGCTTTGTTAATTCATCAAACTGTTTATCAATCTTTCCTTCGTCAATGAAGAACTTCGAAAGACGAGCTTCATACGTAACTGGCAGCGTTGCGCCGTCATCAATAGCTTGTTGGATGGAGTAGTAATCGAGATAACGTTCGCCCTCCTCGCCGAAATTGCGATGCGTATTGAGGGTCAACTTGTCGATCGGCGTGCCCGTAAAACCAAAAAAGAATGCATCCTTAAACGCATTGCGCATCTTAATCGCGGAAACGCCCTCGTTGTCACGATGAGCTTCGTCAGAAAGCACAATGACATTCCCGTCGATACTCTCGATATCAGATAATTCATTAAACTTCTGGATCGTCGAGATAAAGATACCGCGATCAGCTCCCTTGATCTTCTTCTCAAGATCCTTGCGGGATTCGACACGGATGAGGTTTTGACCTCCCCAGGCCTCGAATTCGTCAAAGACTTGGTCGTCTAAATCGATGCGATCAATGAGAATGAACACCTTGGGATTCTTTAACTCTGGCGCGTAGCGCAGCTTCCACGCCGTAAAGAACATGGTTAGCGTCTTGCCGGATCCCTGCGTGTGCCAAATAAGGCCGCGTTTGCGCTCTCCATCAGTAACGCGTTCCACGATTTTGTTCGTTGCGTATACCTGCTGGTATCGTGCGACTTTCTTGGTAATGCCATCCTTTTTCTTTTCAAAAACAACAAAGTTCTTGATGAAATCGAGAAGCCGATCCTTTTCAAACAGATAGAAGAGGGTCGAATCCAGCTCTTCGTCGAACAACTGTTTGCCTCGAGGGTCTTCTTTCCACGTCAAAAAATACTGCTTTGGTGAATACGTGGCTCCATAAACCGTCTTTAATCCATCCGTAGCGATACTGAAGCAATTCGGCAAGAATAACTTAGGAGCAACCTTCTCGTATCGTTTGATTTGGTCGATCGCATTTTCAAAGCTCACGCTACTCGAAGCCGTTGGACTCTTGGCTTCAATATCCGAAATCGGAAGCCCATTCAAAAACACGAGGACGTCCGGTCGGATGTTTTCCGTGACACCTTCAAAGTAAAACTGATTCGTCACGACAAAACGATTATTTTTCGGCACGTCAAAATCAACAATCTTAAAGTCACGGAACATCCCGGTATTCGGATCCTTCAAATTGATGCCGTTGCGAATAGCCAAGAGGAACGTTTCATTCGTATCAAGCTTTTTCACCTCGCGCACGACGCTTTGTGCAACGGATTCATCAACGTCGTTTATCTTCATCACGGCCTCAAGAAGATGGGGCGTGATGAGATACTCCGTCTCAAACGAGCGGAGCTTGGAAAACTCCTCAGCAGGAATATATTCGTAGCCGAGTTTTTCTCGTATAAACTTGATGATGTGGTATTCAATTGTGTATTGCTCGTTGAATTTCATAGCGATTTATCTAGGTATCTCATCAGGACCCCTGTCTGGTATATCAAAAACTCATTTTCGGAATCATCGATATCCCCATCATTATGCTTGCTGTTCTCGTTAAAGTATTGGTCTAAATATCGACATGCCTGCAGGATGATATTTCGAACCTGCGGATCCTTTCCACCTGTTTTAAGACGGTTTGTTAAATCTGAAAAATTTGCGTCAAGCCCTTTTGTATTCTGAAGTTTAAAGTGCAAGAATTCCTCTAACGACCTACGGAGGCTTTCCGCAGACTTAATATGTTTCTTTACCTGGTAAAACTTAAGACTCTCCACAAAGTGAGCATTACTTTCTTTATTCAGGAAAGAAAGCGCCTTATCGACAAGGTCAGCGTCTAAAAAAGCCTCTCCTTTAGGATAAAAAATGATCTCTCCGTCTTTAGTGACCGTTGTCTCAAGATTCACATCCGAAAGTGCGATCGCAGCGCAAACTTCGCGATACATACTCTCCTTGCTATAGACCATTTCTCCGCTATAACCGCTAAGCCCTGGAATAGGCAAGGCGAATATGACTTCAATGAGTTTATAGAATTCAATTTCGTTTTCTTCTGATTTCAATCTATCAGTGATGTTCGTGCTCCATTTCCGATCTCCATACATATCGTGCTCCCAATGCTCGGAGATGCCAAAAACCTGACAAAAAAGTGCTACGCCCTCTTCGGTAACACGGTAGTCGATTTCCTTAAAGATATTTAAAATTCTTGTCTTAAATTTCTTAAAACTCACCTCGTAAGGTTCCGAAGTTGTTATGCTCCAACGTTGGTTAAATTTCTGTAGTTTATCTTTCATACTCATACATTTATTCTAACTTTTCCGCTTAAAAGATCTTGCATCAAACCCTCTTTTAAGAGGGATAGTTTTTCACGAATTCGTCTAGCATTTGTTATTTTTGCATCAAAGGATACAGAGATCTCTACAATTTTCCGCTGTTCTTTCTCTGGAGGAATTGGTAAGAATATGTGCTCAAGACTTCGTATCGGTAATTGTGGTTGCGCCGAACCCGATGCCATTTCGGCATACTTCTTCTTAAGAAGAGGGCTTTTCATCAGGTGATACAAATAGGCGTGGTTAAGTCTGCCTGAGGCCCTAAGGAGAAGCATCCCCGAATTAATTCTGATATTCTTAAAAGGTACTTCATCATCATAAAAAGCGACATTGCCCACGGTTCCACGCGTTGTTAAAACGACATCATATTTTTGTAACTTACCCTTCCTTAAAGATGCGTCTTTGTCTTCGGAGATAAATTGAGATTCGAGAAATAGAAATTTATCTTCCTTTATATTTTTGTTACTGAGAAATAAGCAATAACCTTCAGATGAAAAATCCAAAAGTTTTGGGTAATTAACACCTCGATCTCCATCGATAAGCTCGACTGAGGCTTCTTTTATGGTAATTACATCCCATTCTTCGGGAATTTCGCCGATCCTTGATTTCTTGAATTTTGTATGCCCAATCCCTTTCGTAAAGAGATCCAGCATCAACCTACCTTTAAGTTTCTCCGTAGCGGTAATAATCTCATCAACTTTTTGAATTTCATTATCGACGGTGGACAAAATTTCGCCAATTTTCTTCTGTTCATATATTGGAGGAAGTATAACTGGAACCGCTTGCATTATGGGTAGACGTAGAGATTTCACCGTGCTACCCACAGCATTTTTGGCAAAAATACTTCTGTTTGCATGTAGATATTGAAACAAAAATCGCGGATCAGTCTTTTCATTTGGAAAAATTGCGTAAGCTCGCTGATGTAAATCAAATTTTCCGCTATAAAAACGCGGAATAAATTCCGCCCCCTCTCCAGGCAAGATTATCGCAGTTCCATCAAACAAATATTTATTGCTCTTTTTTGTATTAATCGAGCGATCAAAAAGCGGATAAGCGCCATCAACAACTGCGTCCTGCGCATTCGTTCGTCCATTAGAGATTCGAGATATGTCACCGAGTTTCACGCGTTGCCAATCCTTCGGCGCTGTTTTGTTGATAACGTCTATAGTCATACTATCCTCTAAAAATAATCACATACACAATCGCAAGCAAAAGTGGAATATAAAAATATCGTAGCGTTGGTGAAAACATGCAAAAAATAATCGTATTTTGCACCTTCCCCTTGAACTCGCTTGCATCCATTGAAAAATCGATTTCCTCTTCGTGCATTTTTCGCACTTTGTTATACAGATCCCGATACATTCTTTCCTGTGCGAGGAAGTATCCGTCATAACACCAGAAGAGGATCGTGATCAAAGCGAGAAACACGAGGGGGAATTTTCGTCCATCAAGTTGGGCAAGTAATACCAGAATGCCAGCTACCAGTGTAACCACCCAACCCCTAAGATAAAAAAGATTGGCAGCCATTCTGGAAATGGCTCCTTGTACAAATTCGAGATGCTTCATCTTTTTGTCTTCCATATCATTCAACTTTTTGATCGAATATTCACAGCTTCATCTGCAATAGAAGCAATATAATTTGCAATCCAATCATATCGTTCTTTACTGTTCGTTCCAGCCGGGTTGTAACATTTGACGACCGAAGACAGCATCTTTCCTGAATTACCGTAGGTGATGTGGTCAAATGGGTTATCGCCCTGTAGAGCGATATAACCTTCTTGGTTTTTTAAACCATGGATATATATGCCGGCGACACCCATTCCTGAATTCCAAGATTCAATAATCTCATGGTTGATCCACTTGCGATTGGCCGTATGCTGCCCAATTAAAACCAAAGTGCAAGAACGATATTTCATTTGATCCTTTATCCAATTCTTAATAGCACTATCGCCAGTTCTAGCTATTGTTTCCCAGTCGTTATCTGGAGCGGGCTTGTTACCTTCGATCGCTCCAATATTACGCACTTGCGAAACTCTCCAGCAATCTGGTTTGTAATGAAAACTATAAAAAACCTGTCGTTTTGTCGGCATATCAATATTTAAGCTCATGCAAAAATCCCTCGACTGTTTTTTCAATCTCACGACGTTCATTCTCCAGGCTCTGCAATTCTTCCCATACGAGCTTTACGTCGATCTCCTCCTGTAAAGCTGTTGAATCGATGTATTGCCGAACATTTAGATTGAATTCATTATCCTCAATCTCTTTTAAGTCAACAACTTGCGCGAATTTTTCGATGTCAGAATATCCATCATACGCTTTCACGATCTTGTCGATATCTTGCCGACGTAGTGAGTTCTGATTTTTCCCTTCAAGATATTCCTTCTCGGCTTCGATAAACAAAACCTTATTTTTCCGCGACTCCGGTTTGTTTTTGTTAATGACGAGAATCGCAACCGGAATGCCAACTCCATAAAACAACTTTGCTGGCATTGAGATAACAGCTTCGAGCAAATCATTCTTTAAAATCTGTTCACGAATGCGTGCCTCTGCGCCGCCACGGAACAAGACACCGTGCGGTAACACCACGCCCGCACGACCATTCGCATTCATTGATTTGATGATATGGAGAACAAACGCGAAGTCGGCGTTCTTCTCTGGCGGCATTTCGTAGCCTTCAATGCGACCGAATTTATTCTTAAACGCTTCGTACTCCCAGTCCTTGATCGAGTAGGGAGGATTCGCGACGACGATATCAAAAGTCTGGAGTCCGCCCTGCTGTGCTAAGAATTGCGGGTTCGCAAGCGTGTCGCCACGGCGAATGTCGGCGCTATCGAGGCCATGGAGGAACATGTTGATCTTCGCGATGGCAAACGTACTTAAATTCAACTCTTGTCCGTAGAGATACAGTGTCTTCGCAATCTTTTCTCCGGATTTCTGTTCCAAGTAGTCGTATGCTTCAAGAAGAAAACCGCCCGAACCAACGGTCGGATCGTAAATATGATCCTTCTGGTGAGGTTTCAAGATACCGATGATAACTTTTTCAACTTCACGTGGCGTGTAGAACTCGCCGCCTTTCTTTCCAGCGTCAGCTGCGAATTGCTTGATGAGATATTCGTAAGCGTCGCCAAGAAGATCGGAGCTAATATAGTTGCTGCCAAAATTGTATTGCGAAAAATGATTAATGAGTCGCTGGAGCGTCTCATTTGGGAAACGGTCTTTGTTGGCAAAATCCAAATCATCAAAAATCTTATCAAGCTTGGGACTGTTGGCGTTCGCAAGCTTCTCAAAAATCTCATTCAACTTCTGGCCGATGTTTTCCGCTTGTTCGGTGATGACCGTCCAACGACATTCTTCTGGAACCTGAAAACGATGGTTGTAGTCAGCTCTGGCGATTTCTTCGTTATTATATTCATCCATCACTTTCTTAAACTCTTCATCCCAGACGTCGCTGATGCGTTTAAAAAACAGTAGACCGAAAATATATTTCTTGTAATCCGAGCTATCGATTTTGCCGCGAAGAATATCCGCGCTCTTCCAGAGAAAGGCTTCAAGCTGAGGAAGGGTGAGTTGACTGCCCATCTTGTCCACGATCGCTTCAATATCCTGGGGGCGGTATTTGCGGTCACCCCTGGAACCCGCGCGAAGCGGGACGAGGATTCCTTCCTTTTCCCAGTTCCGAAGGGTATCCGGATGGATGTTAAAAATCTCCGCCACTTGGCCGATGGAGAGGAGCTCCGGCAAACCTTTAAGCTTTTCTTGAATATCTTTGCGCATATTGCATTAACCGGACTATACACTGCATTTTTTTATTTGTAAAGTGTTCATAGGTTTTCATAGGTTGGAGGCGTATTTTGAAAGACGAAATATGAGAAAATAAAGGGTTTCTAGCCACTCTGGACGCCCCACCGCCCTAGCGTCATCCCTTTGGTACTATGCTGACCAAAGAAATAGCGCGAGAAAACCGCACAAAACCCGAACAAACACCCCAAAAGGCCAAATATTGTCTCTATGCCCGCAAAAGCACGGAATCAGAAGAAAGACAGGTGCTTTCCATAGACTCCCAGATTAAGGAAATGCTCCAGCTAGCCGAACGAGACGGGTTGGATGTGGCCGAAATCAGACGGGAAAGCCACTCAGCCAAGGATACAGGACAGCGCCTGGTATACAACGAGCTGCTCGGAGATATCCGGCAAGGTAAATTCAATGCCATCCTGACCTGGGCTCCGGATCGCTTAAGTAGAAACGCGGGCGACCTTGGTGCACTCGTCGATCTCATGGACCAAGGATTGCTGACGGAAATCAGGACGTACGGGCAAAAGTTCACCAACAATCCCAATGAGAAGTTCATGCTCATGATCCTCGGATCAACGGCGAAGCTGGAGAACGACCATCGAGGCGAAAACGTAAAACGTGGATTACGCACCAGAGCGGAGATGGGATTGTGGCCGGGTGTAGCTCCTTTGGGATACTTGAATCAGGGTCGAATGGATAAGAAATGCCAAATCGTTATCGATCCGGTTCGTGCGCCAATCATCAAACAGATGTTCGAGAAGATGGCGTACGAACATTGGAGCGGGAGGAGGATTTACAACTGGCTGAAGCATGACCTCAATTTCAAGACACGCGGTAACAAGTCGCTTACGCTAAGCGGTCTATATCGTATCCTCGATAACCACATGTACTACGGTGAATTCGAGAGACCAAAGAACAGCGGCAATTGGTATCTGGGCAAACACACGCCAATTATCACGAAAGAATTATTCGACCTGGCACAAGGCCAGCTGAAGCGTGACCAGATCGTCCGCGAAAATAAGGAGTTCGCCTTCACCAAGCTATTCACGTGCGGGTTATGCGGATCCGGAATCAGCGCAGAAGAAAAATACAAACAGCTCAAAGACGGAACGACTGCAAAATACATTTACTACGGATGTTCGCGTGCACGGGATCGTAATTGCAAAAATCTCTATATCCGGGAAGAAGAACTTATCGCCGAACTACTCAAAATCATCGACCAGGTGAACGTGAACGAGCTTGGATTACGCAACAAGCTGGACGAGGAAATCCAACGTTTCAACAGATTCCAAGGCCATGTTCTACAAGTTGTCGGAAAGACAAAAATCGACGCAGCTGAATTAGACATCCGAGCGTATGCAAAATACGTCTTGCGCGAAGGAAGTGTGACGGAGAAGCGGGAGCTACTAGGGAATTTGAGGAGCAGGTTGGTATATGAAAATAAGGTGGTGAAGTTGCTTTAAAAGCCGCATCTTGATGGCCTGTACCCAGCTAAACGATGGCGCTTCTTTTTTTGACAGCCTCATTAATTAGCCGCATTCCCATAATTCGTTTCCGGACTAAACTTTGAATATTTTCAAGATGAGTTATGGATACGTCTAAAAACTGGTCTGAAAAATGCTTCTGAGCTTCAAGAATTTTTGAATGGCATTTTCTGATTTTATTACGAGATCCGCAGGTACAAAAATGATGACCTTTATATTTTCTTTTTTTGAGATTGGCTAAATAAGTCGGCAGCTCTACGATTTCGCTCAAACCGAAAATCTCTTGATAGAAATCGAGCCTTCCGTTCTCACCGTGAGGTCTGTCGCCAAAAGGCCATGTTTTATTTCTTTCAAAGTAAATTTGAGATATGAAGCAAGAACGCAGCGGACCTTCTAAAAAGGATTGAATGTCCTGCTGTTTTTTAGTTCGCCACAATAAGTAGTCTTCATGCGTCATGAAGCATAGGGTTCCATCTTGCAGATTCACGTGACGTCTCTCCTCTAACGGAATACGTCCGCCTACCTCTTTAACGGTAGGCCAGACTATTGGAAAAGAGTCGGGAACGAATATTTCAAGGCTGAACTCGTCTAAAATCCCGTATTCATCTGTAATTCGATAAAAACCCCGAATAGAAAAACCACCCTCAGCGTCGAATACGGTCAGATCGGGTTGTGAGGAGAGTATCTGCAGCTGTAGATCGTCTACATGCATGATAGTTACTCTAGCCACAGCTTGCTCGGCTCAGGGACACTCCGAGTGACGTTTTCAATACGCGCAGCGCGATCTGAAGAGAAGGTCTTAGCCGAGGTGGGAAAAACCGATTCCCATCCGTCATTCTCTACGCTAATAAGCGTGGCTTTCGCTGCCTTTTGTAGAGAGCTACGGATAGATTCACTGAACGCTGTCGAAAGATCGTTCCCCGTCGCATTCGCAGGATCTACAATTTTCACGTTATCGATATCATCACGCAATGCCGTCAAAAAGCTCGTCATTTGCTGATCCAGAGATGAAGATTTTTTGTCTTTCAGAACTTCAATCACGACCAATTCAAGAACGAATGAACGAATTGTTTCATCGAAACCACGACGATGCCGCCAGTACTTGGCAAGCTTGATTGCGTCCGTAAGACCACTCTCTTTTACGTGACTAATGTGTGTGCGCAAGTTGGTCTGGAGACGGTTCTTATCGCCGTCATTCTGGTACAAGAAGCAATCGGTCTGACTATCATCAACGAAGCGTCCTGGAACTACATCCACATGCAACGGTACGCCGTTGTCGTCTTTCGTGGAAAGAAAAAGGGCGGCGTTCTTGGGCGTTACGGTGTACTCCTCAGAAAGGAAGTCCTGGATAGTATTATAAATCTCCTCAAGGGTGCCGCCCGCTTCCGTCTCGTTGTTTTGAAAATAGCATACGACGTCCAAATCGTAATGATCTCGGATCATCGTTCCCTTGGCATAAGACCCTGCAATTTCGATAACCGGTACAGCGGATGTCAGCTTGCCTCGAATTAGCTTTTCGACATCATTCTTAACAGTTAACACGGCAGCGGCTTCGGAAGAATTTTCATCCAGCTCATGAGCGGCGACTACGCTCTGGAGATATTCGTTGTCATTCATACATTTTCTTGACGCGTGACGATTAGTGCTTTGTTAAACCCACCTCTTGTTTTGTCCGCGTCGTAAATAACAAGGTTAGGGTGTACTTTTGGCAGCAGGTCGAAACCGCAGGATACCGCCACAGGAGCGGGCATGGCTGGATAAATGCTGACCTCTGTCACTCCGGGATGATCTTCGCAGATTCGGGCGACCAATTGACCGTAGAGCTTCCGAAACTTAGTAAGGTCTCCTTGAGTTTTGAGAAAGAAGTAGTTTGGCCCTTGTTCGCCATCTTTTACTTCGATCTCGTAAACCGAGAACTCATCGGAAATCCCTGTGTCAGCAAGATGAATTTTGCCGCTCAAGGAAAAAATGATCGCAACCTGCTTTGGATCAGCTCCATCTTTTAGCTTCGTGAGAACATACTCCGCTACCCCCTCACCGTCACCCCATTTCCACGTGTCAGTTTCGCGATGTTTCTGATAGAAATCGGTGGGTATCTTATTAGTGAGGCTGGCTCCGAATTGAATAAGCAACGGAATCGGTCCGAGCGCGTATACAGAAATGTGCGGTGGGCGTCCTCCCGCCGGTGGCTCACGGTAGAACCCATATAGGTGATCGTGGATAGCGTCTTGGCCTGCCGTCTTATACCAGTCTTCGCGATCCGGGATCGTCGAGAAATCGAGAGCGTTCGACCTACATGACGGATAGCGGTTCGGGAAAATTGACGTGAATACATCGGAATCGGAAACGCTTACGGGGTCTTTCCCAATATTCGCAATGAAAATGAGCGGCTTGGTTTTTCGTTCAGGACCAAAGCCCGTGATCAAGAAGACCCGCTCTTCGTGTTCTTTTTTGAACTCTTGCAACAGCTCTACAGGATATTCCTCTTCATGATCGTCAATCCTCTTGTGACACGCTTGGCACAACAGCATGAGATTTTCGATCGCGTTAACATCGATGATGGCTTCATTTGCAGGGCGCGGGCCACGGTCGCTGAACGCGTAAATATGAGCCTTCTCTGCGTAGTTGCCGTCCTGCTGCGTTGGCTCGTGACGAAGCGTGAACTTATTGCAACCACGAAACTCGCATCGACCTGCCGTGAGGGCGTGTAAGCGATTGGTTGCGTTTGGTGGATACGATCGTTCTTTGGGTTTCGAGCCTTTTGTTTTCGTCATATCAGTTTAGAGTTGTTTCAAAGATCGAGGTCGCATCACAGGCGACAAAAAAGCAATGAGTGTCTCGATACATACGGTATATTTAGTGGCGAGCGTCTTTCGGGGGATTGGGGTCATGGCCAGGCGCGACGGTATCGCTGTCTCGAATCGGTCCGTCTGGTCGATGGATTTTCACTTCGCCGCCCCCACTGTTTTTCGAAAACTCTTTTGCGGCTTTTTCCGCTTCTGCCTGGGTGTCATAATGCCCCGCAGCGCGATCTGCGCCTTCCCGTTTCGCTTTCCAATCGCCCGTTTCTTTATCTTTCGTAACATGATAATTAGCCATATTTTGTTGGTGCGCCGCATTAATGCACGGGACGCGGTTGATTATCGTGCGAGGCAGTGATAGGATAAAAGTATCCAAAATGTTACCTTATAAACAAGTATAAAACATATCGTTTTGTATAGCAACCCTTTCTTGTCAAGGGAGCCTGGTTTGGCAGGCAAGTTAGTCCACTAAGTATGGAAGAAATCAAAAAAGTTATAGGAGAAAAGATTCGCGAAGCCCGTGAAGAGAAGGGGCTGACGCAAAAAGAGCTAGCAGATTTCTTGGGATACTCGCCTATGGGTATTTCGCATTTTGAAAATGGCATCCGTGAAATGAAAATTTCTGATATCCAAAAAATAGCTGGTTACTTTGGTAAAGACCTCTCATATTTTCTCTCTTCAGGACTAACCATGTTTCGCGCAGAAGGAGGTGCTGGCAGCGATCCAGGGGTGTCCGAGTCTCTTTCTGATTTCAATCAATTTCTTGCAAAGCGTAAAAAGAATTAAACATGGATTCGCATATAAAATACATTGAAGAGATCGCTAAGCAGGCGTTAAAAAAAGCTCCCAATGATGAGCTGCCAGTGCCTGTGGAAGAAATTGTTAAAAGCCTCGGACTAGAGGTAGTCGCTTTCCCTTTTCATCAAAAAATATCGGGTTTATTGAAGAAAGAAGAAGGTATCATCGCTATTAACAAAAATCATCATCCGATACGACAACGTTTCACTACGGCGCATGAATTGGGGCACTTCCTTTTAGGGCACGGCATGGAAGAGATGAATGATTCTGGTGTATCCATTTACGAAGATGAGATCGTGGATGAGTCCTTTGATAAACCCGACCTCAGGGAACGCGAAGCGAACATCTTTGCATCGGCTCTTTTAATGCCGGCAGATAGAGTAAAAAACGTGGTAAAAAAGGAAGGCTTAGAGATCGATAAACTCGCCGCTTTGTTTGGAGTAAGTAGACAGGCCATGACAATCAGACTGCTATCGTTAAAATTGATATAGACTAAAACAAATCCGCCCCAAAGGGCGGATTTGTTGGTCACAATTGATACCGCACAGATTCCGCATATATTGAGGTATATGGGTCTGCCGATACTAAATTGTCATGGCGGAGAGGGTGAGATTCGAACTCACGGTAACCTTGCGGCTACACTGGATTTCGAGTCCAGCGCATTCGACCACTCTGCCACCTCTCCAGATGTTTTGTGTGACGAAAAGGTATCGTATTCTGGACGTTTGGTCAATTTTTTTGAGTTAGATGCCATGTTTGACGAAGTCGACTTTTTATGGCAGCGGTATATATATGGGGAAAAATTTTTCTGAGTGGCACGATATGAAGACGAAGGTTGAAGATGAGCAGCGATCGTTTTATTTCCACGAACAAGAGATTTGGTGGTGTTCAATTGGATTAAACGTTGGGAGAGAGGAGGACGGAAAAAATGAACTTTTTCATCGTCCCGTGATTATATTGTTGAAGTTTAGCAGTGAATTGTTTTGGGCTTTGCCCGTTTCTTCTAAACACAAGCAAGGAAAGTATTATTTATCGTTTACGTTTTTTAAAAGGAAGCAGACAGCTTTATTGTCGCAACTTCGTGTATTGAGCAGTAAACGACTTATCCGTTGTATTGGAAAATTGAGTGATCCGCAATACGAGTCGCTTTTAGTTGCCGTGCAAACACTATTTACAAAACGGATCCCTCCGCCTAATAACTAGGTAAAGGGATCCTCGGGGGCCTAACGGCCATTGTGATACAATGATAACAGGATTATCTGAAAAAGTCAAAACTAGTTTATATTTAAACGGATCTCCTCATCTTGGTAACAAATGAGGGGATCCTCGGGGGCCTAACGTCCATTGTATTTTTATACAACCTTCATCTTCGTTTTGAGTCAAAATTAACAATTATGCTTTTTGCATTAATTTTATATGAAAAATGAAGATTTCGATAAACTTCTTGAAAGTGTGAAGGAAATGGGTCAGATCAAGAGGGGCAGATAAAGCCATCTCGAGTTTTTCGGTACAAGATGCCAAATATCCAAGCCATTCGGACAAAATTGAATGTCTCTCAAAATGAATTTGCTCTCATGCTTGGTGTTAGCCCGCGAACGTTGCAGAATTGGGAGCAGGGTCGTAGAGAGCCGGAGGGTTCCGCTAGGGCACTTTTAATTGTCGCGCAAAAGAATCCAAAGGCCGTACTCGAAGCATTGCATGGGTAATGAATTGCAGTTCATGTTTACTTGGTTCACCTATATTCTTCGTTGCCGAGATGGTAGCCTCTACACCGGAATCTCTACGAATGTCGCGGCACGACTGAAAACCCATAACGCCGGTCGCGGGGCCGCGTATACTCGGAGTCACGGTCCGGTGGAATTGGTTTGGCAGGAGGTTGCTGCGTCAGAATCAGCGGCACGGAAACGAGAGGCGGAGATTAAGCGATATTCAAAGAAGCAAAAAGAGTTATTTATTCAAGTTCAACGATATTGTTCTATGGAACTCTCTATTTTACAAAAGCAGATCCCGAAGATTTTTTCATTGTATCTTGGCCGTCATGGTATCAAGATGGATGACGATTACGTGATGTTGAAAATTGGCGAAGAGTTGGGGGAGTTGATTCAAGCGTATCTCATTCACAAGAAACGATGTCGAAAGGTGAAGGTGGTTTCTCCGGCTGAATCTAAAAAAGAGTTGGCGAAAGAACTGTCCGATGTATTCTGCCTCGCCCTCGTCATCGCCGAGCAGCTTGATATTGATCTTGAGGAAGCAGTAACAAAAAAGTGGATTACGCGCGAGTGGATTGGCGAGGCTCCGACGCCTGCGAAGGTATTAGAAGTGTCAGCGCCGCGAACATCCAAAAAGCGAACGCAAGATCGTTCTTGAAGTAGGGAACGTCAACAAGGCCTTGGATGAGGATCGCGACAAGCGGAAGAAGGGTCCAAGCGCAATCTTGAGGAGAGACGCGAGCGCGGAGGGATGACTTGATCCAGATTCCAACGATCCAACAAAAAACGAGGACGCCAAGGATTCCAGTTTCACTCCAGAAATTGAATAAGATGTTGTGCGGATATTGAAAAATCTCGATAAACGTTGCTTTGTGGTATGGCTTAATCACCTCTGGATATGCGCCGAACCCAGCGCCCGTGATCGGATGATCTTTCAGCATGTTCCACGTTTCTTTCCATATAATCGTCCGTACTTTTCCTGACCATTCGTTAAAAGTGAATGTTCGGACGACGGCAGTGTGAATCGGTGGAGTGAACCATACGAAGAGTGCAAGGAGTGCGCCTGCTACGAGCGTCGGCCATCTGGATTTATTGTTTTTAAGGAGGACTAATGTGGTCGCGACACCGATCGCCAGACATCCACCAACGCTTTTCGCTAATATCGTCGCAATGGTCGCAGCAAGAAAACCGACGATATACCAAGTACGCATCTCTCGCGTTGGTTTGTCTGCGCGGTTCAATAAGCCTGCGCAAAGCGCTGCGATGGGTGCGCAAAAGAGGGAGACTGCATTTGGAAACGGAAACGGTCCGGTCGCGCGACGATGCAGAATGTCGACGTTCCATGGATGCGGAATGCCCTGATTTGTCACAAATTGAATAATGGACCAGAACGCAATGATGACGGAGATTCCAATAAATGATTTGATGACAATTTCACGATCCGACTGCGTCTTCATGGTTGCTGTGAGGATGACGAAGAAGAGGATCGGTTCAACAACGTATGCGCGCCACAGACCAAAAGCTGCAAGGTGATTTGGCGCAATGAGAACGGCGAGAGCTGTTGCGATGATCCAAGCGATCACTGGAAGATGCCAGGTTTTTGTTCGTTGAATCCCTTCGTTCCATATGGAGACGCCACTGTGCCAAGTGACAGTGATACACAGAATAAGCCAGCAGAGCTCAAGGAGTGTTGTTGGCAATGGTCCAAGATGGAGTCGAACAAGGTAGAGGGGGAGAAGAAGTGGAAATAGGAGAGTTGCCCACTTGGTGTAGTGTGAAATTCTCATAGTTTATTTCTCAAGACTGGCCGACGTACTGTCTCGTTTGAAATGAAGTACCTCTTTTAGCGTTTCCTTTGAGACAGCTCCAGATACCAGAATCAAACCGATGTACACAAGGCTGCCAATGGCAATTGGGATTGGAAGCCATGCATGTTTTACCGCTTGAATACTGAGCGTCATTATCACGGTCACGACAGCGATTTTGAATAATGGCATCCACGAAATTTTTGTATCTGATCGACGAATGCTGATAATCGTTGAGGCAAGTGCCACAAGACCTTCAGAAAATACCGTTAACCAGGCAGCGGCCCACATGCCATACGTTGGAATAAACGCCACATATCCGATCAGCGTGAGTATCGCGACGATAATGTATACAGGCATCATCTTACGTTGAGCGTCTAGTGCGACAATAGCATGGGATGAGACGGTTCCGAGGAAAATGAGCCCAACAGCAATGAGCAGGATGTTCAGGATTGCACTTGATGCTGCGAAATCAGGTCCGGCGATGAGTGTTAATACGCGAGGTCCTAAAATATAGATACTTCCCATGATCGGTGCAACGAGCAAGAACATGGCGATGTAGGAATTGCTCAGAAGGCTTTGAAAGTGAGCTTTGTTTTTGTCTGTCCATGCTCGTGCAAGCAATGGAAGCAGAACGCCGGTGTACATAAACGGAAGCGTTGTGAGGATTTCAAGAACGCGATAGGCAACGCTGTACACGCCAACTTCTTGAAATGGGCGAACGAGGGACAGGATAAGCGTATCTGCTTTGAAGTAAATCAAATTGAACAGAATAGAAACCCCAATTGGCCAGGACCGTTTGATCAGGATGCGCCAAAATTCCGGATCCCAGTTCCATGCGAATGAGGCGTATCGCTTAGCAACAATGATGTTGATCAAAAAATTGATCGTGCTTCCAATGGAGACGATAAGAACGATCGGAATCAGCCCCCAGTGCATTGTGATTGAAAGAAGGAGACCGACGAGAAGGACGATACGGCCTACTACTTCAGATATTGCAACGATCTGCATTTTCAAATGTCTTTGCTGAACACCAATGACAATTTGGTTGAGTGCGGTGACGAAAAATGATCCCCAGATGGCGAAGAGGGCAAGCTTTAATTCGAGAGGATAGGGGAGCGCAAGTCCAATAATCGGTGCGATTCCAAGAAGGACAAGCGCGGAAAGAATGCGCAGGGTGAATGTGGCGCTAATCGCTCGGTTCTCATAGGCTGTATCGCCAGCTCGCTCGCCAAGCATCTGCACAAGCATCACATTCAATCCAAGGTCGAGCATGATGGCAAAGATTTGGAAGAATGCGTTTGCGGTCGAATACATCCCAAATCCAATATCACCAAGATGGCGTGTCATGAGGGAAACGATCACAACGCCGATCGCCGTTGAAACCGCTTTTCCTAATATTTGAACGCCCGTATTCCAGGCAAGTGCTTTCGTATGGCTCATGCGCCCATTCTCTCACGAACTGCGGGGAGATGAAAGGATTGAATTTTGAGGTATGAATGAAGGTGTGCGCCAGATCATAACTCCTCCAACCTCCTCTTTTCTAAAGAGGAGGATTTTCTAGATATTTTTCTTTACATTTCTGCTTCAGAACAATCAAAACAACCCCCCGCTTTGGATAAAGAGGGGGCTGGGGGAGTTTGATTCATTGACCTTTTTACTAAAAACTGATACGAAGCATGAACAGTCACAATATTGGAGGAGAGCAATGTTCCTTGCAACAGATTGGAATGATGAGGGTCGCCCTGGGTACTTTGGTCCAAAACGAGACGAGATCCTCCGGGGGTGGGACCGTCAGTATGGTCCGGGACGGTGGACACTTGCCTGGAAGATCCCGGTTAGTTCGTTTTTCACGGATTATCTTGGCGCGTGTGCAATCTACGAGGACGCATATTTCATGTATCTTATGACCCATCTGAATGTGCTAAACGAGCTCGTATGTCGTGCTTCGAACGTGTATGACGTTGATCCGTCCGATGTTCAGTCCGGATTGGACTACAGGGCTCAGCAGCATGACAGAACGCACGTGCAGGATATCGCGATTCGACGAGCACTTACGCGTTTAGGGATGTGGTTCTTCGGAAGGGAATTGATTCAGATTCGGTATCACAAGCAGATCAAGGGTAAGTCTCAGGTGGATCCATTGAGCATCGCACTGAATCCTGGGAGCATTCCTTTCCATCAGCCGGAGTTGCTCGAGAAGCCGTTCACTCTGATTCACGACAAGTGGTACGACCCCAAATCCGTCGAAGCATTCTATCAGTTCAACAAGCACCTTTTGGTTCGAGTGTAGGCCTCGTGTCTCGTCTGCAACATTGCGGGCGAGACACTTTTGTTTTTCATTGGCAGTCAATCGTTAAAATGGTATCTTTTGAATATGTTTAGAGCGACCGGCTCTGTCTTTGGGCCTTTGAATGTGTGGAGGAACCGTTTTGCTGTGAGCATTCGGCGGTTTACGTATCTTTTAGTGCTGGTGTGTTTGAGTGTTGGGTCTGTGTTGCAAGCGTATGTCCCGGCTGTGTATGCAGCTCTTCCGTATCAAGCTGAAACTGCTGCAGCGGATGTGACGTTGAAGGCAGGGACGGATACGCAGATTACGTTGAAGTTTAAAAATGTTGGGACAGAGCCTTGGATTGCCGGCACAAAAAATGTGGCGGTGTATTTGTATGGAAAAACGTCCGTTCTTGCGCATCCAACGTGGTTAAAGGATGACATGCCTGGGTTGTTGTTGCAGTCAAAGGTTCTCACAGGTCAAACAGGTGCTGCGGTGTTTACGGTCCATGCCCCTGCAACGAATGGAACGTATACTGAACGGTTTTTATTATCTTCCGGTCCAAATACATGGGTGAAAGGTTCGGTGAAAACCGTCGTTGTGCATGTGACGGGTGGTTCATCCGCAGCAACAACTCCCGCCGTGAAGCCTCCAGTTGCGGCAGCGCCAGCTTCTTCTGCGCCCGTCGCTCTCACGCTAGCTGATGCGTCTGCATGGAAAGCATCGTTGGTTGATAAAGGAGGAATTGAATGGCAGCTTGATCCTGGGGGGCATACAATTGTGACGCTTGCGTTTCAAAATAAAGGAACATCAACGTGGGTGAAAGAGGGGAGTTATCCGTTGTGGCTTATCACACAAAATGCACGAAAGAGTTTATTCAAGGATTTTGCTTGGAAGTCTGATGTGCAGACCGCACTTCTTTCAGAGGCGAAGGTTGCACCAGGGGGGATCGGACATTTCACGTTAGAATTGCGTGCGCCAAATCTTCCGGGATCGTTTCAAGAAACATTTCAGCTTGCCATTGGCGGGAAGCAACAGGTTGTTGGGTCTGCGGTGACGCTCCCGATTCGCGTGTCTACGCCTCCGGAATATGCTGCGAAGGGAATTACGAATGGCGTTGATGATTCGTTGGCTATTCCATCAACCCCGTCAGCGAATTCGGGAACAACGAATGGTGTCTATAAGGCGTTGTTGTTATTGAAGTCTGCAAATACGGTCAGCTTGTCTGGAAACGGGCGTTTAGCGTTAACCTATGGGTTTAAGAATATTGGTCAGGCTGATTGGTCACGTGTTTCATTACGTATTTCTGGTGTGATGCCAGCGCTTTCCGGAAAGCTTTCCAGTGTTCAGGATGAATCCTGGTATTCCAGTATTGAGCCGGTCGTCACGACAAAGCCAACAAAGGCTGGAGAGATTGGGTTTATAGGATTCACGATCAAGGCACCAGTGAAGATGGGCAAGTATGTTGCCAGTTTTCATCTGTATGCTGATGGTCAGCAGGTAGATGATGGCGAGCTGGATATCCCGATCACAGTGACAGCGGATGGATATATTGAACCAGAAGCTGTAACACCGGTTGCGCAGCCAGCAGCTCCGGGTTCCGTGAGTACGTTATTGCCGTTGAGCGGTGACATGGCCTCACTTCCAAATGAACCGATGATTCGTGTGGGTTTATTTGCGACAACAGATGATCAAATGGTTGTCAGATCGAATTCTGGTGGATTTAGTTTGCAGCAAAATGGCGTGAATGTCTGTCAGTTCAGCGCAGGTGAGATTGTTACCGTTCGTTATGATCGCGCGACAAAAATATCAAAGGCATCAGGTCCGCGATGCACAAGCCAGTCCTCAGGCATCTACATTGTTGTCGCAGATGATGGTCTCTCGCCACTTGAACTCACAGACTTTTCTCGTCCGGTGTCATGGTTACCAGGAGCAAATGACAATAAATTCCGTGGAAAGTTAGAGTTGCGATACACGCCAGCAACGGATTTAGTGTGGATCATTAATGAGTTGCCGATCGAATATTATTTAAAGGGGAGTGGTGAAACATCAAATTCAAGTCCGATGGAATATCAAAAAGCATTGCTCACTGCGGCGCGAACGTATGCGATGTATCACGTGAACCGCGGCACAAAGCATGCGAATGAAAATTACATCGTCGATGCGAAATACGATCAGGTCTATCGAGGGTATGGTGCAGAAATTCGTAATCCAGTCGTGAATCAGGGGATCGATGCCACGCGTGGACAGATTGTGACGTATCAAGGAAAGCTTGCAATCACGCCATACTATTCTCGTTCCGATGGGCGAACGCGTGGTTGGACCGAGGTTTGGGGTGGTTCTGGATATCCATGGCTTGTTTCCGTCCAGGTGCCATGGGACAATGGTCGAGTTCTTTGGGGCCACGGAGTGGGAATGTCTGCCACGGGTGCCATTGGTATGGCAAACGATGGAAAAAACTATCAAGAAATTTTAAAGTGGTTTTATACGGGCACAGAATTACGAGCAGCCTATAAATAATTTTATCTTATGAATTTTGAAGCAACGCAACGATCTCCGGGAAATGAGGCTGCGGGAAAAAAGATGAATGGAAATAAGGCAATGAGGTTTTTTCGTGATAAAAAAGGCGAGGTTGTTGATGCAAGTAGCCCGGAGGGTCAAAAGCTTCAAGAGGCAAGCAATAGAGAGTGGGGGCAGAGACAGGAGGCGCAGCAAAAGAAGCAGGAATTCGAAACTGACATTGAAGGTCAGAATGTTGAAGCAACGTTCTTACGAGAAACGGGGATGATTCGAGATAATGTACAGAATAATTTGCAAGTACAACTTACGGCCCTTGATCAAAGTTTGATGCAGAATAATCAGAATGCGATTCCGAATTTTGATGTAAAGGCCATGATGGAGATGCAAAAGATGAATGTACAGCGTCGCGAGGCGATTTTGATGCAAATGCAGGAAGCAAATAAAAATTTTAACATCTTGGCTGGGGGCGTTCAGGCATGGCGCACTGGAAAATATCCGTCACCAGAATTTGAACCCCTGCTTGGTAAATTAGTAGGTGATGCAGAAAAGCAGATGGGTCAATATAAAAATCCAAATGACCCAGGATATCGAGATGCAATGTTGCGTAAAAAGGGGCTGATGTATATCCAAGATCAATTAAAACAAGCGCAGGCGAAAGCAAGACCCCCATCCAACGGATGAGGGTCTTTTCTATTCTTTGATCGTTTTCTTTGCACTCTTCGTCTCTTTGTCCGGCATCCCGAATTCTTCTACGGTTTCTTCTAAGTGTCCTTTTCTGTCCTGTTCTGCGAGTTCGAGGATCATCTTTGCGACGCGGTTTGGATGTGCGATATCTTGCATGTGGAATCGTTCGACTTCGGCTGCCGTTTGGACGTAGATGTCTCCGTAGTCAAAGACCGTGTGCCAGAACCCTCTGATTTCTGAGGTCACGTCTTGCGTTCGATAGAGGCGCAGTTCAGAAACGGTGCGGCTGAAGAGACCACTTTGATCAATGTCGAGAATACGTTTGTCTGTGATGATCAGAACGTCCAACCAGTACTCAATGAATCGTTGAAACAGGAACATCCAGCCGAACAAAAAGAAGATGCTGGCGCCTAGGACGTACAGGGTGAGCGTATTTTGACTTTGAAGAAGTTCTGGCTGCACAAACTGCGCAATCACATATGCTGATGGGGGAAGCGCAATGAGAAGCAGGGTGACGAAGACGAGCGGGAGAAGGGTGATGGGATGTCTTCGAAGGAGGTGAATTTCCTTTTCGTGGAGATCTGATCCTGGAAGATGGTTGAGGTACAGCATATTAGAAGGTAATCACGGGAGTGGTGGTAAAACCTCCAAGGAGATTGAGGGTCTGCTGCCAGTCAACGGAGATGAAATAGAGGGAGCACCCAAGGATGACCAGGAGAGTGACGGATAAAAATGCGCCCGTTGAAACATAGGTACCGAAGCCGGCAACACCGAATCTGAGCATCTGGACAACAGAAATGAAAGCCATGATTCCAAAGATGATAAAAAAGATGAACCAGGCGAGAAGGAAATAGGAGAGTGGGATCATAGAAGTGATTCTTGTTGTCTGAGTTGTGGAAGGGGAATGTTCAGATGTGCGTACGCCTCATCCGTTGCCATCCGTCCACGAGGTGTCCGATTCAGCAGGCCTTCTTGGAGGAGAAACGGCTCAATCACGTCTTCGAGAGTGGAAACCTCCTCGTTCATCGATGCCGCGATCGTGGTGAGTCCTGCGGGCCCGCCGCTGAATTTCTCGATGATCGTTCGCAGCGTTCGACGGTCCGTTTCGTCCAGTCCGCGTGGATCGATTTCGAGTGCTGTTAAAGCTTGGTCAACGGTCGATGGAGTAAGGATACCATTCCCGCGCACCTGAGCGAAATCACGGACGCGTTTCACGAGTCTGTTGCCGACACGGGGCGTCCGTCGTGATCGTGAGGCAATGTGTTGCGCTGGCTCCGGATCAATCGGAATATTCAGGAGTTGTGCCGTACGCTGAACAATCGCGGTCATTTCATCAATGCCGTAAAAGTCGAGATGATAAATGGCACCGAATCGATCACGAAGCGGCGCGGAGAGCAGACTCATCTTGGTTGTTGCGCCGACGAGGGTGAATCGTTTGAGGTCGAGTCGGAGTGCACGAGCAGTTGGACCTTTGCCGATCATGAGGTCGAGGGCAAAATCCTCCATGGCCGGGTACAGCACTTCTTCGATGTTGTGATTCATCCGATGGATTTCATCAATAAACAACACGTCGCCATCTTCGAGGTTTGTTAAAATCGCAGCAAGATCACCAACCTTGTCTAGCGCTGGCCCGCTCGTCACTTTGACGTTCGCATTCATCTCTTTTGCTATGACATGAGCGAGTGTCGTTTTCCCAAGTCCAGGCGGGCCATAGAGAAGAACATGCTCACACGGCTCATCACGATGCCGGGCAGCTTCTAAAAAGACGGAGAGATTTTCTTTGAGACGAGGTTGCCCAATAAATTCACTGAGCGTTTTTGGGCGCAATGATAAATCAAAGCCAATATCTGCAGGAACCGCATCTGGAGCGATTAGCCGTGATTCATCTTCCATACGACAGTTTTATCACATCAGCGAAGCGGGGCAAATGGCTCCATGCCTTTGATTCGTTTTGCTGATTTCTGATCTATCACCTTGTGATCGGTTAGTTCATCAATGAGGGTAACGAGTTTATGATCTTCTTTGCGCACAAGTACCACGATGTCGCCTCGTAATTGTCCTAATTTGTCATCTAGATACTCTTTGGTGACCATCTTTGATTCGGTACTCGTGACGCGCTGCTCTATTCGCGCTGTCTGAACTTCAATTCGCGACGTCCGTCCCTCTAGTCGATCAAACCGTTCGTCTGTATGAGCTGATAATTCTTGTACAACCTCAATAATATCGTCGAATCGTTCGTCGATTGTCTTAAACGTAGTATCGACAGTGTTGAATCTAGTATCAATACCGTCAAACTTAGCGTCAACGGTATTAAATCTAACATCAATACCGTCAAACTTAGCATCGACAGCGTTGAATCTAGTATCAATACCGTCAAACTTAGCGTCAACGGTGTTGAATCTATCATCAATACCATCAAACTTGGTATCGATAGTGTTGAATCTATCATCAATACCATCAAACTTAGCATCAACGGTGTTGAATCTAACATCAATACCGTCAAACTTAGCATCAATGTTATCGAAACGTAGCTCAAAGTTTTTTGAATTTTCTTCTAATCTTTCCGTGCGCTTGCCAACTTCTTGGACAGCGGTAAGTATTTCTCGTAGTGATGGTTCGGTTTGCATATACTTATACCGCTATCATACCAGATGGATCTGTCAAGAGAAGGGGCTGTGTATAGCGTTGATTATAAGACGAAAAGAAGGATGCTTGCGATCGTTGTAATCGTCAATGTTCCGCCGACGAGGAGGTTCGAAACTTTTCCGTTTACATGTTTCCCCATGATTTTCTTGTTATTCGCGATGAGCATCATAATTAGAATAATTGGAGGAGTGATGAGCCCATTCACAACAGCGGTCCAGATAAGTGCTTTGATTGGATTGATCCCGATAAAATTGATGAGGAGGCCAATTAGCGTTGAGAGCGTAATGATTCCGTAAAAGCCGTGTGCTTCACGGAATTTGCGATAGAGGCCTTCGTGCCAACCAAAACCGTCAGCTAGCGCGTATGATGCAGAGGCGGAGAGGACGGGGACGGCGAGGAGCCCGGTTCCGATAATGCCGGCGGTGTAGAGAAGTGCAGCAAACCGTCCAGCAAGCGGTTCAAGTGCCTGTGCTGCCTGCGCTGTTGTTTGAATATCAAGGAGACCATTCTTGAAGAACATCATGGCAGCCGTTGAGATAATGAAAAACGTAATGCACTGGGAAAAGGACATGCCGATAATCGTGTCGCGCCGCATATCCGTGATTTCCGCTTTCGTTGCCCCTTTTCTGAGTAACTTGGTAGTTCGTCCTTCAGCGACTTCTTCTTCAATTTCTTCATGCGCCTGCCAAATGAACAGGTAGGGAGAGATCGTTGTACCAAAAATAGCAACAAGTGCCATGATGAAGTCGCGATTGAACTGAATGGATGGGATAACTGCGTGTACGAGGAGTTCGCGCCAATCTGTGATGACGATAAATGCGGTGAGGGCGTAACTGAGCAAGCTCATCGCAAACCACTTGAGGACATTTGCGTAGACTTTGTACGTTAAAAAGATTTCAAGAAAGAGAATGAGAAACGTAAACAGTAGGGCATAGACCGTAAAGGGGACGGACGGAACAAGGAGATGCGCGGCATCTGCCATGGCGCCCAAGTCTGCGCCGATGTTGATGGTGTTGGCAACGAGAATCAATGAAACGAAGATCCAGAGTAGCCACTTCGGATATTTTTTTCGGAGCACAGCGGTGATCCCTTCTCCAGCAACCATGCCAATGCGCGCAGACATTTCCTGAACCGCACTCATGAATGGAAGGATAACGAACGCTGTCCAAAGTTGCCCAAAGCCAAATTGCGCACCGACCTGGGTATAGGTTGTAATCCCTGATGGATCGTTGTCAGATGATCCGGTAATAAACCCTGGCCCAATTTTTTGCCAAAGGCTTCGCACGGGCTTTTTTTCAGAGGACTTCATGCGAGCAGTGTAGCATTTTTTACCCGCCTCTCGCCAAAATTTTTTGAATGCGTTAGGCTATGGGGCGTACGCTGTTCAATCGCGTACTTGGGCCCGTGGCGGAATTGGTATACGCAAGGGACTTAAAATCCCTGGTCGCAAGGCATGTGGGTTCGACTCCCACCGGGCCCACCACGTAAAACGCTTAGCAAACGCTAGGCGTTTTGCTTTTGCGTCACGTGGCACGGCCATGAGGAGCGTATTTTTTTACTTGCCCACCTGAACAGACTGTGTTTCACTGAGTCTACGAGGCTGTAATTTCAAAGAAAAGGGAGCGTATGAAGAATGAACCACGGCTTGCGGTTGCGTTGTGGGGCCCGATTGTTTGCCCGGATGCTTCGCTGGGTCTACTGGCGCATTCGTACTTGGACCGGCCGGTGACGGATGGTGCATTTGCTGCGTTGGCGCAGTTCCTACCTAAGAAGACCTTCAAGCGGGTCTACATCATGTCTCAGGGTTCTGTGGACGTTGAACGGGCCGCGGGTCGGTGGCTGCAGAACCATGGCTTTGCAGATCAAACCGGTCTTTCGTTGCTCGATGTCTTTCACAATACGAATGACTCAGGAGTGGCGGCCTGCTGTTCTGAGCTCGGTGTCACGCACTACGTGGATTGTCGTGTTGGTGCGATGACTGAGATGAGGTCGGTCTCGTACTTCTATCTTCTTCGCCCATCCTTCGAGGAATCCCGTTCGCATACAGCTCTGTACTCAACGCTCATCTCCGCAGATTGGCCGCGTCTCGCGCGTCGATTGGGCGACGGATTGCCAGTGTGGAGGCACTATGGGTAACCGTCTCGCACGCCTGACTTTCTCGGTCAGGCGTGTTTCTTTTGGGTATTGATGTTTGCCCGCGCTTATTCGGACTTGCGCGAGAAAATAGAATCTGGTAGTCTCTTCGAGCAAATAGGTGAGACACATGCGGGTATCGTATAGCGGCTATTATGCGTCCTTGCCAAGGACGAAATAGGGGTTCGACTCCCCTTACCCGCTCCATCACGTTGAACGTGGTCAAATAGAGCACTCCGAGAAATCGGGGTGTTTTGTTTTGGTCGAGTTTTGAATATATGAAAAGTCCCCTGCGCAGCGTGCACTGCAGCAGGGGACCGGAGACGGGTTGTGACTAATTGCGCCTCCAATCGGAGGGCGCATCCCATGATTTGATGACGCGATTCGCGCCCTTGTTCCAGTGCTTCCAGTCGAATGGGTAGGACAGGAAGTCGTCCGGGATCGGGGCCTGAATGTGGCTGACCTCGGAGCCGTGTGAGAAACGACCTCGTGGGTCGACCGTAGGAAGCTGAACCTTCGTTTGCCACGAGTGGAGGAGTGGCCCCTGACGAACCATGCAAGGATCTCCTCCGTACTTGTAGTCTCCCACGATTGGATAACCGATTGACCGGAGGTGTTTCCGAATCTGGTGTTTCCGTCCGTTCTGCAGGAGGTCGCACTTTGCCAGTGCGAAGACCGAACCTCGCTCGAGAATGGTGAATCCGGTCACCGCGGTTTTGTCGTCGATCAGGGCATCGACTACCGTGGTGTCCCACGTGGGCTTGCGGATCACGGCGAGGTACCACTTCTCCGTAATCCCGTGCCAATTCTCCTGGAGATAGTCGACACGACCTTCATCCGTACCGACTATGACGATGCCAGAAGCGAATTGATCAACCCGGTTTGCTTCGCGAGCTTCCGGAAGATACATGCGAACCAGCTCTCGAAGCTCGGGATAGGTGTACCACGGTGGCGGGCCGTTGCTCGTGCTTGTTATCAGGCCCGGGGGCTTGTTCACCCCGAGAAAACCGTTCTGTGAAAACAAGATGTCGACTTTCATCCCGACTTGCGTCTTGATGTCCATCTTAATCCTCACTTTTGAACCGATTGTGTTGCGGCGCTCGATATGAGCAGCGTCTTGGAGGCCCTTCTGAAATAGGATATTCAAAACGCTGCTTATATCGAAATATGGGAAAAAATGAAAGGAGCGATGGCGAAGATGCTGTAAAACTACATCATTTCTAGTAATCCTAATCTATCAGATTTTTGCTATTTTGTCAAGGTAGACGCCCGTTGGTTTCGAATGAGTTTTGCTAAACGAATCTCCTCATACGAATACGCCTCACCGAGGTGTTGTTTTACCGCTCCAATGGAAAATCCAAATTTTTGCAGAGCTGAAATAATGTGTGAAAAGCGTGGTTCCGGAATCGTCAGATGGCTAATATCGGGTGATGCATTTGTAGTCAGCAGCTTTTCGATATGTGCAATAATTGTCCCAGGTGCTAATCCGCGCCGTGAGGCGATCTCTTCAACAGATAGTTTTTGCTTCAATAGGTCATGCGTTTCTTGATACGTTGAGCCTTCACGTTCAACTCGTCGGGTGATTGGTGTTCGGGATGGTGCTTTTGCCGGCATGATCACGGGTGAACGTTCTTGAATGTTTCGCTCCTCAGCATAATCGCGGATGGCTTGGGTAAACCGTTGTCCGTAGCGTTTGAGCTTCTCTGTTCCAACGCCGGAGATCTGTCCGAATGTTTCAAGGGATTGCGGATAGATGCGCGTCATTTCGCGAAGCGTTGTATCGCCAAAAATGACAAAAGAGGGGACGCCTAGGTCGTCGGCAATCTGTTTGCGAAGTTTGCGGAGAACCTCAAAGAGGTTTTCATCGTAATCTGCCTCACCTTTTGGTGTAGCTTGTTTCGAGGCTCCAAGGGTGACAAAGGCTGGCAAGAGAATCGAAGTGCGTTGATCCAGCGCAACATGTCCAAGTTTGCCAACAGCGATAGTTGGATATTCGCCCTCATTTTTGATGAGGAGTTTCTTTGAAAGAAGACAGTGGACGGCGTGACGCAACTCATCAACGGATTTGTCTTTTGCCTGTCCGAAAATTGGCAGATTGTCATGTCCGCGTTCTTGGATGGTTTGTCTGTGAGATCCACGAAGAACGTCAACAACGTATTGAGCACCGAATCGTTCACCAGTCTGTAGAACGGCAGAGAGAATGTTGCGTGAGATTTCCGTTGCATCAGTCTCAACCAGTTTTTCCGCCAGGCATCGATCGCAGGATCCGCAGGTCGGTTCTTCCCAAGTTTCTCCAAAATAGTTCAAAAGATATTTTCGTCGGCATCCTGACTGTTCCGCGTATTCTGCCATGCGACGAAGCTTTTCTCGTGCTTGGCGTTGTTCTGCTTCATCTTCAATTTGGTTGATGAAATATTCCTGTTTCCTTGTGTCGCCGAATGAATAGAACAGGATGCAATCACTCGGTAATCCATCGCGTCCGGCACGTCCGGTTTCTTGGTAATAGCCTTCGATGGATTTGGGGAGATCGTGATGGATAATCAGTCGGACATTTGGTTTATCAATACCCATCCCAAACGCGATCGTTGCGACAATTACTTGGACTTCATCTCGTTGAAATTGTTCTTGCGCTGCATGCCTCGTCACTACATCAAGTCCAGCGTGATATGCCAACGCAGAGATGCGTTTTGAACGAAGATCCTGTGCGAGTTTTTCGGTATCTTTTCGTGAGAAGCAGTAGATGATCGTTGATTCACCCGGATGCTTTTTGAGAACCGCGAGCAAGGTCTCAAACGTCTGTTGCTTTGGCCAGGCATGATAGCGTAGATTTGAACGATTGAAGCTTGAAACAAAGACATTTGCTTGTTTCAGATCAAGTTGTCGCAAAATATCATCACGAACTTTTTCTGTTGCGGTTGCTGTGAGGGCGATGGTCGGTGTTCCCGGAAAGTCGTGACGGAATGCCGCAAGGTTGCGATAGTCGGGACGAAAATCATGACCCCATTCAGAAATACAGTGGGCTTCATCAATAGCAATGAGTTTGACGGGGAGTTGTTTGAGCCATGCGCGGAATTCCGGAATCGCAATACGTTCCGGTGCAAGGTACAGAAGATCGAGACGGCCCATTGCCGCATCGCGTTGGACCGCCTCAATCTCTGGTTGTTTTTGTGTGCTGTTTAAATAGTTTGCCCGAATGCCGTTTGCTTTCAGCGTGTCGACCTGATCTTTCATGAGTGCAATGAGAGGGGAGACCACAATTGTGATGCCTCCCATCAGCAATGCAGGAATTTGGAAACAAAGTGATTTTCCGCTACCGGTCGAGAGAAGGACGAGCGCATCATTTCCTGCTAACACATGTTTAATGATCTCCTCCTGATGCGGGCGAAATTTGGTATAGCCGAAATGTGTTTTGAGAAGATGAAGCATGGGGATGTGGCGACAGTAGCAAGCGTGTGGTTGAGGGGCAATGCGTGCGATTACATGGACGAACTTTGGAGCATGGTGAGCTTGCGTTCGAGCTGTCTCTGCTTCCGTCTTCGGTGCCATTGTTTCACTCCTTCTGTCGTCGCAATGGCACCGGCAGCAGCACCGATCGGCGCATAGTCTGATAACGGATTTTTTGTGGATGTGGTTGACGCAACTGTAACTGCTTTATGTCCGATGATGGCGATCTCCGTATTTGAACGAGGAACAAGTCGAGGCAATTCTGTGGTTGTATCGAGCACGCCAGAGACGGTTAACTCATCACCGACTGTCAGTCGTTTCACGCGATATCCGATGAGTGGTTTGAATAGGATATCAAGCTCTGCATCACCTAAATCAAGGTGAACAACTGATCCATGGATTTCTTGGACTGTCCCGGTCACATGCATGAGGCTCCACGCATCCTCTGACCCGGGTGCGGTCACATCAACCGGTCTGAATGTCGGCGTATCCGTTGCGTTTGCACCCGTTACCTTTGTCCATTGATCCTTTGTGCCAAGTTGGAGATAGGGCGTGTTGCGATTGTCAAAATGGAGAGTGCCTGTGACAACAACGGAGACTCCTTGTTCCGGTAATTTTGCTGTTGTTGGGAGCTGGATCAGGAGGCCTCGTCCGTCAGGAGATTGAAGGACAAACGCATGTTTGGATAATAAGCCTGGCGGCGTCCCAACAAAGCCTTGAAGACGAACGCGGATGGCGGATGATTCTTCTTGGTCGATCATATCGAAAGTGATGGGTAATGGTGCTGATGAAGTTGTTGATTTCTTCTTCGATGCTGTAGTTGTTTTTGGTTTTGGAGCAGGCGTTGTCTTCTTCGTCGTTTTTGTTGCAGGTGAAGGTGATATCTCCGAAGTAGTCGATAGACTGAATTTGGGATTGTTGGTGGATGTTGCATATGAAGGAGGGGAGACGTGAGTAGATATCGTCGATCGCGTAGGGGCGGAGGCGTCGCCTCGCCCTGTCTCTGTTGTGGTTGTCGCGATATTGAGAATCGTTTGCGCAGTGTTTGTTGCATTTGTTGTGATCATCATGAAACTGGTATTCTCTGTCCCAGGTGTTGGCGTCTCAGTCTTGCTCCACGTTCCATCACCGCCAGATTTACGAATCCAAACCTCGCCTTTATTTGTTGCTCCGTATGTCATCGCATCAAGCAATCGTCCATCAGGATCATAGAGCGCCATACTGTCACCGGAATTGTTCAGTTTAGAGCTTGCGAGTTGGATCACAGCGAATGCCGACGTCGTAGGATCAATGGTGATATCTGAGATAGTCAGAATTTTTCCACTCGCATCATGAAGCACACAGTTTTTGAGTGAGATCGTTTGGCTTTTATCCAAGCTCGTAATCTCGACCCATTCTTTTCCTGATGCAGGATAGGGCGCGATCTCATTCAGACGCAACATCCCATACGCCGGCTTTGGTGGTGTGACAATCGTTGTCGCCATCACAGTCTCCGTAGGGGTAACCCTCGTGGTTACCCTGTCCGGGTCGTCACCCAGGCGTTCGGTCGTCGTTGTCGCTGTCTCTACAATTTGTTCAGTCGATGAACTAACAGGGTCCGTAGATGTGCTCATTGCAATAATTTCCGTTGTCGTCGAATCATCCAGTGTTATCGGGTTGTTTTCTTCCGTTGAATCAGCGACTGCGTCAATGACATCTTCAGTCGTCGTCGCAGAATCTATGACCGGATCTGTCGAGCTCGTCGTTATTTGTTCATCATCAAGTATCACCTCATCCGCTTCAACGATCGCTGGTGGTTCTTCACAGCCGTCACAAACTCCCGGAGTTCCAAGATCTGTTGTGTCTATTTTAAATCCAACTGATGTGGTTGCACTTATCCATCCGGCTGGCGCAATTGCATCCGGTGTCAGCGTCCGAATCATCGTCATCTTTGTCGGAAGGCTCGCACCAGCTAGTGGAGTTTTTCCATCACCTGCAGTATCGATCGCAGAGCCAAAAGAATCGATAAGCGTGAATTGCAACGCAGAGTTTGAAAGTGAGACGGTGCTTGTGACAACATTCGGTGAAATATCAAGAACGCTTTTTGTATCTGACGCAGCATAATTTGAAACAAGAAATGTGCCATAGGGCGGAATCAGCGCATCACCGGAAAAGGGGATGACCTTCCCGCTCTCGCCAGCTCCGTGTAATGACCACCCTGCAAGCGATGTGGTTGCATCACCCAAATTCCAGAGTTCAATCCACTCATCTGACGTTGAAAACAAAGAGCCTGCCCAGGCAACTTCACCAATCAGAATTGGTGACGCGGCAGACGCGTTCGGTATTGGAATAAGACGAAATAACATGGCACATAAAACGAGCACATTTAAACCTACCCACATGGATTTCATGGGTTCGTACATAGAGAAAGAAAAATGAATAAATTTTTTGACCTCTCTTATACCGCTGCCAGTTTTTTTGAGAGGTGTCAAGGTGGGGACATCTTGTGAGACGCGTAAAGCAAAACACCCTCCACAAATGGAGAGTGTTGTAGGTATCGATTGATTATTTAGTCATTTCCGCGATAGCTTTTGCTACAGCTTCGACTGTTTGAGGGCTTGGTTCTGCGCCGAGTATGCGTGCCATATTTCTGCGAATAAAAGAGGGCTTGTTTATCGGATCAAAGTATTTGGCGTCGGGGTGTGATTGCCATGCTTTTAGAATGGCTATGAGTTTTTCTTGAAAGGCTGGTGGTAGTGTTTCTCCTGCGGCAATTCGTTTATAAACAGCACCCATTGTTGCGGGAAGGTAGAAGCCGCATGCATTTGCTCCGGGAAGGTAGATCTCGCTTCTATTAGAAGATTCATTTTGATTAAGATTTTCTGCCATCATATCAAGCATGAACTCATGAAATCCATCAGCCATTTTTGGATCAGCTCTTTCCAATGCAAATCCTATGCTCATGTCTGTGGCGCTAGTTCTTGTGAAGTCTTTCAGTGCACCTCCCGTGTTTTTGAGTTCATTAATATATCTTGGCCCAAGTGTCTTATATATGTCATTTTGAGTTGCTTGATCTAAATGCTGTGTTCTACCAATAAGTTGAGCAAGTTTCCTTGATCGTTTTCCTGTGGGCAGTTCTTCATCTTTTAAAGCCGCAAGAGCCTCATTGATACTTTGACGTTGTTTGCTTGGTAATCTAAGTTCAGCGACGACAAATTGTCTGTGGAGTGCATTCTTTAAATCTTGAATACTGAGTCCATTGTATTTTTCTTTGCATTGAGTTTGGAGTTCTTCATTCTTTTCTGCTTCATTGAGCGCTTCGTTAATAGCCTCGAGCCCAGACATGCTGGTTACTCCAAGGGTCATGTTGTTAATGCGACCAGATAATTTAGCAACGGCATCGGCTGTATTGAGCGGATTTTTGTCCAGGAATCCTTTTATAACTTCTGCCGTGACATGGTGTTCTTTATCTGCATCAGCTGGATCGATTTCGGCTACTTCTTTTGCTTCCGTATTCGTATCGGCCGACATTTCTGTAGTGACTTGTGGAGCTTCTGTCATGGCTGCTGCCGGTGTATCGATTGTAGTTTCTGGTGTTTTTACCGGTGTTGCTTCTGCAGGAGTTGGTGTCGACTCTTCCCATCCAGCATCTATGGTTGTTGCTAATTCTTCGGCTGCTGGTTGTTGCACAGGGGTTATAACGGTTTCCTGTGTAGCCTCAGCTATTACTGCTGGTTCCCCGATGTCAATAATTTTTTGTTCTGCCACGGCTTCAGTTGCCGGTGCAACTTCTTCGCTCTCTGGTAATGCATCAAGTTCAGCCTGTGCTGCAGCTAGTTCGCTTTGAGCTTGTGCTAGTTCCGCTTGTTTTGTGGTGAGTTGCGACTTGATGATTTCTAATGCAGCCGAAAGATGGGGAATATCTTTTACGGCAGCTTCTGTGGCTTCAACGGATTTTGTTAATTGCTCTGCTTCACCATACACGGCTCGCAATTGCGCAGCTTTTTCTTCAAGTTTATTGTTCAGCTCCTCTTTTCCTCCTGGGGCTGTTGTTTCAACTGGAGCGGATTCGGCCGCTGGTTTTTTTATTTCTTCAAGATTTGGAGACATATGGTGTCATTATGAGTTACCTTGGATCTTGTTTCTTAGTTTCTGGATCTCAGCTTCATTAAGATGCTCGTCTGCTTCAGTTGCAACTTTCTTTGTTTTCTTTTGTAATTCCGTGAAATCTTTTTTTAATCCAACGATCTTTGTTCCGAGTGCAGAAATTTTTGCTGATAGCGTTGATCTGCGTGATGCGAGTGAGGGAGTGCTCATAATATAGTAACGAGTATAGGCTGTTATCAAAGCATTTGACAAACGCTTTCCCGTGTTCTATTTTTGTTCTATACCCTTATTTATTTCTTCGTATGCCCCTTCCTCTCACGCCAAAACAAAAAGAGGTGCTCGACTTCATCGTTGCGTTCATTCATGAGCGAGGTTATCCGCCATCGTTTCGTGAGATTGCGACCGGTTTGCATTTGGCTTCGCCCTCGACCGTGCATGTGCATATTCATGCGTTGCGCGAGCGTGGATATTTGCGTGGGGGTGGGGGAGAAGGGATGCGGAATTTGGAACCAACGGATAAGGCGATTATGTGGGGGAAGAGTGTGATCTTGCCGTTGATGGGATTGATCACCGCTGGGCTGCCAATTGAGGCCATTGAGGAGCACGAGACATTCGCCGTACCGGTCGAGCTTGCGCCAGACTCTGCAAACTCATACGTCCTTCGCGTGAAAGGTGATTCAATGATCGAAGATGGAATATTTGATGGAGACTATGTGATCGTTGAACGGAATCCGTCTCCGAAGAATGGTGATGTCGTTGTTGCGCTTCTCGATAACGCCTATGCCACGTTAAAACGATTCTACCGCGAACGAGATCGCATTCGTCTGCAGCCAGCCAACTCAACGATGAAGCCGATCTACTGCTACGACCCGTTGATTCAAGGTGTGGTGCGAGCGGTGATTCGAAATTTTCATCGAATGTAAATCATATAAAACCTCAATGATATGTACGAAAAAGTAGCAGAACCTATTGAGGTGTTGGTCGCTTTTCGTCATCAGCGTGTTGAGCCGATGACGTTTAAGTGGGGAACCAGATATTACCAAATTCAAAAAATCAGCCTGGTACACTCCGAGCGCCAGGGACGCGAGAAACTAACGTATTTTTCCGTATCAGATGGTTCAAACGCCTATCGTTTGTCGTTTTCGTCCGAGTCGATGAAGTGGCGGTTAGAGGAAATGGCGACATTATAATTTCTTATTCTATGTACGTAGGTCGATATGATGCCCATCATCGCTCACATCGACATGAACTCATACTTTGCCTCTGTCGAGCAACAGGCAAATCCCTTCCTGCGTGGCCGTGCGGTTGGGGTGTGTGCGTATGCGCATGAGTATGGATGTGTGATTGCTGCATCTGTTGAGGCGAAGAAAATGGGGATGAAAGTTGGGATGACGGTGCACGAAGCGCGAAAGATTGTTCCGGGCGCGGTGTTTGTTCAAAATGATCCAGCAAAATATCGCGTTGTCACCTCACGTATTTTTGCGCTCTTTGATCAGATCACAGATCGAGTTGAGCATTATTCCATCGACGAAGCATTTTTAGATTTAACCGGTTGGTATCGCGACGAGGCAGAGGCGGCGTGGGCGCTGACGAAGGTTCGTCGCAAAATTCGGGATGAAATTGGCGACTGGTTGCGCTGTTCAATCGGTATCGCGCCAACTCGATTTTTGGCAAAGACCGCGTCAGATATGGAGAAGCCGAATGGGCTGGTAATTATCAATGAACACAACCTTGATGAAGTCCTCGGACGCCTGGATTTAGAGGATGTTTGTGGGATTGGCCGAAAGATTCGTCGTCGATTGGAGCGATTGGGTATTCATTCATTGCTCGAATTGAAAAGCTATCCTGTTGAAAATCTCATCCGCGCATTTGGCATCAACGGTCTGTTTCTTTCCCACAAAGTTCGTGGAATTGAATTTGAACGGGTTCAGACAAATGACGATGCTCCAAAATCGATTGGTCATTCGTATTGCGTACCCGATCGAGTGAACAAAGAAGGTCGTGTCGTGTCCGTTCTCACGAAGCTAACAGAGCGTGCGGGGCGAAGATTGCGAAAATTAGATTTGTTGGCCGGCACGGTCTCGGTGATGGTCGGATTTCGCACAGGACCAGATACGAAACCAAGCGGACCATTCTGGCAGCCGGCGATCGCGTCCGGCGGGGGCGATTATATCCACCTCGGCGAGCCCGTAAGTGATTCGATGACGTTGGTTTCGACGGCGTGCGATCTGCTTCGCGATGTGTGGAAGAATCAATCTGTGAATTTTCTAGCCGTCACACTCTCTGATCTTTCCGAGCCAACCGCACAAGCTCGATTAGATGACAGTGTTAGCTCGTGGGATCGTCGAGGTGATCGGAGAGTGTCTGTTTCTCGTGCCATCGACGCCATCCGCGATCGCTACGGCGATGAATCTGTTGTTCTTGGCTCCATGTTCGGCACCCACGAAGAAGCGCCGGATCGAATTGGGTTTCGGAAGGTGGATGGGGTGGAGTGCTCTCAGTGATGAATCAGGTGTTGCCTTGTGTGTACAGACAATATATTAAACCTGTATAATTGCATTACAAATATATTATTCATGTAATTTCAGATATATGCCTGGTTATAAGGAAATCCCTGGTTCCGCGGATGCAAAAAGTTCTATGGAATCGGAAATGGTTAGATTGAATGAACAGAGTAATGAAGATGAGGCACGTGCAAACGACATTGTTTCGGAGTACGGTGATGTCCTTCGAGGTGTTGATGCGTTGTTGCGTGAGTTAAAAGGATGGGCCGTTGTTGAGAATCTTTCTGAGGATGAAAAAGAAAAAATGAAGCAGCGTGGTGGAGATGTATTACTCTGCGCAGTGACCTTGTATGATGAAGATAGTGGATCAGAACTTAATAAGCGGAGAATGTTTACAGACTTGGATTCTGCTGCCGCTGCAAAATTAAAAAAATTTTTCGAGCTGGTTCAGGAGGGGTCCGGTCTTGCGCATGAAGTTGTTCATTTGATGAACACGGAGAACCCAAAGCATCCGCTTTCAAAGGTGCTTTCAGAGATTATTTCGAATCGTGCATATGTTCCAGATATGTTTGATAGGTTGCCAGAATCTATTAACATGGGTGATGGGTTTAATACTCAGGATCTTCAGTCCGATGCGAATAATACGATTACGAAGCTGACGGTAGAGCCTATCGCAACGGTATTGGAGAGTGAATAGTGAAGGCGTGCCAGCGTTGTAACCATCAGATTCATATCTGATGGTTTTGTTTCTGCAAAGTATTGATCAAATGTTTTAATTATGATTAGGTAAAATTACGGTTCGTATTACCGAACGTAGAAGATAAGAGGTCCCATGATAACTCAGTCTTCAGCGCTTGATGCTCGACTACGAATCGTTTGTCTCGGTGGGGGCACCGGCACGTATTGCGTGCTTCGTGGCCTCCGGGAACATCCGGTCGACCTCTCCGCCGTCGTTTCCATTGCTGACAATGGCGGATCGTCCGGCATGTTGCGTGATCAGTATGGTGTGTTGCCTCCTGGCGATCTTCGGAACGCTATGAGTGCTCTTGCGCCGGATCCTGACATTCAAGAGATGCTCCGATTCCGGTTTACGACCGGCGGAATGAAGGGGCATACGCTGGGGAACGTCCTTCTCACTGGTCTTGAGCAGATAACCGGCGATCCGCTGCGTGGATTGCGGATGGCGCACAAGTTGTTTCAACTGAAGGGACGTGTGATCCCGGTTGCGACTCGTGCAGCGAATCTGCTTGCGGAGTTGATGGATGGGAAGATCTTGGACAGCGAGACGGTTATTGATCAGCCAACGAGTGATCGATCACCGATTCGTCGGTGCTACCTTGATCCGCCCGTCCAGGCAAATCCCGAAGCGCTTGAGGCAATCTCTGAGGCAGACATCATCGTCATCGGTCCTGGTGATCTGTACACCAGTCTGGTTCCGGTTCTTCTTGTCGGTGGAGTTGCGAGTGCAATTCGCGACAGCAAAGCGATGTGCATGTACGTCTTGAACTTGGCTACGCGCCGTGGTCAAACAACGGGATACTCGGGCAGAAATTTCTGCGATACGCTCGCAGCGTACATCGCTCCGGGTCGAATCGATCGAGTGCTGATCAATGACGCAAAGCCGTCACCCGAGGTCGTTGCGCGATACGTTGAGGCTGGTGAAGGCCTGGTAATCAATGACCTTTCGTCCGCTCCATACACTGTGTGGTCTGGTCCGCTGATTTCGGATGAGATCGCTCGCCCAGAAGCCGGTGATCCTCTCGTCCGCAGTCTCTTTCGTCACGATTCCGCCAAGCTGGCTTCTGCAATCCTTGAGACCTATGCGGTCTGGAATGAGGGGCATGTGCTATGAAGCGCTGTCGATGGTTCTTTGACTTCGATCACACGCTCTACAACACGAGCATCCTCAGCGTCATGATCCATCAGTATCTCATGGCGCTAGGCAGCTCGAAGCAGGAGATTGTTCAGACGGAAAGAACGTTGAATAAGACCGGGTATTCATTCGCTCGTCACCTCGAGATGCTTGGATATCCTCTCGACGTTGTGCGACGTGAAGAGACTTCGATGTCTCATCTGTTGGATGCTGGAAATCAGATTCTCTTTCCTGATGCGCGTCATGTTCTTCAGGCCTTGTGTCGAACGGACGAATGCAACTTGCTGACATTCGGTGATCCTACATTCCAGATGAGGAAATACGCCGGTGCAACAGAGATTCATCGTTTCATCACGAATACTCATTTCGTCTGGCACGATCGATCAAAGGGGCGGGTCGTGGCTGAGTACGGATCAGACTGCCAGACCCGTTTCGTCGATGATTCGCCAGAGCAGCTCCTGAGCGTTGCCAAGCACGCTCCTCAGGCAGAGCTCTTTCGGATGATGTGGCCACAAAACACGCGCACGCCCCATCCGCTCGACAACGTCCGTTGGCGTGTTGTTCATTCTATCGAGGCTCTTCTCACTTGATGCATCTACAAACGCCCTGGAACCTTCTAAGTTCTCAGGGCGTTTTTCTGATCTATAGTGTGTTTCGTTGTGCCTAGAATCCGTATGTCTCATTCAACGTTCTAACGCGTTTGGCGATGTAGTCAAAATACGCCTGTCGTCGTTGCTCTTCATTCATCTGTTCCGCATGATGCGCCTGGACTGCGCCTAGTAATTGTCGGACGTGCATTCGAGCCCATTGAATTTGTCGCGGGTTTTCTTCGTAGCTGAGCCCTTCATCCACATGTTTGGTCCATCCTGCTTCTTGGCGGCATGCGATGTCGTGTTCACGCCAATTTCGAAGAAGCTTTTCTGAAAAATAGAGCTCGCGGTCTTCTTCTGATGAGAATTTGTCGAAGAGGGCGTCCATTTCAATGCCCAATTTTCCGTAATCAAGACCTCTTTGAATAGTTGTTTCTGATCGGAAATAGCGATACAGGTCATTCATGAGCGTTTCCCATTCGAGGTATTGGTAGTCCGGTTCCTTTTCAGGCGGCAATTGAACCTGTCGAATTTTTTCCGGGACATGCACGGCAATCGGTTCTCGTGTTCCTCGCTCCTCTGTTGGTGTTGTTCGAGGATCGTGAATTTCTTTTGGAATGTGTCCTTTTGGTGGCTCCGGCGCTTCGCGGACGGGATTGAGTACGGAGAGGGACAGTCCAAGGTGAATGATCGGTGCAGGGATCGTCACATCAATTGGCTTTCCAGCTTCGTATTCAATGGTTACCTGTACGCCGCGTTTGCTTTTTACGATCTTATCTAGTGCAGCCTTGTCTGCTTTTTTTGTAATTCGTCCGGTGTTGTATCGTTCGATTAATTCGGCAGCGTCATGGTAGATGCTCGGTGTCACAATGCCGTATGTTCGCGCAAGCTTTCCAAGCTCAGCGATTTCATCTGCAGAAAATTGAATTTCTTCGCCCGTAATATGTTGTGAGGCTTGTTCCAGAAGTTCGTTTGAGACGTTGACCCCGCTTGATCGAAGGTTTTTGATCGCGTTTTCGCGACCTAAACGTTCAGCCACCTCTCTTGCACGTTTTTCTGCGAGTGTGACGTTTGGTTGATCAATCACGCCGGGTTTCACTGATTCGTGCGATGCGGATTCATGTTTGTATGCTTCAGGTGATGAAGATCCGGTGATCGATATTTTTGTGATACGCGTGTCACTCAGACCCAACGGTGCTTCTCCCGTTGTATTCATCCGTGATAGGTTCGATGCAAGCTCGTGTTCAATTTCTTGTGTGACAAACGTTCCCCATTTCGCATACGCGTCTTTGCTCTCAGAGCGGGCAGTATCAAATCCACGAGCGTAGGTCATTGGAATGCCTGAATTGAGCCCAACCGTAATGGCACCGTGATGCTCGATACGATCTTTTCCCATGACCATGTCTTTATTCAGCAGTTCAATTTTTCGAGGTTCACCTGCAGAAGCTCCTTGTGTTATCCCATCCGGTCGATCATGAGCCTCGGCCTCTTTTCGAGGAACCATAGAAAGAACAAAACTGAGGAGTATCATCATCGCGATCTCTCGTTCTCGTCGTTTAAGCCGGCTTTCTGTTCCGCCTAGTTCTGCAGGTTTTGTAATTTTTGATCCCTCAAATAGATTTTTCGGCATAGATCTTCGTGTAAGTGAAATGAATGGAATAAGACTAGTATAGGTCAGTTGAATATAAAAAGGTACCTAGCGTAATAGGGTGGGGTAGTAATGTTATGTTTTTCTACTTTTTTCCTTTTTGCTTGTTTTTTCCGCCTTGTCCACCAAATAGCTTACTCATGTCGAATGCTGATACATCAGCTGGTTTTGATGGAGCTTCCGGTGGTTTTTCTTCAACGGGCTTTGTTTCTTCTGCTGGTTTTGGCGTTGGCTTTTTGGTGATAGTCGGAGTAGTTTCTTTCTGAAGAGTAGAGAGTGCGTATGCCAAAGCACTATCGAATACAGCTGCTTTACTTAATCCGAATAGCTCATTGAGTGCTGAAACTTCTCCGGACCCGATTGTCTCTGAAAGTGCTGCCTGGCGTCGAGCGCGACCGTATGGCGCCTCATATTCGTTTTGTATTGTTCTGATCGCAAGGTCTAGGCCTAAGACTGACTTCGCACGTTCGGCGAGCGCAGCTCCAAGGGTTTCAGACTGCGTTAGTTCTTTTTCTTGTTTATATTCTGCTTTTTTGTTGCGCGCGTCTTCGGCATATGAAATGACCGGAACCGGAATCGTCTCATCTGTTGCTACTTCGGTTCGCGGAGCGTCTAATAGAGCTTCGACCTCATGAAGCAGTTCTTCTGTATTTGTATTCCAATGATTGTATTGATTGACCTTCCATTTTGATGGTTCTAAGTTCGTGCTGGCTGCCTCACGAACCTTTCTTGAAATGTCACGAGGAAGATGTCGAAAATTTGGGTGGTTTTGCAGTGCTGCGATAGCTATTTTGAGCTCTTCGGCCTTAGATTGTGCGATAGCTTTAGATTCGAAATAGGCCTTTTTATTCGCCCGAGCTTCGGCGATTTTTTGTTGAAATTCTGCAAGAGTTTTTTCAATTTCCAGTAATTTCGAAGAAACGCCTAAGTGGTTTTTTGCTTTTTTAGCCTCATTCGCTTTTTTGAGTAATGCAAATACCGCATAACGACTTTCGTTTAATGGAAGAAATCGTTCTAATTGTTCTTGTTCGGCTGCTTCGTTTAGCGTTGTATATGTTTGTTCGTATTCAGGTAAGATTGCTGACCTTGTTTCTGCTGCTGCTGGGTCTGTTCGTTCCAGACCTAGCATGGCCGCAGCTCTAGCTTCTTCCATGCGCGCGTTCAGCGTGTCTAGAATTGTTTCGGTTTTTTTTCTGGCGGCTACCTCGTCTGGGTTAATGCCTTTTTCATTAAAATCCCCATAGATCGCTGGATCTGGCACGCCATAATATGAAAGATTGACCGCTTCAATCTTCGCCTTGTATTCCTCCATCTTTTTTTCCATCTCTCTCATTTCTAGTATGAGGTATGCTCGAGCCACCACATCTGCGGTATTAGAGAATGCGCCTCCAATAATGCCCTTATGTTCCGGCAAATACACATCAACACCATCACAAACTAGATAGCGCGCTGTGCGTGTTATGTTTGTGTACTGACCGGTTCCCCATCGTTCATCTCCATAATGTCCCGTAACCTCTTCGCTCGCAGTATGGCTAATGGTTTTTAGGGTAATAGATTGTGCTAATCCGACAGTTTGTATGGTTTTAGGAATTTCATCTAGTACATGATCTATCAGTGCCTGTTCTGCAATTTTGAGTTTTCGTTCCGCGTTATGTACTGGGAGCTCTTTGAGTGAGGGCTTTAGTAGCGCGACTACTTTTTCTTGGTCTGAGGCATGTGAGCGAGATCCGACTTTCGTGAGTTGTGCTGGGGAAATAGAATATTCAGTGGAGTATTCGCCTCGGCCAAGTGTATTGAATTTACATGTAACAAGATCTTTAAATTCTATGTCTCCGTTCACTTCTATTGGATGGTCGGACGATATAACCCGTGAAGAAATGTTCTTAACTTCAAATGGGATATCCGCTTCTATCAATTTCTCTGGGCGAACAGTTGCTTTTAGCTCATCTGCACCTTTTTTCCAAATCACAATGGCATGATCGAAATTGGCCTCCATGGAAAGGGGTTGTCCGAGGTCTTGAATTGCTTGCTTCCAGCTTGTTACCGAGATGCTGTGTGGACTTTCGGCGCTTAAACCCGTTGAAACAGGTGTTTCGGCTTTAAAGGCCGGAACGTACGAATAGCATTCCCATTTTCGTACAAGTGGATTGCCGCTAAGGCGCCCTACGAGATCAATTTTTAATCCAGCAGGTGTTGCGTTGAAACGAACTTCGGCTGCAAGACTGCCCGTAGCGGATTCTATTAAACGATGCAATTCGCTGTGTTTCTTTATGTCTGTTCCAGCACCTGGTTCTTTTTTAGGAGGTCCATTTTGGAATGGATTACTTGGTGTTCCGGGTTTAAATTTTTCCATAAGAATTTTATTCAGTATAGCATGCATGCTGATGTATTTTTTACATCAATAAGCTAGGCGATGTTGCGTCTTCCTTCCAAAATTGATAGCGTTGTCTGGCTGTATGTCCAACTATCAACCGCATGAAATCGAGAAAAAATGGCAGGATGCCTGGGAACGGGATGGGGTGTATCACGCCAAAGACCTGCTAGCTTCTGAAAAAGAGAATAAATTTTTCGGCTTGGTTGAATTTCCATACCCGTCCGGTGATGGGTTGCACGTTGGTCACCCGCGTTCCTATACCGCGATTGATATTGTGACGCGAAAGAAGCGAATGGACGGAAAAAACGTGATGTATCCGATCGGTTGGGATGCGTTTGGGCTTCCGACGGAAAATTATGCAATCAAAAACAAGGTGAAGCCGGCAGACGCGACGGCGAAGAATGCGGCGAATTTTAAACGTCAGATTCAGTCTCTTGGCATTGGTTTTGACTGGTCACGCGAAATCAACACGACGGACCCGAAATACTACAAATGGACGCAATGGATGTTTTTGAAATTTTTCTCCAGCTATTTTGACGAGATCGAAGGTCGCGCATTGCCGATCGAAGACTTGGCAATTCCAGAATCTGTTTCGGCACAGGGCGAGATGGCTGTTCGCGAGTATATTGATGCGCATCGGATGGCGTACAAGGCAGAGTCGACGATTAACTGGTGTCCAAAAGATAAGATTGGGTTGGCGAATGAAGAGGCGCAGGGTGGAATTTGCGAACGATGTGGAACACCGGTGGAGCAGCGCATCAAATCGCAATGGATGATTCGTATTACAAAGTATGCCGATCGATTGATCGATGATTTGAAGAACGTTGATTACCTCGAAAAGATCCGCGCACAACAAATTAATTGGATCGGACGCAATCAGGGGGCAGGTGTGGATTTTCAGATTGAGAGAACCTCCCCTAACCCCTCCTTCGTAAGGAGGGGGATCGAAGAAAAGATCACTGTCTTTACAACGCGACCGGATACATTATTCGGTGCATCATTTATTGTAATCTCACCGGAGATGGCAAAGAAATGGATGGATGCAGGTTGGCAAGCGACGGAAGAGGTTCGTGCGTATGTGACGCAGGCGATGGCAAAGGAAGAATTGGAACGAACGGCAGGAAGTGGAAAAGAAAAGACGGGCGTCGACTCCAGTATCTTTGCGATCAATCCAGCAAATCAAGAAAAAATCCCAGTCTGGATCGCGGACTACGTTTTGGGAAACTACGGAACAGGCGCCATCATGGCAGTCCCGGCGCACGATGAGCGAGATTTTGAATTTGCCACGAAGTTCGGATTGAAGATTGTGAAGGTCGTTCAACCGTCAGCGCTTCAAATAGTTCCTCAACCCGTGAATAACGTTGCAGCTGGTGCGCAAACAGAAGTTCGAGTACAAGCTGATTGTTGGACGGAAGAAGGTATTGCAATCAATTCCGATTTCCTCAACGGTCTCCCAACATGGAAAGCGAAAGATGACATGATTAGTTGGTTGGAGGAGAAGGGGATTGGTCAACGCAAAACGACATATCGATTGCGCGACTGGGTATTTTCTCGTCAGCGCTATTGGGGTGAGCCGATCCCGATCGTGCACTGCAAGACGTGTGGATTTGTCCCAGTTCCAGAAGAGCAACTACCGGTCACGCTCCCTGATATCGGAACGTACGAACCGACGGATACTGGCGAGTCGCCGCTTGCGTTGGTTCAATCGTGGGTTGAAGTTTCATGTCCAAAGTGTGGCGAGAAAGCAGAACGCGAAACAGACACGATGCCGAACTGGGCTGGTTCATCTTGGTACTTCTTGCGCTATTGCGATCCGCACAATGATTCTGCGTTTGCTAATCCGGAAAAGATGAAATTCTGGTTGCCCGTTGATTTGTATAACGGCGGGATGGAGCACACGACGTTGCATTTGCTGTATTCCCGTTTTTGGTACAAGTTTTTGTACGACTTAGATTTGATTCCACATGAATGTGGAAACGAGCCATATCTCAAACGTCGATCACACGCGTTAATTATGGGTGCTGGCGGCATCAAGATGTCGAAGTCCAAAGGAAATGTTGTGAATCCGGATGAATGTGTTTCTGAGTATGGCGCTGATGTATTCCGCATGTACGAAATGTTTATCGGTCCATACGATCAAGATGCGCCATGGGACACGCAGGGGATTGAGGGGATTAAGCGATTTTTGGAAAAAGTCTGGAGTCTCTTTGAGCCTGGAAGTGTTCAGGAAGGTGCGACATTACCAGCAGAAGTTGAGACGCTCTACAATCAAACAATAAAAAAAGTTGGAGAAGATATTGAGCAGCTACACTTCAACACAGCGATTTCTGCAACGATGATCTTGGTGAATGCGCTAAAGACGATTTTGAACGAAGGTGGGAAGATCTCACCAGCCGTCGCCGGTGACGTCTTAAAGTTGATCGCGCCATACGCGCCGCACATGACGGAAGAACTATGGTACGGAATGGGAAACACAGCCTCGATTCATCACGCCTCATGGCCAATATTCGATTCATCAAAACTGACGAACGCGACATTTGAGTTAGTCATCCAAGTGAACGGAAAAGTCCGAGATCGCGTGACGGTTGACGCAGAGATTACAGAAGAGCAGGCAAAAGAGATCGCGCTGAAATCAGAAAAAGCGCAAGCGTTTATCGAAGGGAAGACGTCCGTGAAGGTGATTTACGTGAAGGGGAAGTTGGTTAGTGTATCGGTTTGAAATACAAGAATACACGCAGGAGATCATAACTCCTCCAGCCTCCTCTTTTCTAAAGAGGAGGCTGGAGGAGTTTGATCTGGATTCTTTATTTCACCCGACCTTCAACATTTGTATAAATCACAGAACGATGCAGAATCGCCAAAATCAGAACGACTTTTTTTTCTATTCGAAATACAACAAGGTAATTACCGACGCGTAATTTTCGATGTCCTTTGAGTGATTGGCGAAGCGGGATTCCAAAAATTTCTGGCTTTGAAGTGAGCTTCTGTTCAATCGCTAAGCGAATTCGTGTTTTCATCCCAACATCGAGTGACGGGATGTCGTCATGTACGACGATCGAGAGGTAGCGAATCTCGTAGCTCATTTCCATGCCTGGGCGTGCGAGATTGTTTTTGCCCTCTTTGATTCTCGTCGTTCCGCGATCGTGAGGAGCGCCGCATCTTCCTCGATTTCAAGTGCTCGACGAATCAACTCAAGCGCCGTCGTGGCGACAGACGTGTCATCACGTTTCGCAAAACGAATCAATGTTTGTTCGATATCCGCCGGGACGGTGAGGTTAATGCGATTTTTGGTGCTTGGCATAGATTATAGATGAAGAGTAACGAAAGAGTAACGTTCTGTCAATTTTTAAAAAAAGTTCAGAATGTATTCAGTCTTGCACATAGCCGTGCGGGGGGGGGTAAACTTGTAATTAGTCTATTCATTAAAAGCTTTTTGTATGTCTGAACAGTATAAAGGGGAAGTTGAAGTAGATGCTAAACTGAAACTAGGTCCTGCCGCGGTTACTCACCCGGGTGAAGAGGGGAAGATTTATGACAATAATGCGGATATAGATAATGATAGGGTCTATTTTTGGTCAAATCTGTCATTACAGGATATTGTAGAGAGACGTAAAAAGAGTTACGAAAATGGAGTAGAAGGAGGCTATCTGGATGGAGGAGAGTGTTGGAAGGGGTATATGTTTGCTGGAATTCTGGGTGAACTCAAACTTATAGATCAGCTAGCTAAAAAAGGGGCCACAGTTGAAGAGCTTCTTGCCGAGATAGAAAGGCTTCAAAACAAAAATACCGAGCTTATAGTTAAAATTGGTGAACCTCGCCAATCAACAGCAGCGACGTACTATACTTGCTTAAAAATTCAGAAAGCATTAATTGATCTTAAAATAGATTTTGAACAAAAAATGAAATACGGCAAAATAAATAATAAATAAAAGTGCATTGATCGTTGATTAATAGATTGAGTAAAAACCAACCGGAGTTTGTCGGTTGGTTTTTTGTGTTTATCTCTAGACAAAAATCGAAAAATGCGATAGCGGTATATGTATGGATCAAATCGACCTACATACGCTCGAACTTTTTCTGGATTGGATGAAGCGAAAAATTAGGCTTCAAGTTTTGACTCGGGTTATCTATTTTTATGAACGAGAAATCTGGTGGGCGAGCTTAGGAGAAAATATAGGATCAGAAGAAAATGGAAAGCATGCTCAATTCGAGCGGCCAGTCATTGTACTCAAGAGGGTTAGTGCGGATTTACTATTTGTAATTCCTATCAGCACAGTTATAAAAAGTGGGAGTTGGTATGTTACGTTCGATTTTCATGGCGGACAGAGATCAGCACTACTTGTGCAGACGCGATCGATAAGTAGCCAAAGGCTCATTCGCAAGATGGGTACGATTGAGAGAAAAGTGTTTCTGGTGATTCAGAAAACTTTTATTTCATATATACAAAACGGAACCCTCGGTTGAAGCCGTGGGTTCCTCGGAGCCCCAGTGTGGAGCAATGTACTTATAGATTAGCAGAAATTATTTTAATTGTCAACGTATTTTCTATGCGCATCTCTATCCCTTCAAGTGTTGGTGAGCTTTCTGGTTGGATGATGATTTCGGCGTGTGTCGGCATCGGTCTCCGCGAAATTTTCCCGTGGTTGTCCCTCGCATCATCGGAGTGGATGATCTTATTGATCGGTTTCAGCATCCTCGTTGTCTTGATGTGGGAGTATTCGAGATTTACTCGTTCCCTTGCCTTGATCGTCCTCGCATTTTTTCTCGGCGTCTGGCGTGTTGATATCGCGCCGCCTCCGCGGGTCTATGTTTCAAATGGATCATTGATGCGAGTTACGTCTCATTCGCCGGGTGTGTGGCCGTGGTCTTGGTTGCAGCAGTATCGATCATATCTCACAAGTCGGATTAATCGGGCGCTTCCAGAGCGAGAGGCGACGCTGGTGAGTGGAATTTTGTATGGTGATGGAATATTTTCAAAACAGGACAAAGAGCTGTTTCGATCTGCGGGCATCATGCATATCGTCGCCGTTTCCGGATCAAACGTCACCGTTGTCGTGGAATTCATCATTCTCGCAATGCTCACGTTGAATGCTCGTCGTCGCGTGACGTTCTGTGTTACTTCATTCGCGTTGCTTCTCTTTACTGGTTTCGTCGGGTTTTCCGCATCTGTCGTCCGTGCTGCTCTCATGGCTTGGTTGGTCCTTGTTGCTCGTGAGGTTGGTCGGATTCCATCTTCATTTCGTTCGTTGCTCGTCGTCGGCGTATTCCTGTTGCTCATCGACCCGTGGGCATTACGATATGACATTGGTTTTGCCTTATCATTTTTGGCGATGTGGGGGATTCTTGCTTGGGTTCCACTTTTTCAGCTGTATCTCCGTTGGCTGCCCGAACGATTTTTCATCAGGACCTCTGTGGCGATGACGTTGGCCGCGACCTTGATGACGGCGCCATACATTGCCTGGATATTCCATCGCGTTTCCCTGGCAGGTTTATTTACCAATGTTCTGATTCTTCCACTTGTCCCATTTATTATGTTGTGGGGAGCGGGTGTGATGGTTCTGGGTCAAGGACCGTTTGGTCTGTTTGCCATTCCAGTTATTGGTCTCACGCGTCTAGTTTTTTGGTTCGCAGAATTATCCAATATCGTGCCGTGGCTCGAAATACAAAGCGTGTCCGTTTCAGGCGTGGTGATTTGTTCTGTCTACGTCATTCTTCTGTATTTGTGGCTAATTCTTCGGAAGAAACTGACTTATCAACAAGGAGAAGGTGCTGTTTGACTAGTATGGATGAACAAAATGCTGTTTGTCAGAATGCGCGAACATCCTATTTTCGAGCAATTTGTTTTCTATTTCGCCTCGTATGTTTATATTCGCTAACACTTTATTTTGACCCATATCCTGAAGCGCCTTAGTCTATGAATGTGGGTCGTTGACCCCGCACCTCGACAACGCAGAGGCTGGAAGGAGATCACGATGTGATGGTTCGTACTATCGGGAGCAGGTAGGAAGATAGAAGCGGTCCTAGGTTTGTTCCCCGCTATGGCGTGGTTCGCTGAAGTGGAGATGATGGGAAGAGGAATACGAAACATTGATTGTGATGAGGAGAGAGATTTGATACGCGTACCATGTGAGCCATTCATGGGCATACGATTGCTTCGGCATCGCATCGCGTCACCAGACATCGTGATTCCCGAATTTAGCGGGATGAACCGTGACTGCGCACACCAGCCTCTGCGAAGTCGTCAACGTGCGACATTTCAGCTATTATTCACCGTATGTCTTCCACTTTTTTCACCCCACAACGCATTCTCATTTCTATCGCTTGTCTTGGTTTGGTTGCTGCCATGTCACTTCGATTCACTCGAGTCGTCCTTGAGCAAAAAACCGGAGCCTCAACAGTTGCAGTCGCAACATCAACAATTCCAGCGTTTACGAGCGCAACTGTTCATGGAGGCGATGTATTTTCTGGACTTGGACCAGAGTGGACCTATCTGTTGCAGGATGATTTGAAGCCAATTGAAGGACAGTGGCTTGCAGGAACTGTTCCGGTTCGTAATGCCGTTGTGAAAGTCTCTGGAAAAGAGACGCAGATGATGTTGATTGAAATGCGGATTACCAATGAAGCGGCGTTACGGACCGCTTTGAAAAATTCCACAGCACATCCGGCAAAAGTTGGAGAGAAAAACGGCTATGTGATTCCAATGAATGACAGTGCAGGCGGAACGGGTTTTGCTTTGATCGGGAATAATCGTGTGTTGTTGATTCAAAACGGGTCTTCCTATCAATGGCCGGCCGTTGTTCAACCAGAAATTCAAGCATTTATTTCTAGCGTGTTAGTGCCGTAGTTAGCTCTTGTCCCGTCCGGGATGCATCGCGGGCGGAAGGTGGGGCAGGGTTCTTTCACAACTGAAGAGGAGTACGGTCATGGGCAACACGAACCGTTGGTTTACGCTTGGCTTCCTGTCCGCGGTGTTTGCTGCGGTCTTGGTGAACTGTGCGCCGATCAATACGATTCCGGAACCTGGAGCGAGTGAGAATGAGTTGACGCTCGATCCGCAGACTGGGATTCCATACGCACACACGTTTCAATTTCCGGTCAGCGGATTCGATCAAAGCGATTTCGGTTTCGGATTCGCTAGTGAGAATTCGAGATTCTGTCTGCAGTCCAAAAACGGTCAGTGCACGGCATACGGGTATCATCTCGGTCGCGACACGATCGTCAAGAAGACGCCGGTGAATACCGAGGTCGTGGCGCCAGCGGATGGGATCGTTCGTCTCACAACGGATGTGACGTACGGCGGATACGGTTCCGATGCGCAGGCGAATCCGGCATATCGCGGATGTTTGGTGGTGTTGGAGCACGAATTCCAAGGTGGACAGCGTGTGACGACGCTACTTGGTCATCTGAAGTGCGAGTCTGAAACGGTGTATGACGCGTTGCAGAAAAAGGGCAATCCGTCTGTCGGCGCATTGGTGAAGCGTGGTCAGTATCTGGGTCATGTTGGCCACTACTGGGCTGGTTCAGATCAGTCGCTCGACTGGCATCACGTGCACTGGGGAATGCGCAATGGCGCGTTTGATGGCACGAACGTGAATGCGTTCGTCCGAGGCTATGCGCCCAAGAGCGAGTTCACGATCGATCCGGAAACGGGGATCTGGACGCATCCGCAGTGGGTGGATCCGTTCGTGATCATCGCAGCTCACGCTGATCCGGTTCAGTCCGTGCTCGCCGATGTTCGTCATCATCCGTCCGGTTCGTTGCTCGAGGATTCGTATGGATCGTTCTGGCTCGTTACGAAGGACGATACGATCGCTCCGATTTCGCCAGACGTTCTGTTGGCGGATCGATACGATGGTTCACGTTCCGTGCTCGTTTCGGACGATGAGTTGAACTGCTATCAGATCGGTGCGTCGCAGAAGTCGCTCGGTCCGGTGACGCTGTATCAGCGCCCGAATTCGTCCACGGTGGTGATGGCATATTCCAATACGAAGGAGCGCTACGACGTGATTCGTTGGGAAGCGCTGATTTCGTGGGGGTATGACGCATCCTCGTTGACCGCAGATGGGCAGGTGATCGCTACGATTGAGTCGTGGTATGCAGCGAAGGGATACCGATTGCTGCGACCCGGGACGCTCGTGAAAGCAGACGAGTCATCGGAGGTCTCGATCATCACGACGCAACAGACGAGGCGAGCAATTGCGTCGGGCGATGTGTTCGAGGCCATGGGGTTTTCCTGGGCCAAGGTCGTTTCGATTCCGCAGTCCGTGATCGACGTCGTTGCTGGTCCGCGTGAGAACGAGCTGATCGATTTCGCATCGATTCATGCCTGTGCCAGTCAGCCGGTTTGTCCGGGTGGTGGAAATTGCGGTGGTGGGGGAAATCCTCCTCCGCCGGTCGAGATCTGTAACGGTCTCGATGACGACGGAAATGGCAAGATCGATGAGATCTTTCAGTGCAAGGTGGGGTCCAAGGGTGGCGGGTGCATTACCAAGTGCAACACCGCTGGCTCGCTCGTGTGCGTGGCACCGGCGTGCGCGTGGGGTTCGTGTGAACCGTATCCGGAAAACTGTTCCAATACGATCGATGACGATTGCAACGGTCTGACGGATTGTGATGATGCGGCGTGTAAGGGGACTCCGGCGTGTATGC
>JAGOQX010000047.1 GCA_018063105.1 Patescibacteria group bacterium
GGGGTATTTCTTCGGAAAATAATTCGTTGTTTATCATTAATTCTATCGTATGTCTGAAGATATTGAAGTCCAAAAACCAGTGGAACCGAAGGTAGAGAAGTCTCGAATCATGCCTATCGTCTCTGTGTTGGGTGCTGTTATTCTTGTTGCCGGGGCAGTGATTTGGATGGCGTATGCCGTGTACATTCAACGTTCTGATGCAAAGATTGTCCGTACGCTTGGATCATGGCTCCCTGCTGCACAGGTCGGACCAAAGACGATTCGATACGGTGAGTTCCTGGATACGCGCGATACGATCCGTATTTATCTAAGCTCGGAAGCAGCCAAGGGCGCTGGTTTGGCAGGACCTCTGACGAGTGAGGTTGAAAAGAACGCGCTCGATCGCATGATTCGTGAACAGATTACGCTTCAACTCGCAGAGAATCGAAAAGTGACGGTTACTGATGAAGAAGTGCGTGCAGCATTCGCTTCTCTCATTCAGCAAACAAGCTCCACGATGCCTGATCCAGCACAATATCTGACGGATACGTTTCATTGGACAGAGGATCAATTTCGAAATCGCGTGATCCGTCCAGCTCTTGAAGAAGAACGTGTTGCTCAAACCTACGCATCCACAACGCAAGAGCAGCAGACGGCTTTTGAGTCAATCATGGCAGAGCGGATAAAGTCTTCGGATGTGAAGACGTACCTGAAGTTTTAAACTTGTTGAAACGCATCAATACAACAAAACACCCCGTTTGGGGTGTTTTGGTACTGGAGCCAGCTCCGGGAGTCGAACCCGGGACCTCTGCTTTACGAAAGCATTGCTCTACCAACTGAGCTAAGCTGGCCAAATTGTGAATTCCTGGAGCGGGTAGGGGGAATCGAACCCCCATCTTAGGCTTGGGAAGCCCACATAATAACCACTATACGATACCCGCGTCAAACACCCGCAGCAGAATGTGCTGAGAGACTATCAAACAGTCGAGATATCCGCAAGATCTTGGTTCGCATGTTATACTTGCATCTCAAGCTTTTATGAAATGGTATTCAGCACTGTATCTCGTTCCGATAGCTGTTGGCTTTAGTTTTGTCTGTTCGATTCCTGCGTTTGCGTCTGATCGGCCGACGTTTCATTTAGACGAATCCTTTGTTCAAAGGCCGGTACAAATGGAGGTTGTGGATACGCAGCTCATGGTCGGTTGGAAAGCGAATGGAATTCCGGTGAGTGATTTGAATGCAGATGTGGATAGCGATGGCATCGCAATGGTTCATCTTCTCCCGTTGGATTCGGTGGTTGGGAATTCAGTATCGTATGACATTGGTCTTCCGTCACTGAGCACGACATCAACCTGGGATGATGTTCAGATGGAAGTGCGCTCTTCTTCCGGTACGTGGACCGTCCTCCCCTCAAGAGTGAAATCTGGCTGGCGTTTTGCCACTGTTTCATCAACATCTGTTCTGCTACGTCAGCGTATTGTTCCGCATGGGCTTCGTGTTGGGATGGCATCGTGGTATCGTTACAAGAGTTGTCGCTGTGCAGCATCTCCGGATTTTCCAAAAGGGACAGCACTTCTCGTTTCTCGCGCTGATGATCCAACGCGTTCAACCGTTATCAAGGTCAACGATTTTGGTCCGGAGCGAGACCTTTTTCCAGATCGTGCGATTGATCTTGATTACGAAGCGTTTAAAGAAATTGGAAATCCACGAGGCGGAACGCTCGCTGTCACCGTTGAGCCGTTGAGTCCGAAGGATCCGCGTTCACATCTTGCGGGTGAAAAACTGGGTGTGAAAAAGCGGAGTACAAAAAAATAATCTCATCTTAATCTCCATCGCTCGTTCCTCATGATTGAACTTCGGCACATCTCAAAAGTATTCCCTCCCGACGTGCATTGTTTGCATGATGTTAGCTTGTCTATCAAGCCGGGGGAGTTTGTGTCCATTGTCGGCCAAAGTGGTGCTGGAAAAACAACGTTGGCGAAAATGCTTATTGCGGAAGAGCGACCAACGAAAGGAAATATTGTGATTGGGGGGTGGGACATTACAAAAATTCGATCTGCGGAAATTCCATATTTGCGCAGACAGATCGGTGTTGTGTTTCAGGATTTTAAATTATTGCCTCGAAAAACGGTTGTTGAAAATGTTGCGTTTGCATTAGAAGTGGCGAGCGTTCCTTCAAAACGGATTAAAGAGATCGTGCCACAGGTTTTGCATATTGTGGGATTGGAAGAAAAGCAGAAACGATTTCCTGAGCAGCTTTCTGGCGGTGAGCAACAGCGTGTTGTTATTGCTCGCTCTCTCGTTCACCGACCGAAAATCTTATTAGCGGATGAGCCAACCGGTAACCTGGATACGATTAATACACGCGAAATCATCGATCTGTTATTAAAGATTAATGCCTTTGGTACAACGATCGTCTTGGTCACGCACAACCGCGAGGTGGTGAATGCACTTCGTCGACGAGTGATTACGTTGGCCAATGGTCAGGTTGCATCTGATCATGCTGAGGGTAAATATCTCCTTCCATCCTAACATGTCCTTTTTTGTAACAACGTGGCGCGTCATGATTGCAGCGTGGAAAAATTTCACGCGGAATATTTGGTTGGCATTAACGACGGTCTTCGTGCTTGTGTTGGCTCTAACATCGGTCAATGTGTTGGTAGGTGTAAATGTATTACTCGGAAGCGCGGTGCATGTTCTTGAGGATAAGATCGATGTTTCGGTCTATTTTAAGCCGCAAACACCAATGGCGATTATTGATCAGGCGAAGTTTTTCATGAGCGGTTTGCCTCAGGCCCGATCCGTGACCGTCCTGTCTGCTGATGAGGCATTGAATGATTTTAAAATTCGCCACAAGAATGATCCAAAGATTTTAGCAGCGGTCACTGAGTTGGATCAGAATCCACTTGGCGGTACGCTGGTGCTCAAAGCTAGACAACCTTCAGATTATCCGTTTTTGATTCAGGCGCTTCAGAATCCGCAGTTTGATTTTGCCATTGAGTCGAAGAATTTTGATGATCATTCAGAAACGATCCGTCAGGTTCAAGCTATTGGAGACTCTGCGCGAACGTTCGGGATAGGGCTGATCATGATCTTTGCCGTATTTTCCATGTTACTTGTCTTTAATACGATTCGTGTTGCTATTTATACACAGCGAGAAGAGATTGGCGTGATGCGGCTGGTTGGCGCATCGAGTGCCTATGTTCGAATTCCGTTTGTGTTAGAAGGGATCTTCTTAGCTCTGTTTGCCGTTGCGATTGCGATGGGAGGTGTCTTAGCGATTGCGCAGTACCTTGATCCAAAGCTTATGACGATGTTTGATGGTGTCAGTCCTGGGTTATTTACGTACGCGCGAACGCATCTCCTTCAGTTTATTCTTATCGAAGGCGGTGTCCTTTCATTGCTTGTTGGTATTTCTTCTTGGGCCGCTGCTGGAAAATATTTGAAACGGTAAAAAATGGTATACTGTGTTCATGTCAGTAGCATCTGAATTGACATGGTTAATTTTTGATCACGACGGATCGTATTTTGGCGAACTTCATACTCGTGGAGGCGCATTTGTTTCCGTTGCGTTTTCTGATGCTGGTGAACAGCGGATGAGTGCAGAACTACGAGAATGGCAAACGCATGGTGTGGTACTGGTCCGTGAAGCGCTACAGCTCAGAGCTGATGACGCAGCGTGCATTATCTATGAAGATCGCGTTCCACTCCGTCATCCTGGATGTTTGAATGCTATTGCAAAATGGGCGGACCATCATCGCATTCGATTGATCTGTTTGATGCCTCAGATGGTTGTGTTGTGGGAAAAAATGTTGACGTTGCCATTAACGGACATTGAGCGGTACGCAATGGTTTCAGCGGCTTCTCGACTTCCGGTTTCTGAGATTAGCGGTTGGAGTACTGCGTTGGATCAAGCAACACATGCCGTTGGGACGGTTACAAAATTGCCTGTCGCACATATTTGATATGCGGATGAAGTCTGAACAGCCTATTCACATTGAAAAACAAGCGGAACATAGCATCTCGCCAGAACGTTCACGGATGCTTTCAGTTTTCCAAGAAGCTGCACAGCATATTCC
>JAGOQX010000016.1 GCA_018063105.1 Patescibacteria group bacterium
CGGAAGAATAGCTGCCGGCTCAACTACAATTGCAACCGGACCATGCCCTGGATCTCTCCCCTACAAACACCAAGCAAGGAGCATCACGATAAACGCAGAAATGGGAAACACAAATGGCGCATGATCCTGAATAGCAAACCACACGCGCGTTGACCAGCGCGGCTCACTCAAAATACCGCCAGGAATATCCATCATCACACGCAGCCCCTCTTCTGGGAGCAGGACTCGTCGCATGCTTAATGTCACATCTGACTGAGATACCGTTTGCTGACAATCAGGACTCACCATTGACTCGATACCAACTGCACACAGGCTTTCTATCCGCTCAACTGAGGAACCATCCGGGAATATTGCGCGAAACGTGACACGCTCGATTGGCACATCCCAACTCATCCCAATCACCTCCCAATTCAACAGATCATGCCCGTTCACCCGATCAATAGCTCGGTCGGCAGAATATGAAATGACGTATCGCTGCAATCCGGATACTTCATCATCCGTGTTTACGCTCAATCGAAGATATCCATCAACCTCCGTCACCTGAAATGGAACCGATGCTCCATTTCGCGTCACACCTTCTATCACAACCTGCCTAGAATGAACCACGCCATTAAATCCTGTTGATTTTGGAAGAAGACGAATAAATCCGGAACGCATTTCACCACCCGTATCATCATCAATTGTCTCCGTCACATGTACGGTACGATCTGAATCAATGATGACGTCGACAGAAAAATTTCGAATGAGTTCAGCATGCGTGATACACGGAAAGAACAGGAGCGACATGGCTCCAAATACCATCAACCACCTCTTCATGCGAACATGGTAGAATAGAAACATGAAACAAGCGAGAGCGTCAGCCTTTGATGTGGTTACCATTGGAGCCGCAACGCGCGACATTTTTGTGCGCAGTTCTCATTTTGAGAGCGTTCCATCGAAAGATGCACCGGATGGATACAATGCATGCTTCCCAATGGGTGCAAAAATTGATATCGATAAACTCATCTTTGAAACGGGTGGAGGCGCAACAAATACAGCCGTCACCTTTGCTCGTTTTGGACTAAAAACCGCATGCGTGTCACGCGTTGCGTCAGATGCAAATGGATATGAAATCGTTTCTGAACTCAAACAGGAACGCATCAACACACACGCTATTCAATTTGATGCAAAACGACAAACAGCCTGCTCAATCATCATTCTGTCAGGGACCGGAAGTCGAGCGATCTTAACGTCTCGCAGCGCATCACAATATTTGGATGAAACAGAAATTGACTGGGACAAACTTCAAGCTCCTTGGCTCTATCTCACAAGCCTCATGGGAAATCAACGCTGTCTTTCAGGGATTTTTGCGCAGGTCAAACAACGCCACATGCAGATCGCATGGAATCCAGGCCACGGAGAAATCGAACTCGGAATCAAAAAACTCCTTCCGTACCTGATGCAAACAGACGTGCTGATCATGAATCGCGAAGAAGCTGCTGCGCTGGCAGAAACATCATCACGAGACTGGACCACTATCGCAAAGACACTTGGCTCACTCCCCCGGATGGCATTCATCGTGACGGATGGAAAACACGGTGCAACCGTTATCGCACGCGGAATCACATGGCATGTCAGCACAACTCCAGGGAAAGTCATCAACACAACCGGAGCCGGTGACGCTTTTGGGAGTGCATTTGTCGCATCAATCATGAATGACGGAGATATCGTGAAAGCACTCCAAGTCGCAACGCTCAACGCACACGGCGTCATTACGCATATGGGCGCAAAAGCCGGTATTTTGAAGAAATTCCCATCTGTTGCCCAACAAAAAACCATCACCGTTCGTGAAGAGCTCTAGTCCATATGGGCTTTGTTGAACGCATCCGGCATTTCATTGCAGACAACCAGATCTTACTGGTTTTAGCCGCAATGATTGCCGGTATTGTGTTTCCTCAAACATTCAAATTTCTCTCCCCGCTTTCAACACCCCTTCTCATTCTCATTTTCTTTACCTCAAGCCTACGTCTTCAGCTCCAAGAACTGATCGGATACGCAAAAGATTGGCGACTCCTCATCCTCTCAAATGCGATGATGCTTTTTGCGATGCCAATCCTGATGTGGCTTCCAACACACTTCTTTGCTCCAGACTGGGCACTCGCCTTCCTCATTGTTGGCACTATGCCGACCGGTCTAACGATTGCACTCATCGCTGATTTGTTTGGAGGAAAAACATCACTCGCGATGCTCGTTTCCGTCACAACCTCACTTTTAGCTCCTATTACCGTTCCGATCGTTTTCCTTCTCGTTCTCGGTCAATCCGTCGCCATTCCGGTCTTTTCACTATTCAGCTCACTCTTTCTGACGATCGTCGTTCCATTTCTCACCGCGATGCTCGTCAAAACGAAGGCACCGGCTTTTGTAAAAAAACACGACCTACTCTGGCGCGAATCTTCTCTTATCATCTTCGGCCTGTTAATCGCAGGAATCGTTGCGGACACAGTTGAAGGCGCGCCGCTCTCGTTAGGTTGGGACGAGATGGGAATTGTAACCATCATGATGATTTTTATGGGTGGAATTGCCTGGCTCGGTTATGCACTCACGACCTGGCGCATCCCTGCCGAACGGATTACTATTGCGTTGTGCATGGTGTACATGAACAACACGCTAGCCCTCTATGTTGGCGATCGATTTTTTCATGAACAGCTCGTTGTACCAAAACTTCTCGTCATCCTCACAGCCGTTAATGCGCTGTTACCGCCGATTAAATGGGCTGCGGGGAAATTGATCAAGCAAAAATCAGTCATTCGCGTTGCGCATCCTGTCATTTAACATTGAATCATCACATCAATCATATGAAACCATTTGTTTACGTTACTCGAAAATTTGCCGATTCAGGAATCAAAGCCTTGAAAGCTGCCGGATACCGTGTTGAGGTGTATCCAGAAGACCAAATTATTCCACGCAAGCTCTTGCTTCAAAAAGTCAAAGGATGCGACGCGCTTCTTTCATTGCTCACTGACAAGATTGACGAGGACGTATTTAAGGCCGCAGGACCGCAACTCAAAATTGTCGCAAACTACGCCGTTGGATTCGACAATATCGATCTTGCCGCTGCAAAGAAACGAAATATCGCCGTGACGAACGCACCATCAGAACAGGTGAACGAAGCCGTTGCAGAACATACCTTCGCCCTCATCATCGCACTCTCCCGCAGAATCTGTGAGGCGGATGCGTTTACAAAAGGAAAAAAATACAGCGGATGGTCACCAACACTTCTCACAGGCTCTGATCTGAACGGCAAAACACTTGGGATCGTTGGTGCAGGACGAATTGGCGCAGCAACGGCTCGCCGTGGTGTGAATGGATTCGGCATGAAGCTGATCTATTCAGACATGAAACGAAATCCAACCATCGAAAAAGAGCTCAAAGCAACATACGTGACGTTCGAAGAACTCTTGGAGAAATCTGATTTCGTCTCTCTCCACGTTCCCCTTCTCCCATCCACACGCCACCTCATCTCAACAGCCGAGTTTGCTGCAATGAAAAAAACAGCGTTCCTCATCAACACCGCTCGCGGACCGGTCGTTGACGAAAAGGCACTCCTTCGCGCCCTTAAAACCAAGCGCATCGCCGGCGCAGGCATCGATGTCTTTGAATGCGAACCAGCCATCGACTGTGATCTAACGGACAACCTCGAATTACGAAGCTTCCCAAATGTCATTTTGACCCCTCATATCGCCAGCGCAACGATTGAAGCTAGAGAAGCAATGAGTATGGGTGCGGCAAGCAACATTATCGCCGTTTTATCAGGAAAACCGCCAATAAACCCGGCGGCGTAACCAAATCTTCCTCAGTTACAAAAATATCCCAACCAGGGATATTTTTTATTGGTTATTTCAAGCGATATATACGATCATGCGTTCCAACACTAAGCAAAACAACCTTATCCTGACCCAAAAAGCGAAAAATAATCCGATATTGAAGGTCTATACGAATACTCCACGATTCATGCCGTTTCGGCAACAGCTTTTCTTGCTTTTCAATTTTCTTCTGTATCAAAGGCGGGAGTTCTGCGTATCATTTTTCAAATTCTCTTGTAAAAAGAATTTCGAACATACGATTTACGCTCGAAGATCTCGAAAAGAATCCAACCGCTTCATGCGGCCCGCTTTAATATCACGCTCAGCACGCTCAATACTCTTAACAAACTCAGAATGAAACCATCCGCAAGCCGCAGCCAAGCGCTCAAGGGTTTCCGCATTAAATTCAACCACATATTTTGTGGGCTTTTTATTCTTTTGTTCGATCAATACCGGCATAGATGCCATATACAAATATCCTAGCAAATTTAGCCAATAACAGCAATCGATCCCACGAAATTGACCAAAATTCAGCCTTCAGCTATTATCTTGGACATCGTTACTCCAAAGTGGAGTACGCGGGCCGTTAGCTTAGTTGGTAGAGCGCTGCCTTTGCAAGGCAGAGGTCGTCGGTTCGAATCCGACACGGTCCACCATTAAAATCCCACCAAATCGGTGGGATTTTGATATTAAGACGATTTCAAGCTGATCCCCCACATAAAATCAAAGATCTGCTTCAAACTGAATGCCATGTCAGCAGAATGTAAAATATATGCGACATTTTCCTGTCGCGTAGATATGACGCCAATAGAATTTCCGTAGATATAAATCGAGGCCTTCAAATCAACGTATCCAGGCAAATATCGAATCTGACGAAGATACGACGTTTCTTCCAAAAAGACGGGGTCTGAAACGTTTTTTCCTTGAACTCGTAACGAACGCGAACGGATTCCCTTTGCAACACGTCGTTCAATCCACTTTTTAATATATGCCTTATCAAGCATTTGAGCCGTCAACATCTGCGGCGATACATATACATACTCGTTCTTTGCGTTCTGAAGAATATCTTCAAATACCTCACGAGCAGCATAAGGCCCCTGAAAAACTCGAACAGATGGAGCACTCGAATCTCCACCAGATAAGGCCATAAAATCAGGCAATATATCCTTCAGCTGATCTCGTAAATGATCAAATCTCTGTTGCAATTCTTTTGGAGACAAGGCGACAAATGTATTTCGTTTGCCGTGCTTCACCGTTTGAATGTATCCGCGAGATTCAAGTAATCGTAAATTATCATAAACAGCTGTGCGTTTCATTTGAATAGCATCAGCTAATTCAGCCGCAGTCGCCTCCCCTTTTGCAAGAGAAGCAAGATATAGCTCGGCACGCTGTTTATCCAGACCCGTTGAGCACAACCATGTTAAAAGTTTCGATTTCATAGTTTCAGAAATAATTGACGAAAGTATACTATCATATTTAGCTAATTTTAGCAATATATGAATTAAATCACAAAAATATTTCAATTTTCTTTAAAGAAGCAACTAACCTACGTATGATCATAACATCGCTTCAGAAGCGAGTGCACTTCGACATTTCAAATGAAAGAGAGCATGAGAATGAAAACTAGTCAGAGCGCACGACTCAAAGAAGTAGAAAAGAAACTTTTTCCAACGTTTGATAAAGCTATTTTCCGACTACTTTGCAGCAAAGAGACATATCATCCTGATGTTATCAAGACAGCTCAACGAGCTCTGATGCGACAAGCCTATGATTTCGACTCAAATATTCGTAACCTTCCACCCAAGTGCGATACGCCCATTGGGCATTGCCTAGAAAAATCAGCGCAGTATGCGTATGTTATCAAAGAATACTATGCGAATGTCCGATCCCGGGGGTCAACATGAAATTGATCTTTCCCGATACTGAATTCGAAATATTGATCTCTGAGGAGGAAGAGAACATTCAATTTCTTGCTCGAACCGCATACTACGATTCCAACGAACGTATTCCATATCCAAAAAACAGAAAACAGCCACCACCACGAGACGTTATTTGGATCATCGATAAGATCGAGCATTTCACAAACAAGAAGGAGAGCAAATGAGAACAAAACGAAGCAACGAAGTAACACCACCATTTTGTGAAAAAGTATTTGCACAGGTTTCAGGTGGTATTGACTTAAAAATTGCTGAAAGGGCGCGAAGAGTCTTACTTCTCCATCGTGCTGCCCATGAACCTGGCGCCGTCGAATTTGCACTCGCACGCAGTCCAGGAGGTCATGCACCCTACCCTGCCCCTGATCCAGACGAAATGGAGAGAGTTTCACTCATCATAGATGCGTACTATGATGCGTTATGCAAAAACACCAACTGAATCAGGGCTTCCGCACAGACAGCCTGCCAAATGCGAACACCAAACATTTTGGAGTGGGGTTACTTGTTCCGTTACAAGCTCTTCAACTTGCTCGGCCACCACCACGAGAGTTTATTCGAATCATCGATGAGATCGAATGGTTCATGAACTAGGAGAGATGCATATGAAAACACTTTTCGAACGAGCTTTTCCACCCATTGATGAACAAGCACTCGCCTCACTTGCGAAAAAATTTCACTCTCCCCCTCATATCGTTGCGATGGTTCGTGCTTCGCTCACACCACCTCCACGCACTCATAAAGCAATTGACACCTCCCCACAACGTCGTGCTTGTACAGATACCCCGCTACCTGACGATGAAACATTCGAGAGATTCAACGAGCTGTACGGCGCGTATAGGTGCCGACACAAGCCGGAGCTACCTGGACTAGATCTCGAATTCGAGAATTTTCTCAAGAACCATCTCAAGACCACAAACAAACACGAAGCACTAGCGATAGACATAGCACTCGTGGCGAGGCAAGTGTACTATGGAGCGCACTTTGATCACCTGTTTCCCCAGCCTAATGACACATGGTGTACAGAGGACGAAGAGGCCAAACGACCTCAACTCGCCTCATTCCGCATCTCATCCGAAGCCCTCAACGAAGGCCAAGACATCGTGATCTCCTTTGACACCTCCCACCCCGATCGTCGGCGACGATATCTCATCATGGCAGACGGTTGAACAACGAGTTAAGAACTATACACCGTCTAGACGCTTCATCAGAAGCGTCTTTTTTATTATTCCCAGTTTAACAAAAGACCCCTCACCATTGAGAGGTCCGATACGCGACAGAAAGAACACTTATTTCTTCGACTTGAGACGGAAAACCGTATTCAAGGCGCTACTCGTCAAACGCAATGGGACGATGAGGGGCAACGCGACAAGCTTTCCCAGCACCGCTGAGCCATATTCCGCCATGTAGCCACTCCGCTCCGAGGCCTGCAAAATGAGGACCCCGGGCAACACGGAAAGAACACCTGCGGTCATGTCACACGCTTCCACCAAGTCACATAATTCTTCGCGAAGCTTCATGATCCGTACCTCCTTGAAAGAAACTGCGACCATAGCAAGATACTTCATTTCAAATATCTACAATAGTGGATAAATTAGATATGGGTATTTTTAATCTAATTTGGAGATCACAATTTGTGATGTCCAACTTATTAACCACCCATTCAATCCTAGCTTTCCCTCAAACAACCGGAGTACAGTTCCCCTATGATTGGCGTCTTTGATTCTGGCTCTGGGGGTCTCACCGTTCTCCAGGCGTTACGAGCTCGTGCTCCGAACGTGGATTTGTTGTATTTTGGGGATTTGTTGAATGCACCGTACGGCAATAAAGGCGCGAAAGAGATTGAAACGCTCACGTTACAGATGATCCGCTTTCTTCGCGCACAAGGAGCTACTCACCTCGTCAGCGCTTGTAACAGCATTTCTGCCACCGTGATCCGTCCCATGCTTGAGCTGTGTGATATTCAAGTGGATGGCATCACAGAAATGGTTGGGCCTACCGTTGATTCATTGACGCACTTCACAAAAAAATCCGTTGTCTTTTTTACAACACATGTCACAGAACAATCCGGAATGTACCAACGAGCTTGTGCTGAAAAGAACCTCAACGCACAGGTCATCGCGATTCCAGAACTCGCAGGTTTGATTGAGGCGAATGCGCCGACAGAAACACTTCTCACAGAAATTCAAAAAGGACTAACGCGAGCCAAACCATTCCACCCGGATGTGATCGTGCTTGGCTGCACGCATTTTCCCTTGATTCAAGCTCTCTTTGAACAAGCGACATCGAATGCAGCACCACCCATCTTCATCTATAACCCAGCCGTTGCTGTTGCGACTGATGCACTCCGTATCCATGGAACGCGCGGAACTGGGAAAACAACGCTATTAATTTCCCGTGATTCAAAACAATTTCGTCGTTTAGCCAGTGATCGAGGTTTTCGCGCAGAAGATATTCAAGTCACAAAAGGCGACGGTCTTCTGTAGGACTTGGTAATCCGCAATCAACTGTGTACAATGGCACTATATGACGCAATGGGAAAAACTCCTCAAAACGCTTGGGTTCACAGAAAGTGAATCAAAGATTTATTTAATCTCGTTAGAAACTGGGCCATCTGCTGTGCAAGACCTCGCCAAAAAAGCGAAGGTTTCACGCGTCACAACGTACGCCGTGATTGAACAGTTGATGAAAGATGGATTAATGAGCACGGTTGAAAAAGGCAAAAAACATCTTTACGTCGCAGAATCACCAGAACGACTCCTCTCCTTCGTCCACTCACGCGTGAAGACGATGGAGGCAACATTGCACGAAATTGAAAACTCGTTGCCGGATTTAAAATTGCTCCAACGCGGGGAAAAGCCGGTGGTGAAAATGTTTGAGGGAGTGGAGGGATTAAAAGCTTTACTTGACGATGTCGCCGCATCTAAGTCGAAAAATTTGGAAGAATTTGCAAATATGGACTCGGTCCATGCCATATTTACTCGAGAGGAGTTATATCCTTATCGAAAAGACCTAGGCAAATTAGCAGTTCAGGGAAAACTCTTGTACACATCAAAGCAAAAATTAGATGTAATCCAGCCAGGGTTTACTAGCAGATACATACATCCCAAACTCCTTTCATTCGATGGAGAAATTATCTTATATAAACACAAAACAGCATTTTCAACATTTCACGGAAAACTCATCACTATAATCATTGATAGTGAAATCATCACAAATACGGTTCGTTCACTGTTTGAACTAGCGTGGGAAAGCGCACTACTTGCAAATAAAGAAAGCGCCCAGTAACTACACCGCGAAGGCGCAGCAACTGGACGCAATGAAGCCTGTGAAAGCTGACGGCTAGAAAGCGCCGATCAGCTTTTTTCTTGGTCAGCCCCCGCCGAGCATGGCAGTCCTCGCTTCCACAGGGCGCTGTCCAGGAACCGGGGAACCATGCATGAGCACGACGCTCATGCGGCATCGTTGTTTCGCGAACCCGTTGAACCGGGTTCCGCGATACATTCCGCCGCCGAGAAGATGACTCGTGAGGCGGAACGGGGTCGGCGAGGCCTTGAAGGCGACTCGCTTCGTCAGCGGGCGTTGCAATCCGCCCAGAGCCGTCATTAGTCTCAGGATCACCATATCACGTCCCTCATACAGGGGCGTTTTTCAGATCGTCCGACTCCTTCGAGCCGCTGTAATTCGCCTCTGAGGCGTCGGCCGGCGCACAGGAACAGCCCAGTACGCAAGCGGAATATACCAGAAAACAAAGATTTTGTCAAGGGATGATTCACAATCATACGGAATTCGTTTTAATTAAACATAGAGGATATTTAGGTGTTTTACCCCATAATCCCCTACATTTTCCCTAGTGTAAACCACACCCTTGACATATATTCCGATATCTGGTATATTCAACCGTCGTATCAAACGACCAAGCTACCTGCCTCCATCCTGATTCCCCAGCAAACTGAGGGGTCAAGACGGAGAGCGGGTTGCTAGAAGGGTGTTCATTTCGAACGCTCAATGCACTCGCTGCTCGGGGAGAATCGCATGGCGATGTCCAGGGCCGATGCCCAGGCGATCGTGTCCAAGGTCTGGCGCGGCGGGACGGATTCCCGCCTCGCCGAGGCACTGGCTGTGCTGGGCATTCAGCTCAGCCGGTACAGTGAGCTCCGCTCCCAGATGCGGAAGGACACGCTGGGCCGCTCCCCCTGCGTGGTCCTCACCCCCACCGGTTCCGGGAGGAATCGCTAGCGGGTGCGTCGGGATGCGGGGCACGAGACCAGAAGGGAATAAGCGCCAAATTTGCGCTACATGCCCCGACGGGTCTCGTAGGTAAGAACTCGGCCTCTGAACCACGTGGTTTGGGGGCTTTTGCATTCCCTATATATAAAGATCCATTTCTGATACCGTTCATACTGCAGTAAGAACCTATGAAAAGACCTGTGAATCCCTTTCTCGATTTCAAGCCAACAGAACAACGAGAACCCAAAAAAGAGTCTCCGTATTCTCAAAAAGAACTACGCGATCTTCTGTTTGCACAGGATAAACGATTGCTCAAGGCAGCACGTGATTTGGCACAAGCAATTCAAGACCTCCCACAAAACCCAAATTATCCGAACACAAAACCACGAGCCTTATTAAACGGCGGATTCATTCGCGACGCGATTCTCGGAAAAACAGCGAAAGACGTTGATCTGGAAATTTATGGCGTCTCGCCAGAAAACCTCATGGCCGTTTTGCGCAGACTCTATCCAAAAATCGCACTAGTTGGTGAGTCATTTGCCGTGATCAAAGTTACCGTTGCACAAGGACTTGAATTAGACGTCGCGCTTCCGCGTCGTGAGAAGAAAGTCGGAAACTCCCGCAAAGACTTTGAAGTCGAAAGCGACCCGGCAATGACACTCGAAGAAGCAACGAGTCGGCGAGATTTTACGATTAACGCCATGCTCGCAGATCCAATGACCGGAGAGGTTTTTGATTTACATGGAGGATTACAAGACTTACATGATCGCGTGCTTCGCATCACTGATCCAATTCGTTTTGAGGAAGATGAACTTCGTGTACTACGCGGGGTCCAATTCGCCGCACGAATGAATCTCACGATCGAGCCAACCACCTGGAACCAGTTAACGAGCATCGTTGAACGTGGTGCGTTAAAAAAACTGAGCACCGATCGAGTGCGCGAAGAATTCACCAAACTACTCCTCAAAGGCGTTCAACCTTCAAAGGGACTCGAACTACTGAGAGATTTAGGCATTTTACAAAGCGAATATCCAGCCCTCTCCGCAATTGCCGAAGCAGCAGATAACGGAGATCCTACATGGGACAGACTCCTTCGTCGCGTTGATATTGCAGGCCAGATGATCAAACAAGAACCGTTTGCGCATGATGAAAAAGCAAAGATGCGCATCATGTTTGCAGCTCTCTGCGCTGATATGAGTGACGCTCCAACAAACGTCGTGCGAACATCAAACATGAAAACTGCGTCAACGAACGGTAAACAGCAATCTCCTGCTGCATCACTTTTGCTAGGCTCATGGAACCATGCGCGAGACGATGCATCGGCCATTCTTGGGATGATTCGCGAACGACATCAGCCACATGCAGCCCACGAAGTTTGGCGACGTCGCATCGTTGATGATCAAAACTACGCAAACTTCATTCGCATGATCCTCAAACGCCTTCATCCCGCCTCCATGGATGAGCTGTTGGCTGTTGCTGAAGCAGAATGGCGAACAACAACAGACACGCAACCGAATACATCATATCTTCCATCAGAAAAATTCCGTTGTATTATCACGGACTTTGCTCTGGATACAACCGATCCAAAGAAAACATTGCTCAGTGGAGCAGAACTTCAAGAACTCGGCGTGCCAACCGGACCACAAATGGGGAAGATCTTTCGTGAGATTGAAGATATGCGAGATGCAGGAAAAATCGTGACACGCGAAGACGCATTGGAAGAAGCAAAAAGACTCATCGCAGAATCCAAGTAGCAGCATCACGGTCGGTTGCAGGGCTAAACACACACGAGGTACAATCTCTGCACGTATGAGACGATTTACCTCTGTCCTTCTTTCCATTTTTTTAGGCGCGCTCGCCGTTGCCATCGGGATGGGCTTTTTTCTCCACAAAGCCAATGCAGATCGAGCTCACCTAGCTGACATCGCCGTTCAAGCTCAAGGTCAAGCAAAAGAAGCACAACAAATTCGAGATCAGGCAATACATGAAGCAAATCGAAAACTGGATGCAGCGAACATTGAGATCAAAAAAGCACAAGATGCACTCAGCGCATTAAAACAGGAACGAGATTTAATTGCTCAAGCAACAATTCTCACGCAACCGACACCTCGTGAACTCAAAAGCTGGAAACAGTCCATTGATATTCCGCTTGGCGTCAGCATCAAATATCCGGTTGGAGTTGAAGAATCAGCAAACGACAAAAACAACCTTGTTCTCTCCAAAATTTCCGCATCCTCCAGCACGAATAGCATCACGGATCTCCGATGGATCAGCATCCAGCCGTATGATGAATCATCAGAACAAGCACTCTTGAACACACTCTCCGTAGCTGGAACAAGCACGCCATTCTCCTATCTCGTGAACGGACATCTATTGATAGGCGCGCAGTCAGTGAATCCAACGACACAGCAACTGATGTTTGTAGCCCACGCCAGCCTTGATGGACAAAAACGGCACTTGCTGTGGGCAAAGATGCCAGCTACAGATCAAAAAAATCTCCTCATTGCGATTCGGACGTTAGACTTCAAGCAATAGAACATGGACAACCGCATTCAACATCTTCTGCGATGGTACAAGGTCCACCGCCGACATTTGCCGTGGCGCGACACGCGTGATGGCTATCGTATTTTTATTTCAGAATTAATGCTGCAACAGACGCAAGTTGATCGCGTTATTCCCAAGTTTCATGCATTCCTGGAGCATTTTCCATCCTGGTCAGCACTCGCCCAAGCCACAACACCGGAACTCATCCATGCCTGGGCCGGGTTAGGCTACAACCGACGAGCGCTCTATGCCCGAGCTTCAGCAATTATCGTGATCGCAAACGGAGCACCAAATACACTCAACGGATGGCGCGCACTGAAAGGCGTCGGACCGTACATGGCAGCAGCATTAAGTGAATTCGTGGACCATCAACGAGCAATCGTCATCGATACCAACGTGCGAAGAGTCGCGGGCCGCATTTGGCTCGGTCTCCCCTTTCCCAAACCAGTTGATGACCCACTGATTATCAAGCAACTTGAAAAAGTAGTTCCGAAAAAAGAAGAACACTGGAACGTGCCACAAGCGTTCATGGATTTGGGATCGTCCATCTGCTCAGTCACATCACCGCAGTGTGCAATTTGTCCGATGCAAAAAGAATGTAAAGTCGCAAAAAGATTTTTAAATGGGACAGTAACGAAGAAACATCGAGTTATTTCAAGACCAACGGAGAGAATACATGCAGAAAAGAAATATCCGGATAGAATTTATCGGGGACGGATATTGGCGCTCTTGCGGAAAGAAAAGACGATAAATGAAAAAGCGATCGGACCGAGAATTGATGAGACGTTTGATGCGATTGCGGATCGAGATTGGGTTCATGAGATGGTGGAGAGATTGGTGAAGGATGGGTTGGTGCAGAGGAAGAAAAACAGCTTAGGTTTGGGGAAATAGATACAGCAAATCAAACTCCCCCAGCCCCCTCTTTATCCAAAGCGGGGGTTCTCTCTTATTTTTCAAATCAGGATTTGAGATAAAGAGATATAACAAATCCTCCGCTTGAGACAAGAGGAGGTTGGAGGAGTTATGAAATCAAAAAATATCTTTCCAATAACAAACCCCGCCTCTCGAGAGAGGCGGGGTTGAAAATCGCGAAGCGATTTATTGGCGCGGAGCGCGCTCTTCCATCGGACGTGCGATGGAGACAGCGATTCGGCGGCCGCCCATGTCTTGACCATCAAACATTTGAATGGCCTTCTGAGCTGCTGCGTCGTCCGTCATTTCTACGAAAGCGAAACCGCGTGGGCGTTGGGTGGCGCGATCCATAGGGATGAACACCGACACAACTTCGCCAGCTGGTGAGAAGAACTCACGGAGTTCCTCATCAGTTGCGCGATACGGGATGCCTCCGACAAATAACTTTGTTGGCATGCGAGTAGTCTTAATGAATTATCAAGAAAACCGTCTGCGCATGACCCTGTCCTCGACCTTCCTATAACGTCCAAACTGGACGAATAGGCTCAACTGACGGACCTTCGCACGTACTTTCTGAATATAATCTACCATTTTCATGGGAGGATGTCAAACACCAAAAAAACAACAATGGCTCGGGACTATAGACCCGAGCCAAACGACAAACCTATCCCAACCGAGGACGAATGTGCATGTCGTATGAGACGCTGCTCAGGTCTGCACGAACCAAAACCAGTACACAATCAAGGTCATTGTGGTCACAGTAGATACAAATCAACCGAGCAGCACCCACAAGATCATCAGGACGTAGGGAGCGTTTTTCTGAATCCAGCCGACTAGCAAGATCAAACACACGATCCTCATCCTGACCCGCCACCTGCGCATCCCTGATGAGGGTATAAACGCAAGCGGTCTCGCCATCACCTACTGATGCGACAAGATCGGGGATCCCGGAAATGATCTCATTCGCGATCTTGGCCTGCTCCTCTTCGTAACGCTCATCTGCTTCAACAATGCGTCCTACTTTGGCAAGCCGCTGCTTGGCCAGCCACTTCTTTCCAATCGTCGTCATGACCTACCTCCTCATCAACAGACCTGCCAGTTTCTTAACATTCTTTGAGGTCAGCGTCAATCCCCGGACCTCGGCTGATCGATCCTTCGCACTTTCCGCTAGCAACCCCAACGTTGCTTTTCTCGTACTTCCCTTCCCATCCGTCAGCCCGAATCCTCCGTTCAAGTTATTTGTTTGATACACCCAATATTCCCATCCAACACCCGCCTGCTTTGCCGCGGAGATCACATCCTGGATCCAGCTGTATTGGCCCCGAACAGCCCCATGAAACACTGCCCCAAACTCACCGATCACTGCCGGAACGCCTTTTTCTCGTGCTGCTCGTAACCCTGCATCATCTAATGACATTCGAATTCGATCAGCATTCCAAGCCGACGTCGAGCTCGTTGCTTCACTGGGATAGCGACCGATGATGCGCGAATCCAAAATCCCCCATGGAACATTCTGAACCGTGAATCCGTATGGTTGGTAAAAATGAACGTCATAGGCAAGTTTGCCGTCTACAATGTCTGGAAAAACAAAATGCTCGTTGCTCTGTTCATCATACGTCTGCACCGGTGAGATCAAAATGATGTGTCGTGAATCCGACGCTCGAATCGCGACGTCTAACCGACGATACAGCTCCTTCACCTGCCCAACGTTTCGACTAACCGGCTCGTTCATCAATCCATACCCCCAAATGGTCGGCGTCGAAGCATAGTGCTTTGCAACCGCTCCCCAAACTTGTACAAAATCGTCTTGAAGTGACGGAC
>JAGOQX010000048.1 GCA_018063105.1 Patescibacteria group bacterium
AAATAGGGTTATCCACAGAATTCTGCATGACACTAGATGTTGTGGTATACTCTGAACGCAGACACAGGATATAGTGTTTGTACCTTACTCACGTCTCCTTTTTTTAGAACACGTATGTCAACAGAAGTGCTCATTCCGATGGTGATCAAGCGAAGCGGTGAACGCGTTGCGTATGATAAGTCTTGCATTCAGCATGCAATCCAGAAAGCATCCGAAGCAACGGGAGAATTTGGTCAATCAGAAGTGCGAAAGATGACGGATACGATTGATCATTACGTTCAGCGTTCCAAGAAGGGTGGAGACATCACCGTCGAAGATATTCAGGACATCGTTGAGTTTGCGCTCATGACGTCTGGATATTATCGAACCGCGCGAGCCTATATCGTGTACCGTGAAAAGCGCGCACAAGCTCGAGCCTCAAAAGGTGCGGCGATTGAAGTGGAGAAAACAATTTCGGAATATCTCAATCAATCAGACTGGCGCGTCCACGCAAATGCCAACCAAGGCTACTCGCTCGGAGGCATGATTTTGAATACATCGGGAAAGTTGATTGCAAACTATTGGTTGAATTCTATTTACACAAAAGATATTCGCGAAGCGCACATCGAGGGTGATGTTCATATCCACGATTTGGACATGTTCTCGGGATATTGCGCAGGTTGGAGTTTGCGTCAGTTGTTAGAGGAGGGGTTTAACGGTGTTCCAGGAAAGGTAGAATCAGCGCCACCAAAACATTTGGAAACGGTCGTTGCGCAGATGGTGAATTTCCTCGGCACATTGCAAAACGAGTGGGCCGGTGCACAAGCATTTTCCTCATTCGACACCTACCTCGCGCCGTACATCAAGGTTGATAGTTTGTCAGAAGCGCAGGTGAAGCAGTGCGTACAACAATTTGTGTTCAACCTGAACGTTCCATCACGATGGGGAACACAGACACCATTCACGAACATCACGTTAGACTGGGTGTGCCCAGAAGACATGCGAGAAAAGCATCCAATCATCGCTGGCGTTGAACAACCGTTTACGTACGGTGAATGTCAGAAGGAGATGGATGTTATCAACAAAACCTTTATTGAGGTTATGTCTTCCGGCGATGCAAAAGGACGTATCTTCACGTTCCCAATTCCAACCTACAACATCACAAAAGACTTTGATTGGGAGAATGAAAATGCAAAAGCATTGTTTGAGATGACGGCGAAATATGGAATTCCGTATTTCCAAAACTTCGTGAACTCCACGTTGAATCCAAGCGATGTCCGCAGTATGTGTTGCCGTCTCCAGCTCGATCTTCGCCAGCTTCGTGCTCGCGGTGGAGGGTTGTTCGGCTCTGCAGAAATGACCGGTTCCGTCGGCGTTGTCACGATCAACTTGGCGCGTATCGGATTCCTTGCGAAATCCAAAGAAGACTTTATGCAGCGCCTTGGTCGTTTGATGACCATCTCAAAGGATTCATTGGAAATGAAGCGCAAGGTTGTTGAAGAAAATATTGAACGCGGCTTGTTGCCATTCACCAAGCGCTATTTGCCAAGCTTGCACAATCACTTCTCGACCATCGGTTTGAACGGTATGAACGAGGCTGCATTGAATTTCATCCAAGAAGATATTTCAACGCCAGCTGGAAAAGAGTTTGCGTTAGAAGTACTTGAATACATGCGAAAGAAGCTCGGAGATTTCCAAGAGGAAACGGGTCACTTCTACAATTTGGAAGCAACGCCAGCAGAGGGGACGACTTATCGTTTCGCAAAAGAAGACCGCGTGCGATTCCCTGGCATTGTTCAAGGTGGAACGCCAGAAGCACCGTATTACACAAACTCCAGCCACTTGCCGGTGAGCTACACAGATGATCCGTTGTTTGCCTTGCAACATCAGGATGAACTTCAAACAAAATACACCGGTGGAACGGTATTGCATCTCTTCTTGGGCGAACGCGTCACGGATTGGACGACCTGCCGAAATTTTGTGAAGCGCGTTGCAGAGAATAACAAGCTTCCATATTTCACCATCTCGCCAACATTTAGCGTGTGCCCAACGCACGGTTATATCGTCGGAGAAACAAAAGCTTGCCCAACCTGTCAGGGTGAATGTGAAGTGTGGTCACGTATCGTGGGATACTTCCGACCGGTTGATCAATGGAACAAGGGAAAGAAGAGTGAGTACAAAGACCGCATGGAATATCGCATTGAAGCGTCCGGCACCCGTTCGTATGAGGCTCCGTGTGCACCATGTGAACCCGTGTTAGCTGAAGCCGTTGCATAGTATGGTGATTGCCGGGTTTCAAAATCTCAGTCTTATTGATTATCCCGGCAAATGCTGTTCGATCGTTTTCACGCAGGGTTGTGTGTTCCGTTGTCCGTATTGCCACAACCCTGAATTGATTTCGACGCGACCGACAACAACAATCTCAGAAGAGTCTGTCTTGAAATATCTCGTGGACAACAAGAAGATGTTAGACGGAGTGTGCATCACCGGCGGAGAGCCAACGATTCAAGTTGGCCTCCGTCGGTTTATTGAGCAGGTGAAAGAAATCGGCATGTCCGTGAAGCTTGATACCAACGGCGTGCATCCGGATTTGGTCCAAGAGCTGTTAGATGCAAAGCTGATCGATTATCTTGCCATGGATTTGAAACATCGATGGGAAAAATATGAAACGGTCGCGCGGTCCGGAGGATCGAAAACGGTAGAACATTGTCAGCGAACATTTAGCATTATTCAAAACTCCGGCATTGATCATGAATTCCGGACGACTGTTTTTCCGGGTGGTCACACAGAAGAAGATTTTATCGAGATGGTGTCATATCTTAAAGATGGGGAGAAGTATTTTATACAGGATACGCAGTTTACGAAGACCTTAGAAAAAGAGATGGTGCAGACGAAGGATTTTGAGGTGAAAGAACTGTTGGAGAAATTGCGAGTGACGTATCCGAATATCACTATTGAGATGCGGTGATTGCCGGGTCCACCGCCCCTAGCCCCTCCTTCGCAAGGAGGGGGACATGATGAGCCTGCCTCGATTGAGCTCTCCCCCGACCTGGTCGGGGGAGTTGGAGGGAGGTGCACCGCATGATAGTGATGCTTGGTCTAAACCATGAAACGGGTATAAGATACCGCCATATGATTGCATCGCGAGCTATTCGTTTTGGATATCGAGCCATATTAAAGCCGATTTTTTTTGCGCAAGATCCAGAGGTTGTTCACGACCGAATGACGCGTGCTGGTGAGTCGTTGGGACGGTTTTGGCTTACGCGTTCAATTGCGCGATTCTTTTTTCATTTTGCAGATCCATCATTAGAACAAGATGTGAGTGGTATTCATTTTGCGAATCCGATCGGTTTGGCTGCAGGGTTTGACAAGAACGCGCAGCTGACTGAAATTCTACCGTCCGTTGGTTTTGGATTTGAAGAGGCAGGATCAATCACAGGTGAGCAGTGTGAGGGAAATCCAAAACCACGATTGTGGCGTCTTCCAGAATCAAAGGGGTTAGTCGTCTATTACGGATTAAAAAATGATGGAAGTGAGGCTATCTCAAAACGACTCCGAGGAAAAACATTCACGTTCCCGGTTGGTATCAGTGTTGCAAAAACAAATGATGCTTCAACGGTTGAGATGGAAAAGGGGATTGCGGATTATGAAAAAGCGTTTCGTGCATTTCTAGACATTGGTGATTATTTCACGATCAATATCAGCTGTCCGAATGCATTTGGTGGTGAGCCATTCACGACACCGGCATCATTGGATGCTCTGTTGCAACGGATCGATCAGATCAAGACAGAAATACCCATATTCTTGAAAATGCCGGTTGATTTGAGCATCGCGCAACTTGATGAGCTCGTCACCGTCGCTGATCGTCATCGTGTGCATGGATTCGTTCTTTCGAATCTCACAAAAAAACGTGATCGTCCAGAAA
>JAGOQX010000017.1 GCA_018063105.1 Patescibacteria group bacterium
CGATAAACCAACTCCCACTGACCAAACAGATACATCACAAGATCAAACTTCAAAAGCCCAACAAGGCCCCAGTTTAATCCACCCACAATTAAGAGAACCCACGCGACCTTATGTGCGTTGCACATTTTTCCCATCATACAATGAAGAAAAGATGAATAAGGCGGCCGAACAATGGGAGTATAGCACGCTATCCTCTAAAAAATTGTTTGAAAAAGACCAGCCGATACAAAACGATATTAAACGGCAAATCCCATGCGCCGACGAGATTCAACAATCGTCCTCCCCAACCTAATTTAAATCGCGTGATTCCTTCCCATGAGGGTTTGTAATAATACATTGCCTTTGACTGAGGATTGGAGCCACCAAAATCGTACAACTTAAATCCTTTTGATTTTGCATCGCGGATCGCGTTCCAGTGCAGCGCGAATGGTGCCATCACATTTCTTGATTCTGACGAAGAGGCGCCATAAAGATAGGTCACCGTATCTCCAAACACCACCTCAAGACTTGCTGCCAAAATCTTTCCTTGAACCTCTGCGACTCGAATTTCTGCTAACCCTCGTTCATGTAAAAAGGAATATGTTGATTTCAAATAGGCTCTTGGATGTTGAACGATATGATCTCGCTGTGCCGTTTCTTCCATCAAATTCAAAAACGTTTCAATGTCTGCAATCGACGTCGCCAGACGGACTTTCACCCCATGACGCTCAGCGACACGAATGTTGTATCTCGTTTTTTCATGCATCTTTTTCAACAATTCATCTTCTGCCGCATCCAAATCCAGAATAATCGTTGATGCTGGATTCATAGCATGCGCGCGTCGACATGAAAGCGGCATCAACCCTTCTGGATTGGCTAATTCTGAATTCGGCTCAAACCGCCAAAATAGCGAACCGCGACGCAGCTCACCAATCTTTAGCAGCTCTTCGGAGAGCTTCATCATCACCTCACGTCGATCTTCTGTCTTCACGTCCTTCGCAAAAATCGGACCCCGTGCAGCAAACCAATATCCAAGACCAAATTTTCGACGACGATATTCAAGCTGAACTGCAACAAGCCACTTCCCCGCCTCATCAACCAACACACATCGTTTCACCGGACAGTTTTGAGAGATTCGAAACTCACCCCAACTCCATGATTGTAAAAATTGCGCGTACGGCTGTGCGCTTTGAAACTCGTCCCATTCATCTTGGGTTGTACAATAGACCAGCTTCATGCGGATAAATATTTTAATGCTTCACGAATACGCTGTGCCACATCTGTTTCCGTTCCAGTGAGCGACTTCACCACCTCTCGTGCTTTTGGCATTGCATAGCCAAGCGACACCAACGCATCAATCACCTCCCCATCTGTTCCCGTAACCGTCTCATCCTCAACCAACTGCCCCTTCAAATCCAAAATAATTTTTTGCGCCGTCTTTTTTCCAACACCTGGCATCGATGTGAGCATCGTCAGATCTCCCTGAAGAATGGCGCGATACACCGTGTCATACGACCCTACAGATAATATCGTGAGTGCGACTTTTGGACCAACACCGGAAACAGAAAGAAGACGTTCGAATAATTCCATTTCTGCATGATGGATAAATCCAAACAGGTCGTGACTATCCTCACGGACGTGGTCATGGATGTACATGAAACACGGATCATCTTTTTTGACAGAGGTTAACGTGCTGGATGAAACACGAACAATATATCCCACACCGGCGACTTCCAATAAAATGCTTGCCGCATGAATTTCACTTACCATTCCACGTAATGATCCGATCATAGATGAACACAGGGTAACATAAACCCCGTCCACCTCAATAGGTCTGATGGACGGGGCAAGAGTACTACTTCGAAGATTCTGGAAGAACGCGCTTCAACGCCGCGGAGAAATCGTCACTCGACGTTCCCTCGAAATGAAGATACTTCTCCGCATTCAGGCGCGCCGCATCGATGTGCTGCGGCTTATGGAGCAACGCACATTCTGCGAGGATGCGAAACGGCGGAGGAAATGCCGGATATTTTGCCAACAGGCGATACGCCTTCAGCTCAGCAGCGAAATACTGACCCGACTTCAGTGATGCCTCTGCCTGAGCCAGCTCAAGTGCCATTGCCCCAGGTTCAGCTTTCGCCGGACTGGGGGTCCGACGCGCCACGACAACAGCAGCTGCAGTAGACGCTGCTGGGGCGACTGACTGAGACGTGGTCTCAACATTCTTCACGATATCAACCACCGAAATAACCTCTGCAGTGGATGCGGCTAGTTGAGCCGAACGCGTTGAACTGCACGCATTCCAACCCAGAAGAGCGAATACCACACACAGCGTGGCCGCGACAACCAGCCGCTGCAGATGAACCCTCCTGGAGGATGACGCCTGAGGAATCTGGACCGGGGAAATGGGCGCCACAGGAGGCAGCACCGGAACAGGTTGCGTCTCGACCTCAGCTCGCCGCTTCATGCTGCCGATTTCGACTTCCACCTCCCGAAGCAGTTGTCGAACAGCATCCGCAGAAGCCAGTCGCTCCCAAGGCGGCTTGGTGAGACACCCATTCACCAGCGTTACGAGCGACTTCGGCAAGTCGTCGACGTAATCGCTCATCGGCGGCGCCTGAATCGCATCATCGCTGATCATGCTACAGATGTTCACGTAGTCCAGTTCGGATCCGAATACACCGTACTCATTCATCACCCGCTTCTCTTTGAAGAAGGGGCACTCCCCGGTGATGAGTTCGTACATCATGACGCCGAGCGCCCAAATGTCGCTTCTCGGACTCACACCCCACAGCACGGTTTCGGTACCCACCGTTTGGTACAGACCAGAGCGAATCTGCTCTGGAGACATGTAAAGCGGCGTGCCCGGAATCACGTTTTCCTGAGTCACGTTCGCGATGTTCGCTTTCTCGTCCAGGCTTTTGGCGATACCGAAGTCGAACAAGCGCACACCGGGCTCGTTCGTTGAACCCACAAGGAGAACGTTCTCAGGCTTCAGATCACGATGGATGATCAGCTTTGCATGCACCGCCTCGATCGCATCGAGCAGCTGGTGCATGATGACGCAAAAGAGGGAGAGATGAATGACCGAAGCACGATTTTTCATCGTCACCGGGTTCTTCTGAACGCACTTCTTTGCCACGTGCAGCACATCTGCCAACGTGCGAGCGTTCTCTTCGTAATCCATCACGAGAAAGAGTCCACCCTCTTCGTCCACGCACAGACCGTGTACGTGGGCCACGTTCGGGTGATCCACCACGTGTGCGAGGCTCGCCTCTCGAAGAAATCGAGCTGCGTTTCGTTCGTTCTCCGTAGGATCCTTCAGATACTTAATCACAACTCGACGAGGCTGATGACCGTAGCGTTCTCGATACCACGAAGGAGGAGCAAGATCGACGGCTTCGCACACAACGCCCATGCCTCCACGACCAAGCTCTCGAACGAGTCGATACGGCCGCGGAACCTTCTTATCCATCTTCACCGTAAATGCCATGATTTCGCGAGGAAATTCATCGTTTGATACCATGGATTCCTCCAGTAATCTTCGATTGTCGAAGTTCGACGTTCCACACGGGAACGACAGAGAAACCTAGCAAGAATTGAGCAAAATGTCAATTCTATGAGCCAAAAATACAACCCGCCCAGGTTGGTCCTGGACGGGTTTCTCGAAACTGTACGATTCTGATTATGACAGCGGTTGTGCAATGCGGCTGACCGTGATCTGGAGCTTCATCCCATCCAGAGTAATGTCACCCTTCGCTTCACCCTCTTCAGACACGTCTACTCCAACGTTCCACTGCTCGGCATGCGTTTCATGCATTAACACCGTTTTCATGGATTCAATCGTATCGCGCAATCCATGGTCTTCAACGGCCATAGAGACCGAGATCATGTCATGCGGCTGCAGACCGATCTGTTTACGCAAATTCATGACCTGACGCGATAGTTCGCGCATCATCCCTTTTCGCTTCAGCTCTGGCGTTAATTGCGTATCCAATTCAACCATCAATACTTCTGTTCCCATCTCGACACCGCCCTGCAAAACAACTTTTTCTACATTCAACTCATCACGAATCATGGCCAGAATATCCGTTCGTTGCCCCAACCGCGCAGCCTCAGCTGCATCACGCATGCGGACGGTGACAGACGCGAGCGCCTGACGAACCGGCATCTTTGTTGCTGCTCGCGCTTCATGGCCAGCCGTTGTGACAGATCGTGCCCAAACCATATCCTTCAACAATTGCTCATCAATCACGCGTTCATCAAACTTTGGCCATTTGTCCAAATGCACGGACATCTTTGGACCTCCCATATCTTGATACAACTGCTCAGAAAAGAATGGGGCGAATGGCGCAAACACCAACGCAGTCTGCAACAAGGCTTCGCGTAATGTTCGAAGCGCATCCAATTTTTCATATTCATTCTCCCCTTTCATGCGCTCACGTGAACGACGCAACCACCAAGTTGAGAGATCATCGACCCACAAGCGCAACGGTCGAGTTGCACCAACCAAGTCATACGCTTCCATCGCCGTTGTCACGTCTCGCGTCAACGTTGCCATGCGTGCCATCAACCAACGATCCAGAACGTGAGCACTCTTTGGTTTCACAAAATCCACATGACCTTCACCAGCGTACATCTTGTAAAAAGCACGAACATTCCAGAGCGTTCCAAACACAGTCCGCTGAATTGTTTCAACGTCCTTTTCCGAGAAATTCAATTGCTCAGCCTCCACAACCGGTGATGACAAGAAATACAACCGCAATGCGTCTGCACCGATCCGATTCAAGAGCTCCCATGGATCTGGATAATTCTTCAAACTCTTTGACATCTTCTTTCCGTCTTCTGCCATGATCATGCCCGTCACATTGCATTGCTTGAAGGCTGGCTTGCCAAACATGGCTGTTGCCAACACGTGCATTCCGTAGAACCATCCGCGCGTCTGATCCTGACCTTCAGCAATAAAGTCTGCTGGAAAGTGTTCTTCAAATGAAGCCTTTCGTTCAAACGGATAATGTTCAGACGCATACGGCATGCTTCCTGATTCAAACCAACAATCAAACACATCAAGAATGCGCTTCATTTCGCCTCCGCATTTGCACGGCATCGTAACAAGATCAATTCCTGGTCGATGCAGATCAAGTTTTGTGCGTGATCCTTCCATTGGTTTTCCGGACGCTTGTTCAAGGTCAGCGATAGAGGAAATGACCCGAATTTCATCACAGGATGAACAGGCCCATACCGGCAACGGCGCGCCCCAAAAGCGGGTACGAGAGATGCACCAGTCCGGTGCGGTTTCGAGCCCTTTTCCAAATCGTCCCTCCTTAAAATGTTCTGGGTTCCAAGAAATCTTTTTCGCGGTTTCTAACATCTTTGGCTTTAACTTTGTGACATTCACAAACCAAGCTGGTTGAGCCTTGTACAACAATTTCGTCGCGCAACGCCAACAGATCGGAATACTGTGGGTCACCGTTTCATCGCGATACAACAACCCGCGCGTACGCAAATCTTCACGCACCACTGGATCAGATTCTTTCACCGGCATGCCAGCTGCAATTGATAGGTCCTGTTTCTGGCGCCCCTCATCATCAACCGTGACAATCACTGGAAGGTCATGAACTTTTGAAGCCGAAAAATCTTCTTCACCAAAAGCAGGTGCTGTATGTACGATTCCGGTTCCATCCGCAATGGTGACATATTCCATTCCGATCACCTGATACATCACCTTGCCTTCACGTGCCGTGTATTTTGCTCGTTGCTCATCCGTCATCGGGTAGAGCGGTTCATAGGACATCCCCATCAACTCCTCACCCTTCATCTTTTTCACAACTTCAAATGGAGTCTCTTCGTCCGTCAATGGGAAGAATTGCTGCAATACTGAAGATGTCAGACCATCGGCAAAAATCAGCGTCTCGCCTGTTGCATGGATCAGCGCACGAACATACATCTCATCCGGATGCACAGCGAGCGCCACGTTTGCAGGCAACGTCCAAGGCGTTGTAGTCCAACTTAAGAAATACGTTTTCTCTTCACCCTTCACCGGAAACTTCACCATCACCGCTGGATCCTGTGCATCGATATAGTGATTGCCCATCGCAATCTCAAAATTGGAGAGTGGCGTTGAGCAACGCGGGCAGAACAACGAAACGCGCAGATCTTTGTAGATAAATTTCTTGTTCCACAAATCCGCAAACACGGACCAAACAGATTCAATGTATGACGCATCCATCGTTTTGTACGCCCCATCAAAATCAACCCATCGACCGATGCGACGAACGTATTTTTTCCAGTCCCCTGTATATTCCATCACCGAAGATCGACACGCCTCATTAAACTTATCGATACCGTACGATTCAATGTCGCGCTTGGAATTCAGCTTAAGAGACTTTTCAATCAAGTTCTCAACAGGAAGCCCATGGCAGTCCCAACCCCATCGGCGCTGGACGCGATATCCCTGCATCGTGAAATACCGAGGAATGGCATCCTTGATGGTTGATTGAAGAAGGTGACCGTAGTGCGGAAGACCAGTCGCGAACGGTGGACCATCGTAAAAAACGAAGGACTTTGTTTCCGGTCGCTCTTCAATGGAACGGGTAAAAATTTCTTTTTTCTCCCAAAACTCTAACATCGCTTCTTCCATTGCTGGAAAATTCGGTCGTTGTGGGGCTGCGGATGATTCTGAGGGCATAGTTTTGCCCTGTAATCATGCTTGTTTTTCTGGGGGACGTCAATGCGCAGCACCTAGCACATCATCAATTACTTTTCCCATACAGTCTTCGTCTGACCCTCGATCCAAATATGATACGTATTAAATGTTGTTTCTGACGTATTTTCTAATGCTGAACCATTTTTATGATCCTTCCACACAGTTGTGAGCAGCTTCTGCTCTGCAGCCGCAATAACCGGTCGATTCGTTGAGTGCTGGCCACTTGGACTAACGCATAACCGAACCTCACGAACTGGGTCATTCGGATCTGTTTCGTGACTCGCTTCGGCAGCCTGAATAACATACTCAACTACAGCCCTCACTACTGACGTAGGATACACAACACGTTGAACAACAGATTCTGTTGGGTTTAATGCGCGTATCACCAATACTCGTTTTCCATCAGATGTACGTGTATCGATACACAAAACTGACCCGGCTAATTCTGTTTGCTGCTCAGGTAATGCTAACAACAACGACGTTATGCCAGAGAACTCACCTTTTATTAAAGCTTGACGATGCTTATTAAAACACGCATTTGCAATATCACCAGACAAAGCATGTCCAATGCCCTTTACAGGATGAATCTCCATATTCGTCGGAGTAAAATCATCCAAACCATTTAATATAAGCTCGCGTTGCTTCTCTAAAACAGAAACGGCTCGAACCACATCGCCAAGCGGATGCTTCGGTGCCCCATACTTTTCCATTCCCGTCTCTCGTAATGCACTCGCAATACCTTTTGTACGCCAGAGCATATGCAGAACTTCACGAAGCTCCTCAGGACATTGTGAAGCCCCTTCTCTTTGAAAATGTTCAAGATATTCTTCAAAGAAATACTTCTTCCAAGCCGTAAATTTTGCTGTAGTACTATGTTCGCGTTCAGCTTGTTCAATGCTTTCAATATGCCCAGGGGCCTCAATCCTCATCAAACGCATTGCCAATGCATGGGCCTCTACTCCAGCGAACTGCATCATAGCACTATCGTTCGTTTTTCCGTCCGCTGATTTAAAAATTGATCGTATTCCTTGAAATAATAAAGCGGTTGTTGTTTTAGCTTGCATTTTGGCATCTTTTGCAGAAACAGCATCTAACGAATTCTGCAAATGCGTAACGTCTAACTGGTCGATGTATTGCTCAAGAACTTGAAGCTGCTTCTGTATCGCTATTTTCCCTTTTTCATTCGTAATTGACTCTAATTTTGTCTCTAATTCTTTTTTCTGGTTCAGAAGCCGCTGATGGATACCTTCTAACCACCAGCCCGCATCAGACTGACCAAATTGTTCCAATCGCATTCCAGCGCGCCAAGGTGCGAAGAAATTCTGCAATGGCTCTACCTCAATCTTTTTTGCGATCTGTTCATCTAACAATGCAATCTTCTTTTCCACGGGTTGCTCTCGCATACTCTCAGCATCCTCTCCAATCTCTTCGGTTTTTCGTACAAAGACCTGCATGGTTTGATGCGTCAGAAAAATAGGGGGTTTTCGTTGCTCTTGCGAACGGAGAAGGGAAACAAGGGTTGGTCGATCCTGAATTCCAGCATATGTGCCAACGTGCGGAATCAAGGCATTAAATATCGACATCGCAAACTCATTATATTCAACACCAACCGGCAATGGCTGATCGTTGAGCACAGCATGAGCTAATACTTTCTGAAATTCTTTTATTCGTTTAATGAGATGCTCTGGCGTTAATTCTGTTGACTGAATACGAAGAAGCTCCATCGCACTTTTTAACTTTGGCGATTGTTCAATCTTACGTAATCGTTCATCTTCAGAGGTAATCTCCTGCACGCGATTCACATCAATAATCGTATTCGCCAAATATGGAAGATTTAACATCCCAAATTCCTTGAAATATTGAATGATAGCCCGTTGATCAACCGGTGCTTCTAAAAAACCAATCGTGCGAAGTAAAGGCTCAATCTGTTGCTTATACGGACAAAACTCCTCGCGTCGGGCTGGACCACGTATTTCGAGCAGTTCTGGCAACATTGACATTGACGTAGATTGTTTTCGAAGAGCTTGGATCGCCTTCAAACGGTCCTCTCCTTTTTTCGGTAAGAAACCTTTATATAATCGAGCTGCATCGCGAAGCGGTAGAGGGCCTCGAATTGAACTAATCGTCGCAATATCCAATTCAAAGGTCACTTGAAATGCATCAGAAAGCTCAAATAATCCCTGAAAATCAACAGATCGATTTGTAATAAGCCGCCTCATTCGCTCCGTAATATGCTTAACATCTGGTTGAACTTTATTCACCTCACACCATTCAATCAATTTCCCAACATGGCACCGCGCCAAGCAAACCTGATTCGCAATTTCGATTCCATTTTTTCTAATAAAAGCATCTACCACCTCTTTTTTCCCCCCCACATTCAAGTCCACGTTCTTATGAAGAATGAGCTGATCAGCCACCCAGTACAAAACACCTGAAAACGAATTAGTTTGGTATTGTAAATCCAGAACAGTGGCATCAGATGCAATTAGCGCAATCAGTAGCTCCTCATGCCGCTTCGTCCCAGGAACAAACGAAATCTGTTTAGAGCCCAATAAACCCACCAATGACCCCGCTGAATAATGACCTCCTTTGAGTTCATGTAAATGATAGATCTCAATTGATTCTTGGATATCATTGGATAAACCAAGCCCCTGAAAGATGCGTATATCATCAAGAACTTGGCCAGGTGACAGCCGTGCCCAACAAGAGCAGCGTAACTGAACAGCTTCTAACGTATCTTTCGCGGAAAGGTCGAGGGACACGCCCGTTGCCTCCACCCAACCTTCAATTTTTTCTGGACTGCTCCGCAACATCCTACTATAAAGCCTTTGAATTTCTTTTTTTATTTCTATGATAGGAAAAGTTGGAAATCTATGTTTTAGTTGATCAAAGCTAGCAATATTCATTTCATGTAAAGCGGATTCATATGCAGCACAAATATCGCCATGTAATGCGCCTATCATTATTTCAGATATTTTACAACCGCATTCATCTTCATAACGCGTGACTGCATCAAAAAAGGTTAGATGCGAAAGCCGCTGATGGCAACGAATAATCTTAAGAAAATGTTCTTCTATTTCTTCTCCATACATTCGACGAAATTTTGATTCAAATAACTCTATTCGCTTCTCTTTCTGTCTCCTTCGTTTCTCTCCTCGTCGCCACTCAGCAGAGTTTCGATCATTCACTTTCTCTTCTTCACCCAATTGAGCTACTTCACGCACAGAGCTGCTAAATGACTGCCTTACAATTGATTTCGCATAGCCTACATCTCCAGAAGTAATGGAAATCCGAATCGCCTTATCCATTAAGTCTTCATGCTCGCTCCAATGCCATTCTCTTCCAAGCTCACGATAAAATTTTTCAATATTCGCAATAGGATCCTCTAACGCTGAATTATATGAAAAGTTTACTTCTGATAGATAAAGTGGAATTTTTTGAATTTGTGCCTCCGCAAACACAAGAGCACCCACCTCTAGCTGTTGTTTGCATTTCACCCTTTCCTCTGGCGGGAGAATTGCACCATAGTCACTCAGCAAACGAAGACAGGCGGTCGGCTCGCTCCTAGCGTACTCTTTCAATAGATCAAGAACTAAGGATCGTCCCGGAAAATACCGTTCGGAAAAACAGTCCAAAATACAAAATAAGTTTATATGATTATTTCGTAGCACATCTACGATGAGATCTAAATGTTTTTCTGGATGTGGTGCTGATTCTTTTAACAAACGGATAACATAAACTAATGTACCGAAATATCTCTCATTTATCAGATCATCTAATGCTTCTGATACACGCTGCGCCCAGTCTACATTTATCCCTTCTAGCCGTTCCTCCAGCTGCGCCTCCGCATCCTCATGTAATACGTCTGCAACAGCCTGGCGCCTTGCTTGAGCTCTCGCTGGTTTTGCATCAAGACGTGGCGCTTCAAATGGGTTTTTCATAATTCTATTTCGTAGTATAACATCGCTACACTTCATCCGGCGCCACTGATGGCATCCGCTTTGCATCACGAACAACCTGCCCTGCAATTTCTCGAAAAGCCGCGACAAGTTGAGTTGAAGAAATTCCGATCACCTCAAATGAATCGCTCTCACTCAATCCAGCAATGTACCCCGCTATCAATGCTTCAGCGATAGACTGTCTGATCTCTTGTTTTCGTATATTCAATGGAATGGCGTCTTCTTTACAAATCATCCGTAACGAAAAACAAATATCTCGCATATCTTTCACTAGACACTTTGGTAACGTGAAACGCTCGTCAGGCTGACGATGCATCCCAACATCTGGATTAATCCATGCACCACCTTCTGGCGTTTCATGAAAAAAAGGCTCTAAAGCGTGCTCCGTATTCCAAGCAGATTTATTTTCCGGCTTTCCATAATACTTTACTTGCTTGACAACCGGCTGAACTGAATCCAAATCCACGATCTCACCGGCAAGTGTCAGGTTTCCCATGTGCAAAAATTCATGCGTAAATCCACCACCATGTAACATTCCAATATTTCTGCCATACCATTCAGAAATAAACTCGATAAACTTCATCATTCCCTCAGATGTTTCAACGGATAATCGTTCCGGCAATCCAAGCGCCTCCTGTTCATAGTTCACATTCTGGCAAGCTTCTTTCAGCATCTGCTGACGCTGCTCAGAGGTCGCATCCTTCAAATCACGCAAGCGAAAAATCGAACGCATCAAACGAATCATGATGACAGGCTCAAACATTTCTTTAATATCTTTTACCATCTCACGATATCTCTGTTTTTCATCTGGATCGCTTTCATCTTTTGCTAATTGCCGCATTCGCTCAATTGCCTCTCGCTTAAACTCAGTAACCGGGACCTCAACTCCACGCACCATAATTCGATCTGTTCGAAATACCGCCGCAATCCCCTCCACTCGCATACCTAAAACAGATAGTTGTTCTGCACGCTGAATTGCACCATTCGCCATACGTTCATCCATTAAACCCAGCGCATCGTATCCCCAGGGCGTTTCCGGAGAATTCGGATAAAGATGTGCTTCTGGATACCCAGCCAATTCACCAGCCTGCACACCTACTTTTTTCGATTCATGTTGTTCTGGAAACAAAAAGCCTCCCCCTTTAATATCAAACTGACAAAATACATGATGTCGTTTCCGATCTTTTTCGTGAATAATCGTTGAAATCCCAAGATCAGCACTGCGGTGATGATATGGCAGCGCTCTCAATGGAACATCTCCATGTTCACGATTGGAGAATAAAACTAAATCCCGCAGATCAAACGGAAGCTTAATATGAGGGTTCTGATATACCTCAGTCAAACCTTCTTCTGGCAGATTCTTAAACCGCTCTTTTGCAAAAGGATTATTCATACAATAAAGAGTATAACAAAAAACACCCTCCTTCGCGTGAAGAAGAGTGCAGACGGTCAGGAATTGTCAGAGGGTCGGATCGTGGAGCGTTGCCCTAAGCGCCAGCTCGTTCAGCTCAAGGAAGAACATGGTGGGCACCGCGGTCACGTCGACACCGGCACGATCGAACCGATCTCGTACGAGCTCGACGAGCGGAATCGTGGGTCGACGACGGGCTTCGTCAAGGTAGTCCAGCGCTTCCCGCTGATACGCGGCGCGAAGCATCTCCGAAAGCTCCGACTCGGTCAGATCGATCGGCGCATCCGGAGTCCTCTCGTCCGTCAGCTGAACACCAGCCTCCTCCAGCCAGACGCGCAACCGGTTGACTTCGTGTACGGTGGGACCGCACAGGGTCAATCGATTCAACAGGGCTCTGGACTTCAGAAGGTAAGCCTGGTTCTTCAGATGAATCAGCTCGTCACGCGAGGTGCGCACATCCTCAGGCGCAAGACGAGCGATCCTCAGTCGATCCCAGATCACCTGAACCCGCTCGGGCGTAGGCTCACGACGGGTCAGGAACAGCAGCTGAAAGAGCGAAACACGCGGACTTCGACGTTGCTTCATAGCCAGCCTCCTCTTCAGGGGACGTCCTTGGACATCCAAGGCCCGCTCCATCGCCCAGTGCGATCGCGGGTATACAGAACTACCAGTTTTTGCCGGTTCCGTCAAGCCAGAACCCTCAAAAGAAAAGAGCGGACCTAGATCCGCTCAGAGAGAAGCTGCTATCAACGCGAACAGATATCGTTTCGCTCGCGACCCACACCGATGACAGACACAGGAAGACCGACGCGCCGTTCGATGAATGTCACGTAGGACTGAGCCGCACGAGGCAGCTCGCTGAACTTGCGACAGCCGCTGATGTCCTCTGTCCATCCGGGAAGCTCCTGATACACGGGGGTAACCTGTGACAGAACCGTATCCGTCAGCGTTGCCTCGCTCATCAGTTCCGTACCGGATGATCGCTGCTCGTACGCAACACACACCGGAATGCGATCCAGACCCGTGAACAGATCCAACTTTGTCAGCGCGATATCCGTTCCGCCTCGGCACGAATACCGGAGCATCGGAATATCGAGCCAACCACACTGACGTTGACGACCGGTCGTGGCACCAAACTCCTGTCCACGTTTTGCAAGGAACTGCTGACGCTCATCCTTGATCAACGTCGGAAACACTCCGTTCCCCACCCGCGTGATATATGCCTTGGACACCATCGTGACGCGATCCAGCTTGTAGACGCCGAGAATCGCGGCAATGGCGGCCGGGGTGCAGAGCGAAGAGGTCACGTACGGGTAGGTCCCCTGGTGAATGTCGAGCATCACACCTTGCGCCAGCTCGAATAGAACCTTGCCACTAGCCTTCAGACTTCGATGCACGATCGCAGCCGTATCTCGCAACCGCGGAACAACAACGGAAGAGAACGACATGCAGTATCCGACAGTCTCTTCCAGGGAAAACGTCGGATGACCGTAGTATGCGAGCAAGGCGTTACGCTCATCGAAGAAGTTGCGATCGGTCAGCGCTTTGCACAGGCGACTCGCATCCCTCAGATCTCCGAGGACAGGTCCACGGCGGGCCGCAACGTCCTCCATCACCGGACCGACTCCGCGCTTGGTCGTTCCGATCGCCGTCTTCCCACTCGCCGCCTCTCTGCACTCATCGAGGAGCTTATGAAACGGAAGAATGATGTGAGCTCGCTCATCGAGAAGAACACTCGAATCGCACTGAATGGAAATCGCGAGCTCCGTCTTCAATACATCGAGGTCTACGAGAACGGCCGGACCAAGCGCATTCGCACATCCGGCACGAAGAATACCGACCGGTAACATATGGAGCACGTGCTTCGTTTCACCAACGATCACCGTATGACCCGCATTCGGTCCACCGCCGACGCGGTAGCACAGATCCGTCGATTCCGAGTACAGGTCAACAATCTTCCCCTTACCCTCATCGCCCCACACCGCACCAACGATCGCATGTGAAGTCATCATGAACTCCTCTGTGAAAGGCCCGAAAGACCCTAGCTGAAAACAATGACATGGTCAACATCCTGACCCACTTCCCGACTTCGTGCTTCTGCCCTATCCTCTCCTCATATGAAACGCACTATCTTCCTTGGAGCCGATCATGCAGGTTTTGCCTTGAAAGAAGCTTTGCTGCCTTTTCTCGCGAACCTGCCACTCACGATCGTTGATCTTTCGCCGAAACAGATCGAAGATGATGACTACCCACTTATCGCGAAACGCGTGGCCCAGCGCGTCGTAAAGACACCGAACGCTCGTGGCGTACTTGTGTGCGGCAGCGGCGTGGGCGTGACGATTGCGGCAAATCGCATCAAAAAGATTCGCGCGTTTGATGCCTTTGACGAGGAGACAACGGAATTTGCCCGTGAGCACAACGACGCAAACGTCATCTCGCTTTCCGGTTGGAGACTTGAGCCGAAAAAAGCGCGAGAGCTGATTCAACTCTTTTTGGACACCAAACCATCATCATTGCAACGCCACAAACGACGAATCAAACAGTTAGGATAAGAACACCCGCAACCATGAACAACATCATTCCAGCTATCTTGGCTCATGACGAGAACACCTTTCGCGAGCGCCTCCGACTCGTTGAAGCGCATGCGCCGTTGATTCAGATTGATGTGATGGATGGCACGTTCTTGCAAATTTAAACTGGTTGGGTTTTTCCGGTCTTCAAAACGTTTAAAAGCCAGGAACAATTGAATTACCTTTTATTGTTTAAGCTCCCAAAAAA
>JAGOQX010000018.1 GCA_018063105.1 Patescibacteria group bacterium
ATGACAGATCTGCCGTTTTGTCTTATCTGTAAAGAACAGGGTGCACCATTGATGTTCCGCGAAATGGTGTCGTCAGAGGCCGTCATTCGCCATAATCCAAAGACGCTCGAAATGGCACGATTCGATGAAGGTGAGCGACCATTGATTCAACAAATCTTCGGTTCAGATCCCGCAACCATGGCTGAAGCTGCACGCATCATTGAGGAGCAATTTCATCCAGATGGGATCGATATCAACATGGGGTGCCCGGTCTACAATATCGTTTCCAATTTTAACGGCGCCTCGCTCATGAAAGAACCAGAACGCGCATCAGCGATGATCAAGGCGGTTAAAGCAGCTGTGACGGTCCCGGTCAGTGTGAAGACGCGATTAGGATGGAGCAAAGATACGGACATTCTGGAATTCGTTAAAGTGCTTGAAGACGCGGGAACAGATCTGATCTCCATTCATGGACGAACAAAGGAACAGGGCTACAGCGGTTCAGCAAACTGGGAGCGAGTCGGAGAAGCAAAACAACGCACCTCACTCCCCGTTTTGATCAATGGAGACATCGTGGATTCAGCAACGGCAACAGAGGCGCTCAACCGATCTGGCGCAGACGGTGTATTAATCGGACGCGGTGCGTTAGGCAACCCATGGATTTTTGCGGAACTCCAACACACCCTATCTCCCGAAACACATCCTAAACCAACACCGCCAACACTAGAAGATCGCATCCACGTTGTTCATCAACACGCAGAATGGCATATTCAACGCTACGGTACACACGGACTGATCAAACTCCGAAAACATCTCCCCTTTTATTTCAAAAAAGAATTGGCAGCGACAATGCCTTGGATTGACTTCAAAGAACTTCGCGCTAAACTCGTTCGCGTTACCACCATGGAAGACTTAGATGCCATTATTCTTCCTCTTTCCGCTTTGCGATAAAAAAGATTACCGCCGTAATAAGCGCAAGTAGTCCAGCCGCTGACCACAGTCCAACTGACATCATATCAATAGGATCTTTCTCCGCCACGGCTATTTTTTTCTCAACCCCATCAACATCTGCTGCTCCTGCTTCAACGGTCGATGATGTGAGTGTCACCGCAACCGGAGATGGAGGAACCGTTGTTGATGAAGCTACAACGTATTCCTGAACCTTCACCACGCTATCACCTGTATCAGAAATAGCTACCGGCTGTGATGCGACCGCTTCCTGAATCGCTGTTTTTGGAGCCGTAACAGCTGGAACAACCGATGTTGTTTTTACCGCCACCTTCTCCGCTGTCTTCACAGGCGGAGTTGCTACGGGTAATGGTTTAATCACAGGTACTGGCTTTTTCCATCGTGTTGGATCAAGCGGATAAAAATCATCTTTATCGTTGATCCCATCACCATCTGTATCAACTTTTTTTGGATTCGTCCCAATTGTCGCCTCCTGCGTGTTCGTTAACCCATCGTTATCAATATCAGGATCAACGCTATCTAAGATACCATCTCCATCTGTATCTTGATCCACAAAAACAGTTCTTGATGTTTCGTTATCCACCGGACTTGCTTCTGGAAATTCCAGATCATTCACAACACGGATCGAGATCACATGTGGTCCTGCTTCTTTTGGAGTCCAACTAATCCAAACCTCTTCAGGACTTCCAACAGCTCGAACGGAAATCGGCTTTTGACCAATGATCACATCCCCATCCCTAAACATCACCATCCCCTCAACATCATCTGCTCCGACATTATCAATAGTGACGTATAATTTTACAGGAGTTGATACCAATGGATGCGCAGGCAATATGACAACGTCTGACATGAGTCTCAAATCAAATCGTGCTGCGTGCGTCGCAAATGGCACGCAGATGAAAAACAGCGCGACAGATAGAATGGAGAGGATTGATTTCATACAACAAGCGTATTATTCATCAGAAGCAATATTTGGTAAGAAATTCTCTGGATCAACGGGAACACCATTTTGTCGAACCTCGAAATGAAGGTGCGGCCCCGTTGAAAGCCCAGCACCTGGCTGACCAGGCATTCCACCTGATAGACCTATAATATCACCTCGATCAACATACGTATCCGGTTTTGCCATAAACTTTGAAAGATGCGCATATACCGTTGCGACATTGCCTGGATGTACAATCATTGTGTAATTCCCATACATCTTACCGGTCTTATTCCATGCAACATATCCACCTGCCGCGGCTCGGACTTTTGTACCTACACTAATCGGTACATCGGTTCCTGGGTGCTGAAATAAATTTCGAAATGGATACGTTGGATCATGAAACTTTGCCGAAATCCCCCTCGCTGGTTCCACGGGCCAATTCAACAACACATCACCTCGAGCCAATGCCTGATCAACGGAATCAAGCTTGTCTTTCAGCTTTGTTTCAATTGAACTTATTTCATCTGCTGTCGCCTGCTGCTGCTGCTTCAATTCATACAATACTCGCTCAAATTCAGACTGCGTAGATTGCGTTTCTGCGATCAGCGAGGTTTTAAAATTCCGTTCAGACTCTAACGCCAGCTCTTTTTTATGAAGTTCTTTTTTATTCGCTTCAAGCGCTGCCAACTTTTCATCTCGTTGTTTTTTCGAATCTTCAAGCTTTGCTTTAATCGCTTTCACCCGTTGCAATGCATCCGTTAAATTATTTTGCAACTGTTTCATCTGCTCGAGTTGATCAAAAAATGCGGACAAGGATTGCTTCGTTAACAGGACCTCCAAAGGCATCACTTCGTCTGCCTGATGAATCAAACGAACGATTTCTGCCGCATCTTCTTTCTGACGAAGAATCCGTGCGTTCTCCTGAGAGATCTGCGCCTCTAGGACCTGAATCTCCAAGCCAAGAGCCTCTGCCTCTTCCTTCTGTCTCTGAATATCCAACTGCGTTTCTGCAACTTGGTTATCCAACAGCGCAACCTGATTTTCAAGCGAAGCTTGTTTCGCCTCTTGCTGAATAATACGCGTTCGATAATTTGAGATCATCGCATTGATCTCTTTCACATTCGCACGCTTTGCCTTCACTTTATTATTGAGTTGATCAATTTGCTGTTTAACATTCGCATCAGTATTTTCTCCTGAATCAACAGCGACCTGAGCAGATAACGGAAAATTGAACGTGACAAACAACACACACGCCATCATGCAGCTCAAAACTGTCTTTCCATTTTTCCAACGTAGGCTATGCACGACACCTAGTATGCCGTATGTGTAGGCACCTCGTAAAGATATTACTGCTTCAAAACAGCAATTGCCTGCCCCAACCGTTCCAAGCTTCGTGTCTTTCCATACGCTTCCAGCAATTCAAACGGCCCAGGTGACTTCTCCTGCCCGGACAATGAAACGCGTAATGGCCACAATGTATCACCATTTCCCCACCCACGTTCTGCGATGAGAGCTTTGACCTTCAATTCAAGTTGTGAGACGACGAAATCAGCATCAGATAATCTAGTCAACAACTCTGAAACAGCCTGAAGACGTTCAATCGCCTCCGGCTTCGCCTGCGTCTTCCATGTGAGTTGCGCTGCTGAAAAATCAAATGAAGGCGCAAAGAAAAAACTCGTTAATGTTTCAACGTCTTTCGCAAACCGAACACGGTCGCGGATGATCAAGAGACAACGATCGATAAAAGCCGCATCCTGATTTGGCTGCGTGATGAATGGCCGTGTGAGTTTCAAATAGTCCTCCACCGTCATCGCGCGGATATATTGTTCGTTCAACCAATCCAGCTTTTCAATATTAAATACGGCACCGGCTTTATTCACTTTGCTCAATTCAAACGCTTCTCGCAATTGTTGGTGTGTGTAAATTTCCTGTTCAGCCGATGGATTCCAACCGAGGAGCGCGACGAAATTTAATAATGCGTCTGGCAAATAACCTTTAGCGAGATAGTCCTCAACCGCGACATCACCTTGGCGCTTGGAGAGCTTGGAACGATCGGCGTTCAACAGCAACGGCAGATGTGCGAATGCGGGAACGTTCCATCCAAACGAGTTGTAGATGAAAAGATGCTTTGGCGTTGACGACACCCAATCTTCTCCACGAACCACATGCGTAATTTCCATGTCATGATCGTCACACGTTGCGGCGAGATGATACGTTGGATATCCATCGGATTTGATAATGACCTGATCATCAATCAATGCCCATTCGAATGAAATAGAACCACGAATAACATCATCAAACGTTGCAGTGCCTTCTTTCGGAAGTTTTAAACGAATGACATGCGACTCGTTCGCAGCAACACGCTTCTCTACCTCTTCTTGCGAGAGAGATCGACACTTCCCGTCATACATCGTCGGCAAATGCGCCGCTTGTTGCTCTTCGCGAAGTTGCGTCAATCGATCAGTGGAACAAAAACAATGATATGCGTCTCCTTTTTCAACGAGCTGCATCGCATACGCGAGATGACGATCTTTTCGTGCGCTTTGTAGATACGGTCCAAACGAACCTAACTCAATCAATTTTCCATCATCATCAATCCAGACACCTTCATTTGGAATAAGATTCAATGCCTTGAGAGAACCACAAATATTCTCAATACCGCCTTCAACAAAGCGAACACGATCGGTGTCCTCGATGCGCAAGATAAAATCGCCGCCTGTCCGTTTTGCGAAAAGCTCGTTATACAAAGCTGTCCGAAGACCACCAATATGAAGATATCCGGTCGGGCTTGGAGAAAAACGCAAACGCGTGTGAGGAGATGCCATAGATAAAAACCATCTTACGTTTCGGCGATAAAAAAGTCTAGCGAAAGAACTTGGAGATACGTTCCCAGACGACAAGCGCGGGAAATACGACAACCGCGCTCGCAATACGCTTCCATCGTTTCGGCTCAACAAATAATCGCCAGAGCCACTCCAATCCAGCTGTTTGCAAAAATTTCGGTGCGCGTTGTTTTTGACCTGACCAATAGTCAAGTGTTCCGCCAACACCAACAAGAATCTTTACACTCGGAAAATCCTGCGAATACCGAACGATCCACGACTCCTGTTTCGGATGACCAAACGCAACAAGCAGCACATCCGGCGCAAATTGCGAAAGCCGAAACCGCGCCTCCTCCCCCGCCTCATTATCTGATCCATCGCGTTCAACGCGACTGCCCTGCTCCCCCATGATATTCAAATTTGGATGTCGCTCGCGCAACTTCCATACGGCACGATCCGCATTCCCCTGCTCGCCTCCGATAAGTGCAACACGCCAATTTCGACGAGCCGCTTCAGCGACCAACGCGTCAGAAAGTGCAACACCAGAAAAACGGTCGACGGACGCCCCAGACGTCAAACCGGCGAGCTGGAGACCAAATCCATCAACGAGACGTAAATCTGCTTGACGCAACGTATTCCAATACTGTGGATTTCGTTTTGCTTCAAGTAATATTTCCGGATTCGCCGTCACGATAAAAAGCGATCGCTTCGCCGTCTCCTGCTCAATCAACTGAAACACAGCTTGCTGATCATACCCATGGATCACAAGTCCAAAACACTCAAATGTTTTCCTGCCGTTTATCATAATCTATCATGTCCCCCTCCTTACGAAGGAGGGGCTAGGGGCGGTTCACGCTGGGTTCTCGTCTGTCGGTAAATCTGAACGATCAATTGTTGGCACGCGCGAAGATGTTCGATGCTTGTGTGCAACGCGATATCGAGCAAGTTCACGTTCGAGCCCGGCCATCGCACTGGCGTATGCAGCCTCGTCTGCGCGTGACGTTTCGCTCATCACCTTTTCTGCGCGCTTCTTGGCTTCTTCGATCGCATCAAATTTCAATTCAAATCCACGTTCTGCGGTATCAGCTAACACATTCACCTGACTATTCTCATTAATCTCAATAAATCCACCGGACACAGCCACATCTTCTTCTACCTTTCCTTTTTTCAACCGCGCAACTCCTGAAACCAGCGTTGCGACCAATGGAATGTGGTGTGGAAGAATCGTAATCTCCCCCGATGTTGTCGGAAGTGTCACCTCATCAACGTCTGTCTCAAAGACAACGCGCTCAGGTGTTACGAGCTTAAAGTGGAGCATCATACTTCATCAACAGAGCCCTTCATGTAGAATGACTGCTCTGGTTTGTCATCATGTTTTCCTTCAAGAATTTCTTCAAAGCTGCGGATTGTGTCTTCCAACTTCACATACTTTCCAGGATTTCCGGTGAACACTTCAGCCACATGGAACGGTTGGGACAAGAATTTCTGAACCTTGCGTGCACGAGACACCGTCTTCTTATCGTCTTCGGACAATTCTTCCATACCCAAGATCGCGATGATGTCTTGCAAGTCCTTGTAGCGCTGCAAAATACGTTGTACACCTCGAGCAACGCGATAGTGACGTTCGCCGACGATGAGCGGATCAAGGATGGTTGATGAGGAATCGAGCGGATCAACAGCAGGATAAATACCAAGCTCTGCCAACGAGCGTGCGAGCACGACGGTGGAGTCAAGGTGATTGAAGGTTGTTGCTGGAGCTGGGTCAGTCAAGTCATCAGCTGGAACGTACACGGCCTGAACGGACGTGATGGAACCGTTTGTTGTTGAGGTGATGCGTTCTTGCAAACCTCCCATTTCTGTTGCGAGTGTTGGTTGGTATCCCACGGCAGACGGAATACGTCCGAGCAATGCAGATACTTCTGAACCGGCTTGCGTGAAGCGGAAAATGTTATCAACGAACAACAACACATCTTGATGATCAGCATCGCGAAAATGTTCAGCCAAAGTCAAACCGGTCAAAGCCACGCGAGCACGAGCACCTGGTGGTTCATTCATCTGACCGAAGACGAGCGCTGTCTTTTCCAACACGCCAGATTCTTTCATTTCACGATATAAGTCATTTCCTTCGCGTGATCGTTCACCGACACCGGCAAACACAGAATAGCCTCCGTGTTCAGATGCGATGTTACGAATCAACTCTGTGATGATAACTGTTTTTCCCACACCAGCGCCACCAAACAACCCGATCTTTCCACCCTTCAAAAAGGGACAGATCAAGTCGATCACCTTAATACCGGTTTCCAAAATTTCTGATTTTGTAGATTGCTCGGTGAACGGAGGAGCTGCGCGATGAATGGATGACAATTTTGGCGACTTGATAGCTGGAAGATTATCAATCACCTGACCGGTCACGTTAAACATGCGGCCAAGCGTTTCCTTGCCGACCGGCACGCTGATTGGCGCTCCCGTGTCTTTCACTTCCATGCCGCGCATCAACCCATCGGTCGATGACATGGCAATGGTTCGCACTTCCCCACCTCCGAGGTGCTGTTCCACTTCCAAATATAACGTGACTCCTTCACGTTCAATCGTCAGGGCATTAAAAATGGCCGGTGGCGCGCCTTCGAACGCAACGTCGATGACCGGACCGATGACTTGTGTGATTTTTCCGTTGGGCATATGTGTTGGGTTATTCGATAGCTGCTTTTCCAGCGCTGATTTCTGAAATCTCGCGTGTGATGCTGGCCTGACGAGCTTGATTAAAAGTGAATGTGAGATCTTGCAACATGTCTGTGGCGTTATCTGTGGCGCTGCGCATCGCCATCATGCGAGAGGAATGTTCCGAGGCAGATGATTCGAGCAGTGACTGATACACTTCCGTTTCGAGGAGTCGTGGAAGGATAGAAACGAGCACATCTTGCGGACTCGGCTCGAAGAGAATATCTGGTGCGTCGATTGGAACCTGCTGAGCCACATCATCTTCCTCCTTCAGTTCAGGGTCTTCTTTCAAATCTGTTTCCGGGATAATCGGGAGGAGCTGCATCGCAGTCGGAACCTGTGCCAATGCACTTTTGAAATCCGTGTAGACCATAAACACCCGATCAACCCGCTTCTCAATAAATGCTTGAAAGGCGAATTCTCCAACTGGTGCGCTTCGTTCAAATGATGGCGCGTTAGAAATCGCTTCGAACGACGCGACGATCGGATATCCGGCGCGCTTCACTGCAAGCTCTGCCCGACGACCAACAGTAACAACCTCAATCTTCTCTCCCTCTCGTGATGAAAGGAATTCAATCGCCTTCTTCAACAACTGCGCATTGAACCCACCACACAATCCGCGATCAGATGCTGCAACGATCACGAGAGAGGCTGATGCTTTTGCAGACGCAGACAAGAGACGGTGACTTCGCTCTGGAACGGTCTGGCGAATATGCGCGACCATCTGCTGCAACACACGAGAATACGCACGAGATGCCTGAGTCAAGTTTACCGACTTGCGCATTTTTGACGCAGCAACAAGCTCCATCGCTTTCGTGATTTTTCGGGTGTTGGCAACGGATTTGATCCGCCGCTTAATGACGCGCGTGGAGACTGCCATAGTTATTTCGTGCTCTCAAACATCGATGTCCATTCTGGGATCACAACCTTCAATCGTTTTTCGATCTCTTCATCGATTGCTTTCCGATCTTTCAACATATCCATCAAATCTGAAGCAGACGAATCAAGGTGTGAGTGGAATCCAAGTTCCCATTCTCGAACACGATCGACGGCAATAGCATCAACGTACCCCTTCGTCACTGCATACAACACAGCAACCTGGTGATGCATGGACATTGGGCGATATTGATCCTGTTTCAAAATTTCAACGATACGACGTCCGCGTTCAATTTGGTTCTTTGTGGCTTGATCAAGATCTGTAGCAAATTGTGAGAACGCTTCCAACTCGCGGAACTGCGCCAAGTCCAAACGAATCGGACCGGCCACTTTTTTCATCGCTTTCGTTTGTGCTGCACCACCCACGCGAGACACGGATAAACCGACGTTCAATGCTGGGCGAATACCTTTGTAGAACAAATCACCTTCGAGGTAGATCTGACCATCCGTAATCGAAATGACGTTCGTTGGAATGTATGCGGAAATATCACCAGCTTGCGTTTCAATGATTGGCAACGCAGTGATGGAACCTCCGCCATGTTTTTCATCCATACGACACGCACGTTCCAACAAGCGAGAGTGCAGGTAGAACACATCACCAGGATAGGCTTCACGACCTGGTGGGCGTCGCAAGAGCAATGAGACTTCGCGATAAGCCCAAGCATGTTTAGACAAATCATCGTAAACGATCAAGACATCTTTTCCTTTGTCCATGAAAAATTCACCAATCGCACAACCAGCATACGGAGCGATATATTGAAGGGCTGCTGGATCAGATGCTCCGGCAACAACGATGATCGTATATTCCATGGCGCCAGCTTCTTCCAAGCGCGCGACAATTTTTGCAACCTTGGATTCCTTTTGACCAATCGCAACGTACACGCAGATCACATCCTGACCTTTTTGGTTGATGATGGTGTCGATCGCAATAGCCGTCTTACCAACCTGACGATCACCGATAATCAATTCGCGCTGACCACGACCAATCGGGATCATGGAATCAACGGCCTTAATACCGGTCATGAGCGGAACCGTCACAGCTTGACGTTCCATGACACCTGGCGCGATTTTTTCAATTGGACATTCTTTCTCCGGTTTCAATGCGCCCTTTCCATCCTTCATGTTCCCAAGCGGATCAACCACGCGGCCGATGATTTTTGAATTCACTGGGATCGACAAAATCTTCCCCGTGAGTTCAACGCGGTCACCAGATTTCACGCCAGATGCATCACCCAACAACATCGCACCAACGCGATCATGTTCAAGGTTCAAGACAACACCAGCTTGGCCGCTCTCGAACTTCAACAACTCCATGGATTTCGCTTGCGCTAATCCAACGATGGAGGCAATACCATCTCCAACATCACGCACGACGCCCGTTTCCGTAGCTTCGCTCGTAACTTCAAATTCCTTGATCTGTTCTCGCAATCGCATCGAGATCTGCGCGGCTGCGGTGACGTTTTTGAGTTTTGGTTCGGTCATAATAGGTGGGATTAGGTTGTGCGAAGTGATTCACGAAGTTGCTGACAGGCTCCTGCGACAGATGCGTCAATGCGTTTTCCATCCATCTCGATGATGATGCCACCAAGAATGTTCGGATCAACGCGCGTTTCAAGAGTCAGATTTGATTTCGTTCCCTGTATGTGTTTTTCCAGTTCAGCGAATTCTTTCGGAGTTAATGGAACAGCGCTTGTGACCACTGCAGATCGATGACCTGTGACTTTTCGTGCCATGGCGATCACGGACGTTCCCAATAATTCAACTTGATTCAGAATGTGAGACTGCTGCATGACGAGGAGCGTATTGATGACAAACGGGTGACAATCTTCTGACAACCCTTTTTTCAGTGCACGCTGTCGATCTGCAAGTGGCGTGACCGGTTGATGTAAATCCGCAAGCAACCCTCGCTCGGTGCGAAAAACATCCGCGACCTGCTGCATATCTTTTAAGACTTCACCAAGAACACCGTCGCCATCAGCGACTTCCACTAAAGCTCGTGCGAGCTCATTTACTTCTCGGGTTGAGGTCATAGCTCTGTCTTCTCCGCCTGCTTGATCGCCTTTTCAATCAATGATCGATGCGTTTTTTCATCAAACTCTGAGGCAACTTTTGCGGTTGAGAGCGCGACGAGATCCGCGATGTCACCCTTCAACGCAGCGAATGTTGCTTCGCGTTCTTGTTTCATCTGCGCTTTTGCTTCAACGGCGATCTTCTCAATTTCCGATTTTGTTTCAACCAACTTCTGCTTGCGGAATTCTTCAGACTTCGCGCGACCATCTTCCAAAATCGCATGAGCCTCTGCTCGTGCAGCATTCAACAACGCTTCCTTTTCTGAGGATGCACTCGAGAGTTGCAATTCAGCTTCTTTCGCATTCTTCAATCCGCCTGCAATTTCTTTTGCACGCTCGTCCATCATCTTCATGAGCGGCTTGTAGACCCAACGCCACATCACAAACACGACGATGCCGAAGTTGATCAGCTGCGCCAATAACAACTTCCCATTGATGCCAAGGGTTTCAATAACGCTGGAGGAGGCTTGTGGTTCAATCATATCGTTTCAATCGATCCTCGATACACAGCGCATCGAAGATCTCACAAACGGTATTACAAGGTGAAAACGACGACTAGCGCGTAAATTGCGATAGCTTCTGCGAATGCTGCGCCGAGCAACATCGGAACGAACAACTTGCTCGCTGATTCCGGGTTACGGCCAATTGATTCCATGGCTTTGGAAACGATCTTTCCAATGGCCAAGGCTGGCATCATACCACCGAGAGCGATAGTGAGGCCCTTGATCATGACGATAAATACTTCTGATGTCATGGCTATTCGGGTGTGAGTCGACGTGAAGGATGAGGTTTTTTCCGTCGCTCGAACACCGATTAAGAATGAGTGCGGCCCAGCTCCTCAGAAGAGAAGATGGCCCGTCACACGCTTAATGGGCTGCTGCGTGTTCATGACCCTTTGCCTCGTCATGCTCTTCATCTCCATGTGGTGCAGTGGTGGAGATGGTCAGATAGACCAAGACGAGCAAGGAGAAGACGGTCGCCTGCACAACGCCAACCAATAATTCCAACCCCATGAACGGAAGCGGTACAAAATAAGAAACGAGGCTTGAGATAACTGTAAGCAACACTTCTCCGGCAAACACATTTCCGAATAGACGAAGTGAGAGTGAAACGATTTTCGCTGCTTCAGAAAACAGTTCGATGAATCCAACAAGGAACTCGACGAACGCCGTCAGAATAGTGATCGGCTTCAAAGTTTTCACCGCCTGCCAGACGGTTCCAAGCTGAATAAACTTATTCCAATGCGTAAAAAATCCCAACGTAAACATGCCGAACAAATGCGAAACGATCACAGAGAACGCAGCCATGGCGATCGTCATGTTCAAATCACTATTTGCCGATCGCATGATCGGAACAAGTTCAAGTGCACCTTCATGCGTTTGCCAAATACCAATCGATCCGGCACCAGGTAACAAGCCTAACCAGTTAGAAAGCAAAATAAACAAAAATAAGGTACCAACGATCGGAAAAAACTGAACGGACTTTTTTCGATCGTTCGTTACCTGATCAAAATAACCAAGCAAAAATTCAATCATTGACTCGATTGCATTCTGTAATTTCCCCGGCACTTTTGTGATGCGTGATTTCAAATACCATGCACAACCAACAAAAAGAACCATCAACACCGTTGAATTCACAAGCGTATTCGTCACCGGAAAACTTCCGATGTGACAGATTGTTTCTGCGACAAGAGGGACGTTCATGATGCTGGAGGTTTTTTCAAATCATTCTGGATCTGCTGCGCTTTTCGTTTCACCAAGAAGACGGTAAGCACGAGCGCAACAACTAGACCAATAAGGATACATGCTGGCGCTGTATGCCATCGCCGATCAAGATACTGACCGAGCAATGCAAGTCCGATCACCGGAATCACGATCGCAAGCAACAAATCCCACACGAGTCCAAGCGCTTTCAACTGTGACAAGGCTCCGTCAGCGCTCTTTTTGTCCATAAAAGACGCCAAGATCATACAGGCGAATGAGATGGACGTCAATGAAGGTGAAAAAACGCAATCCAAGCACTTTAATTCCTCATTTTATCGTGATCACCCTATCCTGGTATACGTAAACAATTTCCGTGTCTTGATACCGTGTGATCAATGTCGCTTCAGTCGGGTATGTGTGACCATGCAATAGATATTGCGGTTTTTCTCGTTCAATATATTCACGTAACCCAATAAAACCCGCATGAGCATCTTCATCCAGTTCATCATTAATACCGGACGGAGGACAGTGAGCGAGCATGACATCAACGTGAGGAAAATCTTTCAACATCTGTTGCGCTTCTTCCTGCGTATACATTTTCGCGTACGATGATGCCTTGTATCGAACTGATCCCTCAAAACCTCCGAACGTAAACCCCTGATATTGAAGTGTTTGAAGGTGCATATTTTTGATGCCGAGAGACTCAAAATAGTTACCCGAACAATGATTTCCGTACACACCTATTTTCGGAATGTCTTTGACCTGCGTAAGTTCAACGATATCACCGAATTCAAGATCACCGAGCGTACAAATGAGATCGATACGTGTTTCTGCCAGGGTTTTTAGAATCGACTGCTTGGGTGGCCGATCTGCAATCGCTAATATGTTCATGCTGTCTTTTTTGATCTGGCGCGGATGAAGTACTGCGTTAGTCTTTCAAGATATGCGTCGGAAACTTCTGAATCACTCATTGCGTCAGTTAGTTTTTGTAATCGAGATTCAACTTCATCTTCCATGCCGTATAGTTCTTTCTGTATCTCTGATAATGGCTGTGGACGATTATCGAGGAAAAAACCGTCTTGTCCGCGTAAATACCCAACACTATTCACCATCGAGATAATTCCAGGCATTCGAGAGATGAGCCATTCAAGATCTTTTTTGTCGAGCATTTCCTCCGCTTGATCGAGAGCAAAAGAAACGAGTGAATAATAACTTTTTGCGAAGCTGAGATAATCGGAAGAGTTTTTAAATGGGAACATAGTATTATTGTGGATAAAATAACACTATTAAAATCGTTTGGCCATACACCCTATCTCAACGCCTCAAAAATCTGCTCCTCAGTAAATCCCCACTGTTCGAGTTTATGAAAAATTTTGATGTTGATAATTTTATGTAAATCTGATTGAACAGTGTACTTCATTCCGTTCTGCGGGTGCTTCACCAATACATGACCACCTTTTCCTCTGTTCGTTTCAACTTGAAGTCCGAGTTTTCGGCAGGCACGAATCCAATCGTTTTGTTTTACATCTGACAAACTCTCGCTAGACATACAGTCGTTGCTCGAGTTTCATCGGTTCATCCGATCCTCTCACCAGACTGTCATTACAGAGTTGCGGAGGAATTTCAAAATACGTGAATACAGCATCTTTTAGTGTCTCATTGATGTTCTCTTTATTCGTTCCACCAGTAATTACACCATCCAGATTAGTGGATTCAGCCGCCCATGTACCATCTTTAAAAACCTCGATATTAAATTTGATCGAGCCAAGTTCTTGGATCGTCTGACGCATCGCTTTCACACGAAGATCGTTCTCTTCATGAAAATTAAAGCCCGCGCGTCGCAATACTTGAGCTATTTTATAGACAACGTTTGTCATAGATTTGACAATCAATTTATAGCAAAAATACAGCTCTATGTCAATTCACCCTAGGTTACCACATCCGTTGACGTTGAGGGATATTATGATGAGGCCAGACAAAAAAATTTGATCGCATTCTCTGTTGTCTTCCTCGCAACATCCTCAACCTCCATCCCCCGCAACCTCGCGACTTCTGCTGCTACATGTTCCACGTA